>JAFGBG010000245.1 GCA_016933295.1 Sedimentisphaerales bacterium | reverse complement strand
GCCTGCTTTCCTGTCCTGGCATGAGAAAAGCTCTCCGGATGCTATCTGGATGCGAATTACTCTGTCGGAGCAACCGTGGAAAGGCGGTAGTAATCCGGGCGAAACAGGTAACGGCGGTTCTGGTCCGGCAGCAGGATACTTAATAGGCGAGACCGAAGATTATTATTTCGTCCCGAAAGGCGACTGCGATATTTGTGAAGATGCAAACGGCGACGGAGTTATTGACATCAACGACCTGACTGTCATAGTCAATCAATGGCTTACCTGCTGTCAATAAAAGAATAAGACTAAAAATAGTATCAGCAAACAAAGGGCTGCCGGCATGTAAAGTCGACAGCTCTTTGTTTTCTGCAAGATATATAAAACGAACGAATCCGCTGCGATTAGCCGAGATTTTTCGCGATAGCTTTGGCAAAATATGTGATTATAATATCCGCCCCAGCCCGCTTAATAGCAGTTAGCATCTCAGACATTGCCGCTTCCCGCTCCAAAAGTCCGTTATCGGCGGCTGCGTTTAGCATCATATATTCGCCGGAGACATTATATGCCGCTATGGGACAATCGAAACACTGCTTCGCTCTGTAAATAATATCCAGATATGCCAGTGCCGGCTTGACCATAATAATATCGGCACCTTCTTCTATATCCAGAGCAATCTCAGCCATCGCTTGGTCGCTATTAGCCGGATCCATCTGATAAGTTCTACGATCTCCAAAAGCGGGGGCCGACTCTGCAGCGTCTCTGAACGGCCCGTAAAAAGCGGAAGCATATTTTGCCGCATAAGACATAATCGCGGTTTCCTCGAAGCCGTTTTCTTCCAGCGCTTCACGGATATACTTGACCCTGCCGTCCATCATATCCGACGGGGCAACAATATCGGCTCCGGCCTGGGCATGTGACAAAGCAACTTTGGCCAATAGCTCGCATGTACCATCATTATCTACTCTCCCGTTCCCTTGACAATTCTCGGGACAAGCTTTAATAATGCCGCAATGCCCGTGATCGGTGTATTCGCACAGGCAAATATCGGTTATAACTAAAAGTTCCGGGATTCGATTTTTAATTTCTCTTACCGCTTTCTGGATTACGCCGTCTTCGGCCCAGGCTTGTGAACCTTTCTCGTCCTTTTTTTCCGGCAAGCCGAAAAGAAGAATTGCGGGAATTCCAAGTGAGGCCACCTGCTCAGCCTCGTCGGCGATTGTATCGGGCGAAAAATGAAAACAATCCTTCATCGACTTAATCGGCTCTTTGAGACTTTTGCCGTCCCGCACAAATAACGGATACACAAAATCATCCAGCACGAGATTTGTCTGACGAACTAATCGCCGCATTGAATCACTGCTGCGCAGCCTTCGCATCCTGTTCTTTGGAAAACTCATTATAATCTCCCTACAGCATACGGAGTTTATATATTTAATTCACTTATATGTTTTTTCAATAGCCTCAAGCAATCCAATAAGTGTATGCTCGTCGGCCTCGATATCTACTAAAAGACCGTGACTTTCCAGTTGCCGGGAAGTCACCGGCCCGATCGAAGCAACTTTAACGTTATTCTTCCGGACCGTTTCACTGCCGATTGTCTCGAAAAAACCTTCGACCGAAGACGGGCTGGCGAACGTCAGCCAGTCGATCTCGTCATTATCGATTTTTTCCGATAACCAATCTGAGTCATGCTTTTGAGTCACTGCCGTATAAATCGCCACATCTTTTACAGCCGCACCGCCCTTTTGCAACAGTTCGACAAGCTCATTCGAAGCAATCTGTGAACGAAGAAGCAATACTTTTTTATCCCGCAGGCTCGTGAAGTTGAGGAGTTGCTTACCGAATTCCCCACTGGTGAAAACATTCGGCACAAAATCGGCCTTTATGCCGAATCGGAGTAATCTTTCCGCCGTCCTGTCACCTATTGCGGCAACTTTTGCCGAGCCGAATACCCGGGCGTCTTTGCCAAGCTTCCCCAGAGCTTCGAAAAAGACAGTAACGCCGTTACCGCTCGTAAAGACAATCCAGTCGTAATCGGCAAATTCCGTCAATGCCCTCAAAAATTCGTTGGAATCCGTCAAAGATACGATCTTAAAAGTATCAAAACTAATCGGATTACCGCCACGGGCAATAATCTCTTGCGCAAAATCGGCGTTTCCGACAGAGTCACGTGTCACGACTATATTTTTGCCGAACAGCGGCAGTTTCGTAAACCAGCCGAGGCTTTTGTCACTATCTGCGGCCTCACCGATAATAATAATCGCCGGAGGACCAATCTTGTTCTGCCGACATTCATCGCCGATTCGCGACAACGGAGCTTTTGCCATCTCCTGTGTGGGAAAAGTTACCTCCGTAACGACCGCAGCCGGTGTATTTTCCGACATGCCGTTTTCTATCAACTTCCCGGCGATAAAATCGAGATTGCCCATCCCCATATAAAAGACGATAGTTCCGGGGTATTTTGCCAGAAGAGACCAGTCTATATTAGATTCTTTTTTTCCCTCCGCTTCCCTGCCCGTAACAAAAACCACCTGCGAGCTGTACTGCCTGTCGGTCAGCATTATACCGGTATATGACGAGACTGCAATCCCAGCGGTAATGCCCGGTACAATTTCAAAGTCGATACCCGCTTCGGAAATCGCGGCAATTTCCTCGGCGATTCTGCCGAAAATACACGGATCGCCGCCTTTGAGCCTTACGACAATCCGTCCGCCGGAAGCTTTTTCAATCAACAGTCTATTGATTTGCTTCTGCGTCACCGAAGTGCTGCCGATACGCTTGGGAACATGTATAATATCTGCGCCGGCACGTGCATATCTAAGAAGTGCCGGATTGGCCAATTTATCATAAATAATACAATCGGCCTTCCCGAGGACTTCGGCCCCACGAACGGTAATCAAATCCGCACGACCCGGCCCGGCTCCAACAAGATAGACAAAACCTTTACTCATAGCATACAACATTCAACTTATATTACGAACTATTTCGGGTTTCGTATCCCCTATTCGCCATTTTTGGATACAATACCAAAAAATGACAGGAAAAGCCATTTATTTATCAACACACCATGAACTGCTCTCAAATTCGAAACTTGACGATTTTAAGGTCTCGGACTATACTTAGGCTGCTTTACAGTGACATCTAATTTAAAACACGGCTATTTTAGAAAATGAGCTGTTTTATCTTCCCAGAAAGGAGATAATAATGAGACGAATCCAGAATGTATTAAATCACGGCCTTTTCGCCTGTATTATACTTATAACATTAGCCGGATTGACCGATGGGATTTCCAAAAATTTCAATTTACAAAAATCCGTATTCGGGGCATCGCAACAGACCGAATCGGAGATTCCCAAACGCCGGTATGCACCGGACCGTCCGGCCGATATCCTCCATATTACTATCGATGTTACACCTGATTTCAAAGCCAGAACAGTCGCGGGCAAGACTATAATAAAGTTTGCACCAATTGCCAAACCACTAACCGAATTGCGGCTGGATGCAATCAACCTCGATGTATCTTCCGTGTCTTCCAGCGCAGAAATGGCCGGATACAACGTTACTGATGAGACTATCGTAATAACATTCGAGCCTCCAGTTCCCGCAGGTGATGAAGTAACCGTGACGGTTGTTTACGAAGCCGCGCCGAAGGAAGGTCTTTACTTTCGCACACCGCAGATGGGTTACCGCGAAGAAGATACCCATCTGTTCTCACAGGGGGAAACCCACGAAGCGCCGCACTGGTATCCAAACTACGATTACCCCAACGAGCGTTCGACGTCGGAGGTCATCTGCCGGGTGCCGAAAGATATGATTGTTCTGTCAAACGGCAGACTCGTTTCGGAGAAAATCGATTCCGAAAGCGGATTGAAAGTCGTACACTGGTCTCAGGACAAACCACATGCTAACTACCTGATTACATTAGTCGCCGGGAGATTTCAAAAGATCGAATCGAAATATAAAAATATCCCGATTGCTTTCTATACGCCCACTTCACAGATAGAATACGCCGAGAACTCGTTCAAAGACACGGCGGACATGCTGGAATTTTTCGAGAAAGAAATCGGCGTTCCGTACCCCTGGGACAAATATTATCAGGCCGTTGTCCAGGATTTCCATTTTGGCGGCATGGAAAATACATCCCTCACCATTCTTACAGAGAATACACTCTTTACTTCCGAAACGGAAAATATCAAATCCAGCCAGAGCCTCGTGGCTCATGAAATGGCTCACCAGTGGTTCGGCGACTACGTGACATGTAAGGACTGGAGTCATACATGGCTCAATGAAGGTTTCGCCACGTACTATGAAGATTTATACGACTGCCATAAAAACGGCAGAGATTCCTTCATGGCTAATCTTTATAACTCTTCATCTAACCTTCTATCAGATCGTTCTGAGCACAGACCAATAGTTTTCCGTTCTTATGAAGATACTTGGGAACAATTCGACTATCGTACATACGGCAAGGCCGGCTGGGTGCTGCACATGCTTCGGGTCGAACTCGGAGAGCAAATGTTCCGCAAATGCGTCAAAACATATCTCGAACGTCACGCTTTGAACTATGTAGTAACTGACGATTTCCGCTCTGTGATTGAAGAATTGACGGGCAGAACCTTCGACAGGTTTTTCGACCAGTGGATTTATCACGGCAGATACCCTGATTTAAAAATCAGATATAACTGGTCAGATAAAGATAAGCTCGCGAAAATATCCATAGAGCAAACACACGAAGTAAACGACAATGTAATGCTCTTTAATTTCGATACTAAAATTCGTTTTATAATTGATGACCAAATTTTTGATAGCCGAATCGGCATTGATAATAAAGAGCATGATTTTTATTTTCCGCTGCCTAAACAGCCTCAAATTGTCCGTTTCGACCCCGATTACGGTCTGTTGGCCAAAATCGATTTCGACAAGCCAACCGCGATGCTGTACAAACAATTAGAGAATAAAAACGACGTCATCGGTCAACTTATGGCAATCGACGCTCTCGAGAAAAAGGAGGACACAAAGACCGTTACCAAACTGAAGGAAATTCTCAACAGTGATTCATTTTTTGCCGTATCGAGTAGGGCTGCAGCAGCTTTGCAGGAAATCCATACTGATGAGGCGTTCGACGCACTTGCCGAATCCCTGGACCAGAAAGATGCGAGAGTTCGATTGCAGGTTGTCAGGAGTATCGGTGACTTTTACAGGACGGAGGGTTTCGAGCTTACAAAAAGTATTTTAAAGGAAGAAAAAAATCCGGCAATTTCTGCAACAGCTATTCTCAACCTCGGCAGATACAATCACGAAGATACAAAGGATTTATTAATCTATTATCTTAACTGCGATTCTTACTGCAACAGACTGGCAAGTGCGGCTATTGAGGCAATTCGCATGCTGGACGATTCGTCCTTAATCGAGCCCCTTATGAAAATATTGAGTGAAAATGAACAAAAGTTTCCTTCCCGTGACTTTAGCCGTGCGCTGGATACACTGGCACATATCAGTCGTAACGAAGAAGATAAAATCCAAATTCGCGACTTTTTGATTGGTTATGTGAATCATCCCAGGCAGAGTATTCAGACCGGTGCACTCAGAGCACTGGGAACGCTCGAAGATCCCAAGGCAATTCCGGTAATCGAGACATTCGCCGACGACGAACCTGATAACGAAGTTGAACGTGCCGCAAACAGAGCCCTGAGAGAGCTTCGGGAGCGCAAGCAGCTTGTCCCGGACGAAATTAACCAGTTACGTGAAACCGTCGATAAGCTCAGGGAAGAAACAGAGTCACTTAATGACGATCTCGAAGATATAAAAAAGCGGCTGGATGCAAAGGAAGACTCTGACGAAAACAACGAAAAGAATGAATAAAGGAAGTAATAATGAATACACAAAGAATTAATGTTATTTTGTTGTTAACGATATTTGTACTAATAAGCTCGCACAACGCGTATCCGAATAATCAAGTCGAAAAGCCCTGGGACAACGGCCGTTTAGTTGTTTCGGAAAACCACAGGTTCCTTCAACATGAAAACGGAAAGCCTTTTTTCTGGCTGGGTGACACCGGCTGGCTCCTTTTTTCAAAACTCGATCGTGACGAGGCCCGGACATACCTCGAAAACCGGCGACAAAAAGGATTTAATGTCATTCAGGTTATGGTGCTTCACGGAATACCACAGTTCAATATTTATAGAGATTCGGCCCTTACAAATAATAATCCCGCAGAGCCCTTAACGACGCCGGGGAACAGTCCGGAAATAGAAGAAGAATACGACTACTGGGACCATGTAGATTATATCGTTGAGACGGCGGCCCAAAAAGGAATCTACATCGCCATGGTGCCGACATGGGGAAGCAATGTCAGAAGAAGGCGTAGTCCTTTTACGGTAGAAAGAGCACAGGCATACGGCAAATGGTTAGCCGAACGTTATAGAAACAAAACCAACATCATCTGGATTAACGGCGGCGATACCAGAGGAGATCAAAACACCGAAATCTGGCGGGCACTGGGAACAACACTGCACGAAGAAGATATTAATCATCTGATGACCTTCCACCCTTTCGGCAGAACTCAGTCTTCGATGTGGTTCCATAACGATGAGTGGCTGGACTTCAATATGTTCCAGTCCGGCCATCGGAGATACGACCAGATAGAGCCGGGTGACGATATAGCAACATGGAAAGGTGAAGATAACTGGAAATATGTGCTGGAAGATTATGCAAAGACGCCGCCGAAACCGACCATTGACGGAGAACCTTCCTACGAAAATATCCCACAGGGATTGCACGATCCGAAAGAGCCTTTCTGGAAGGCCAAAGACGCCAGGCGATATGCATACTGGTCGGTTTTTGCCGGTTCGTTCGGACATACCTACGGCAACGGCGCCGTGATGGGGATGCGCAAACCAGATCCAAGAAGAGTTTCTTATGGAGTGCAAAGCTATTGGTACGAAGGTATTAACGATCCCGGCGCGGGCCAGATGCTTTATCTCAAAAACCTCATACTTTCGCGTCCGTTCTTTGAGAGGGTATATGATTCGTCTATCATCATCGACAACGGCGAAAAATATGATTTTGTCATCGCCACTCGCGGAAAAAGCTATGCGTTAATCTACACATATACTGGCCGCGATTTTGAAGTCGCTCTCGGCAAAATTACCGGCAAAGACATAATCGCACACTGGTACAATCCGCGCGACGGCAAATCGCAGCTTTTGGGTAAATTCGATAACAAAGGCACTGAAACATTCGATCCGCCGGGCGAAAAAGCCGAAGGCAACGATTGGGTCCTTATCCTGGACGACGCATCTAAACAATACTCCCTGCCTGGTAATAATTAAAACACAACTTCCAACAGATATCTAAATTGCTTTTCCACAATAAATATTGGAAAAAGAGATTTTTCGCGCACATTTTGTAGGCGAAATTACACTATAATAACGAAGTACCCAATCGCGTTTGGGTACTCAGATAGCCGATATCGGCAGATTCATATGAATTAATGGAGACGTTTTGAATCCGGATTCGGAAAGAGAACTGGTTGAAGCGGCCCAAAGCGGCCATCTGGAAAGCTTCGGAATTCTCTACGAGCGTTATCACAGTTCTATGGTAGCTCTGGCGTATTCGATGCTGGCCGATAAAGAGATGGCCGAAGATGCGGCACAGGAAGTTTTCGCCGCCGCTTGTCGCGATATCGCAAGTCTGAAAAGTAAAGAGAAGTTCGCCGCATGGCTGGCGGGCATTTGCCGGAACATCTCGCGACAGATGTTGAGATCCAAAAGTAAAGGCACTGCCCCGGCGGGTGAAAAGATGGTAGCCTCATCCTTAAAGGATGAAGACTGCCGGCTTCGAACAGCGATTAATCAGGCTCTCGGGCAGCTTCCCCCTGCCGAAAGGGAATTAATTGTGCTTCGATATTACGACAATTTGCCGTATGAACGGATAGCTTCGATTCTGGATATTTCCGTTCAGGCGGTTAACGGCAG
>JAFGBG010000244.1 GCA_016933295.1 Sedimentisphaerales bacterium | reverse complement strand
TTTGTCAAGGTTTTACAGGACCTGTTATATTGTTTAATATACTTATTGTAAATTGTAAAAAAGAAAAATATTTCTAAATTTTTTTCGGGCTATTGATTTTTTTCTTTGTATTCTGAGACTTTTTCTTAATGCCTGTGAGCTTTGATTACATGGTGACTTCTAAAAGAACAGCTTTGTTCGGCGGAACGTTCGACCCGGTTCATGTCGGTCATACCGTCGTTGCGGCGGCTGCCGCCGAACACATCGGTGCGGAGAAGGTTATTTTCATTCCGGCCAAGCGGTCGCCGCTGAAAGACAACCTGCCAAGAGCAAGTGACGTTGATCGGTTTAATATGATATCTCTCGCGATAGAGGACGACGAAAAATTCGGAGTCAGCGACTGTGAATTGAAGAGACAATCGCCGAGTTTCACTCTTGACAGCGTCAGGCGATTTCAGGCCGAGCTTGGCGGCAAAGCTTCGATCTTCTGGCTAATCGGCGCAGATGGTATCAGTGAGCTTTCGAGATGGTATAAAATCGAAGAGCTGATTGACGAATGCAGTTTGTCGGTTATGTACAGGGCCGGTTTTGAAAAGCCGGATTTCGAGAAGTTCCTGCCGCTCTGGGGTCGACGCAGAGTAGAAAAACTCCGGGAAAATATAATCCCAACACCGCTTGTGGACGTAAGCAGCACGCAGGTGCGCCAGAGACTGGCCTCCGGCCTTGATGTTGCGCAAATGCTTCATCCGAAAGTACTTATCTACATCCGTGAAAATAATCTTTACGGATTATCAACGAAATAAAGCGGCTGCTGACGGTCGTTTTATTGACGCATTTTTACCTGCTCGACGTTCTTTATCAGCCAGTCGTACCAGTGTGACATTCCTTCGCCGGTTTTCGCCGATATCGGAAAAATACGGATGTTTTTGTTGAGCCTTCGGGCGTCGGCTTTCGCCCGCTCGATATCGAAATCCACGTGGCCGAGCAGGTCGATTTTATTGATAAGAAGCACTTTCGATTTTGCGAATATTACCGGATATTTCGCGGGCTTGTCGTCACCTTCGGCGACGGAAAGAACTACGATTTTGCCGGCCTCGCCCAGCTCGAATGCGGAGGGACATACAAGGTTGCCGACGTTCTCGATAATTATCAGTTCGAGGCTGTCGACTGGAAGCTCTTTTAACGCCCTGCTTATCTGCACGGCGGACAAATGACACGCGCCTTCGGTATTGATTTGGATGACCGGCGCCTCGGTTGCGCGGATACGTTCGGCGTCGATATCGGTTTGGATGTCGCCCTCGATAACCCCGATTTTTATTTTGTCTTTAAGAACGGTTATAGTCTCGGCGAGAATAGTTGTCTTACCGGAGCCGGGTGATGAAATCATGTTCAGACATGATATTTTTTGCTCGGTAAAAAAAAATGTATTTTCTATCGCACATTTTTCATTTTCGCTGAGAATTTTTTTTTCAATATTTATTTTTTTCATGATTTTTTTCCGTTTCCAACTCAATTTCTTCCAGCATCAAAGGTGCATCGGGCAGCAGCTCGAACTGGTCGCTGTCACATTTTTCACATTGCGGTTTTGAAAATTCGATTGGAAAAACATGGCTGCATGTTTTACATTTCGCCTGTAAAGGTTTGTGTATGATTTGCAGTTTTACATCCCGGCATAACGTATCTTTAGCAATCGCCTCGAAGGCGAAGCGCAGAACTTCGTCGTTAATTGCATTGAGTTTTCCGCAACTGATTTTTGCCGCAACGGGTTTAGCGTTTTGTGCTTGGGCTGCTTCAGTGATTTGCTCCAGCAGGTTTTTTGCGACCATGGTCTCGTGCATCAGCATATCCTCGGCAACTCGCGACCGTACGGCATCTGAACGATTCGCCTGCCGCCTATACGGGTAATTAGTTCCACTAAGGGAAAATCTTTCGTTTGAATAATCTGCCCTATTATGCTCGCTTTTTTGCCCAACGGGTGATTCCGGCAGATTTTCAGGCAATCTTCGGCGGATTCCGGCGATACGACCGCGACGAATTTACCCTCATTTGCGATTGCAAATACGTCGAAACCGAGCATATCGGCTGCGGCCTGCACCGTTTTATCGATGGGAATATCGGTTTCGTTGATTTCGATGCTTTTTTTGCCGCTTCTTGCGATTTCGTTAAGAGTCGCAGCCAGTCCGCCCCGGGTCGGATCGCGCATGAATTTTATGCCGCTTGTTTTCTCCAGCAGCTCACAGGTCAATCCGGCTAAAGCTGCGCAGTCGCTTTTCAGCCGGGATTGGAATTTTATTCCTTCCCGCTGTGAAATAATTGTCATGCCGTGGTCGCCGATTGTGCCGTTGATGATAATTTTATCTCCGGCGGAAATTTTTTCGACGCCTAATTCCGCCGCGGCCAATCTGATTCCGATACCGGCGGTATTAATAAAAATCCCATCAGCGGCGCCGGCTTCAACCGTTTTGGTATCACCGGTGACGATATCGACGTTATTCGAGCGCGCCGTCTGGCCGATACTTTCCAGAATCTTATCGAGCAATTCAAATTCGAAGCCGTCTTCTATAATCAGCGACAGCGATAGAGCAAGCGGTCTCGAACCGGCAACGGCAAGGTCGTTTATAGTGCCGCAGACTGCGAGCTTGCCTATGTCGCCGCCGTTAAAGAACAACGGCTTAACAACGTAGCTGTCGGTTGTGAAACAAAGCGACCCCGAATCGACATCCAGTTTTGCCGAATCGCCAAGCGCGGTCAACGTTTTATTTTCGAGCTTCGGGAGGATGTGCCTGCGTATCAGCTCGTCCGAGAGCTGCCCCCCGCCTCCGTGTGCGAGTAAGATTCTGTCGTTTTTATCCGTTGTCATCAGTTACGTTCCTGCCCTCCATACTTGAACCATGCGGCACAGGCGCCTTCTGAGCTTACCATGCACGGGCCGATGGGTTTTAGAGGCGTGCAGTTTTTGCCGAACAGGCTGCAATCAGGCGGCTCTATCAGACCGCATAAAACTTCGCCGCATCGGCAGCCGCTCGTTTCTTCGCCGGGTATTTCAGCTATATTAAATCGCTTAAAGGCATCGAAGCGGCTGAAACTTTCTTTGAGCTTCAGTGTGCTTTTTTCTATTTTTCCCAGCCCGCGCCAATAACCGTCGGCCGGCTCGAAGCATTCATCGATGATGTTTTGTGCAACGATATTGCCCTGCCCGGTTACTACCGCGCCGTAAAGCGACTTGAGTTCCGCTATGCCGGCGGAAAGTTGTCGGCATATTTCGGCGAGAGCTTCAATTATCTGAAGCGGCTCAAAACCCGCCACTACACAGGGCCTTTTGAAATCTTCCACGATTGGGACAAATGCCCCCGAGCCGATGATAGCGCTGACATGGCCCGGGCAAAGAAAGGCGTCGATATTATGGTTTTTACCGCTCAACAGGGCCTTCATCGCCGGGACGACAAGCTTATGGCCGCTGAGAATTGTGAAATTATCTATCGATTCGACGGCGGCTTCTTTGACTACTACGGCGGTTGCCGGGGCGGTCGTCTCGAAGCCCACGGCGACGAAGACGACATTTTTTCCAGGATTATCCTTCGCCAACTGGAGAGCATCTTCGCTGCTGAGAACGACTTTTGTATTGGCTTTTGTCTGCTTGGTTTCGAGCGAGCCGTTTTTGCCGGGCACGCGAATCATATCGCCGTAGGTCGCGATTATACAATCATCACGGTCCGCCAATTGCAGAACGATATCGATATAGCTCTGGTCGGTTACACAAACCGGGCAGCCCGGCCCTGACAGAAGCCGCAGGCCTTCCGGCAGAGTCGAACGTATGCCGCTGCGAAATATCGAGACCGTGTGAGTGCCGCAGACTTCCATGATATTTATCTGCCGGCCTAAAGCTTCGCAGGTAGAAGCCAGAATATCTTGTGATTTTTTTATTTTATCTAACATTTTTAGTATATCAGTTTATGGGTATATGGGTTAATGAGTTATAAGCATTCTGTTTTATTTTTTGGATTTTAGATATTTGATAAATTTTATAGTCATCCTTCTTATAGATTCGACATCTTCAAGTGAATCATCAGCGGATAGATAACCGAGCTTACCTGCAATCATAATCTGGGTTTCAATCTCGGATAATGAGCCTAATGCAATATATAAAAACTGAATATATTCCTTAACGGAGGAACGTGTAGCGCCTTCGGCGATATTACTTGGGAATGATATTGCTGCCCTTCTTAGCTGTGATGTGAGACCATAAATCTCCTCTTTTGGAAAATTCTTCGTCGCTTTGTAAATTTTTTCAACAAAACTCATCCCACGCTTCCAAACATCCAAATCTTTGTGTGTCTTCATCATTTCTACTCTCTCACCAACTCTTTTACTCATTTACTCATCTACCCAGAAATCCTGTTCGGCGTATCCATAAATTCGTTGATTTCCGAAATTAGCTGCCAGGTTTTTTTCGCTTCTTCTTCATCGACCATCGAGATGGCAAAACCGGCGTGCACCAGGACCAAATCGCCCAATTTAGCTTTCGGCAGAAGCGTGGTTTTAGCCCTGAAGCGATTGCCCATCGCATCTACAACTGCCCTGTCGCCTTCCAGTTCAATTATTCTTGCCGGTATTGCCAGACACATTTTCGTCGCTCGTCGCTCGTTTCTCGTGACTCGTGGCCAATGGCCTATCAGAGAGTCTTAATAAGATTCACAAGCATTCTACTTTCGTGATTTAGATTTTCCGATAAATCATCCAGTTCCTGTTTCGTTATATACTTTCTTCGATTTGCTATGATCGATTGAGTGTCCAATTCAGCACACGAGCCTAATGATATACGAAGGTATTGTCTATACTCTTTAGTATGCTCCCTTGCAAATCCCTCTGAAATATTCGATGGGATTGAAACAGAAGCCTTCCTCATTTGAAGAGTCAAACCATATAATTCTTCTTTTGGGAACTTAGCTGTTAAAGTATAAACTTTATCGACTATTTCAATGCCTTTTTGCCAAACCTTTAGATCTTTATAATCTTTAATTTTCAATTTTTTTCTTCACTTAATATAAAATTTTCTAATTTAACCAGAGATATTTTACCACCCCACAAATCCTGCCTCATACCAATAGCAACTTTATAAAAGCTTTCTTGTGATGGATTTTGTATAAAGTCTTTCATCTTTATGATAACTTCCTCTGAAGCAAAAAGTATCATATTACTTAATTCTAATTTCAAATCATATATTAAATCTTCTTTTTTATTAATATATTCTCTTCCGTGTAAATGTAACATTTGTTTGTTCTTTTCGAAATCTAATAGGCTGAGCATAAGCATAATTATGCATTTATATCGAGTTTCCTTAAATTCCTGTTTCTTTTTCAGTTGACTGCTCTTTCGTTCCCACAAAACGTGAATATAGTGTACAATAAAACCACCAATGAAGAGGGGTGCTAATACACTAAAGATATTTTCAAAATTCACTTTAATATTCCTAAAGAACGTAATTATCGAGTTACGAGCGACTAGCGACCAGCGACGAGATAGCGGCCTGGCCTAAGGAGATTCCGCCGTCGTTCGACGGTACGCTCCTATTAAATAATACGGAGAAATCCTCTTTCTTCAAGAGCTTTATCATCCTGTTTAACAGGTAACGATTGCAGAATACTCCGCCGCTTAATGCGACGGTGTTTAGCTTTGTACTTTCTCTTGCATGTTTGGCCAATCCCAGCAGAGCGGCAGCGATTGTGTTATGAAATTTCGCCGCGATTATCCCGAAATCAACCTGGTTTTGTACATCTGCAACAATTCCTTTTATCGCGATACTTAAATCGAAACAGCAGGCTTGGCCCGGTGAAAAACACATTGCGTATTCGTAGCGGTAATCAACATCGGTTGCGGCGACAGCTTCCAGGGCCATCGGCAACTGGGCGTCGAAATGGTTATAGCCGCCCAGCCCGAGCATAGCGGCGACGGCGTCGAATATTCTGCCTAAGCTGGATGTCTGGACACAATTGACGTTTTTATCGAGCTGCTCCGAGATGATTTTCACTTTATTCATATCCGGCTCAATTCGTTTAAATAATTGCTCGAACTTAGTCAGGCTGAATTTTTCGCCGTATGCATTCTTCAACAGTGACAGAAGCGGCCTTATTGCCTCTTTACTTGCCTTGTCCGCTCCGGGCAACTGGTAGTATGTCAGATGGCCGAAGCGCTCGAATTTCTCGAGAGAAGCGATAAGGCACTCGCAGCCCCAGATGGCGCCATCCGTCCCGTACCCTGTGCCGTCACAAACAAGTCCGATTACCGGCCCGTCGATGCCATTTTCGGCCAGAACGGATGCGACATGCGCCCAGTGATGCTGGATGGGAATTATTTTTTTGCTTTTTAGAGAAAGGGCGTAACGAGTGGAAAAATATGCCGGATGAAGATCGCAGGCGACGATTCCCGGCTCGACTTCGAACAGCTTCGCCAGGTGTTCGACCGAGTCGATGTAATGATGATAAACCTCCGCATCTTCGAGGTCGCCGATATGCTCGCTGCAGATTAGCTGGTTTCGTTTTGCAAAACAAAACGTATTTTTCAAATCCGCCCCTGCGGCGAAAATATCTTGCGAGCAGTTCCGTTCAGTCGCAATCGGAGTGGGGACATACCCCCTCGCCCGCCTGAGCAGAACCGGTTCATGTTCGACAAGATGCACGATGGAATCATCGACCTGCCTGAAAATTTCCCTATCGTGCATCAAGAAGGCATCGGCGACATTTCCCAGCCTTTCCAGGGCCGTTTGGTTTTCACAAATCAAAGGCTCATCGGAAATATTGCCGCTCGTAGCTACTATTACTTTCAGACCCTGTTTAAAGAGCAGATAATGCAGCGGTGCATAACACAGCATAAAGCCGTAGGTGTTTACTCCCTGAGCAGCAGAAGGAGCAACGGTAGTGCCTTTTTTCTGCGGCAATAAAACAATCGGGCTTTGGGGGCTTTTCAAGAGCCGCTCGGCGGCTTCATCGACAACGGCGAAATTTTTTATCGTCTCAATCGAATCGGCCATCAGGGCGAAAGGCTTGTGGTCCCTTTTTTTGCGTTCGCGCAGGCGTTTGACAGCTTCGTCGTTGAGTGCATCGACGGCTAAATGAAATCCGCCGATACCTTTTATCGCGACGATTTTGCCGGACAAAAGAAGTCGGGTTGTTTCGGCGATTACTTTTTCGGTCTGGGTTTGTATTGTTTTGCCGCTGCTGTCCGTTAGCCAAATCTTCGGCCCGCACTCGGGGCAGGCGACAGGCTGGGCATGGAAGCGACGGTCGGTGACGTCGGCGTACTGGGCGGAACATTTGCCGCACATCTCGAAGGCCGACATCGTCGTATTCGGCCTGTCGTACGGGATGTTTTTGATTATCGAATATCTTGGTCCGCAGTTGGTGCAGTTGATAAAAGGGTAGCCATACCGGAAATCCGCCTCGTCGGCCATTTCATTGAGGCAATCTTTGCACGTGGCGATATCCGCCGTCACCTGCGAAAGCGGCGTTCCCTTCGAATCGCTTGTCCGAATTATAAATTTATCTTCGTCCCGAACGGGCGGAATATAAACGTTTTCGATGGTTTTTATCTCGGCTAACGGCGTTTTTTCTTCTTTGGATTGCAGCCGGCGGAGAAATTCGGCGATTTTTTGCTCCGGACCCTGCAATTCGATGGTAACGCCGTTGGTATGGTTATATACGAAGCCGGTAAGTCCCAGCGTTGTTGCTATTCTGTGCACGGCCGGGCGAAAACCAACGCCCTGCACCCGCCCAGTTATAGATATTCTCTGTCTTTTCATCAAAACGTCTGCTCTTAATCCTTTCGATAATCTTCAATACGCCGGTTTGAGTTAAAAGTTCCTGTGCGGCATTATAATGCAAGGATGGAGAAGAAACAATTGCTGGTTATCGGGCGTTGTTGGCCCCATGCCATACGTGGCAGATTTGGTTAGAAGGAAAAGTTGCTTGACAGTATTGGCTATAACCGTTAACATGTCGGTTATTCGGGGCCATAGCTCAGATGGGAGAGCGCTTGCATGGCATGCAAGAGGTCGTGGGTTCGAATCCCATTGGCT
>JAFGBG010000243.1 GCA_016933295.1 Sedimentisphaerales bacterium | reverse complement strand
CGGCGACCCAGGCTTCAATGGAGCGATCTCCGTCGCCCTCAATGCCGGGAACCGAAACCGGACCCGTGTAGGCGACCAGGTTGGCGTCGCTACTCATGACATTGACGACAGGAACACCCTCGAATTCCTCAACCGCCGGTGGCAGGTAAGGGGTCATCGCCTTCGTATCGGGGTGCGCAGCAAGATCGTCAACCGTGATAAAGGTGAAGTCGTCCAGGCTTCCATTGTTAGCCCAGGTTTCTGTTCCGGCGCTGGGATCGGCCGCACTAACATCCACAAGCAGCTCTCCCGCCGAAGCCAGCTCTACAGGTTGCATCATATAGACGACTGCATTAAGGAACATCTGTGCGCCGTCATCATACAGGTCATACAGACCCGCTGTTTCCGAGTTTACGCCACTCGCTTCGCGGCTGCCGCTCAGGAACACCAAACGACGACCGGCCAGGATGTCTGTTCCGGCTCCACCGGAGTGTGTCATTACAGAACCAGCAGGCCATTCGCCTATGACCATGCCACCGACAGCAGGATCAGCAGGTGTATTGGGATCGTTGGGATCCGCTGGTGCTGCAACCGTGGCCAGAACCGTACCGTATTCGTTTGCAGGATTGTTATTAACTGAGATACCACGAGCTATAAGATTTGGATCATAGGGGTAGGCAACAACACCGGCAAATGCATTATCCATCGTGCCGTCAGTCAATGAGACTCCCGCAAAAATCGGGTGGGTCGGGTCGCTGATCACCAGCTTGATATCGCCGGCGGTATCCGGCATGCTGGTACCAGTGGTGAAGCCCATGCGGCTGTTCCGAAGGACATAGCCACCCATGACGATCATTGGAGCGGTAATGGTGCTATTCCACGCCGTAGCTCCGTCATTCTGATAACCGCCACTTGAGACCGAGCGGCTGATGATTACCAGGTCCGCCGCGTTGAGAACGTTCGGATCAGGTGTAGATGTCGTGAGATAGCGTGTCACGTTGTGACCATCGGCATTGAGCAGATCAGTATAACCGACATCGGCCGCCTCGGTAAGACCGGCACCGGCGGCACCGCCCGAGGGTGTATCATCAGCTTCATGGAAGGAAACAAAAACGATATTCTTTCCGGTTGTAATTTCACCTTCGAGGATTGTTCCGCCGTCTTTGTACTTGCTCGATTTCATCAATACGTTTGTGCCTGCTTTGGCGGGAACATACAGGAACGTAACTACACCGTCGGTATCGCTGTTAAGGAAATCGTCCAGAGCCTGACTCGTGCTTGTCGATTGTCTCTGATCTCTTGCAGGAGATTTGAAGGTCAACAGCTTTTGGGTCAGGTCTGCTTCATCCAGCTCGACCGGGTAGTTAATCAACTGATTGCTACTAACACCGGGAGCTGTATACCACTTGAGTCCGCTACTGATATTATCCTGACTCTCGACAACACCGTAAACGTCAACGTTGCCACTTGCATTAGCGCCAACATTGCTCAGACGCATACCATCGAACAATTGATAGTCTTTTTTCAGCCCTGAGATGTCAAAACTAATCAATGTTACCCGTCGTTCATTATCATAATCGCGAACCTGCAGATCGTAAGATACATAAGATTTGGTCGGCTCGACTATTCCATCGCAGCCGATAACCGACTCGACCGAAGGCTCTACGGTGACGGGTATGGGAGCAGCCTGAGCACTTACCGCCACGCTGAGAACAAAAACAAAAGATACCAAATAAAACAATTTTTTACACATAATACTCCTCCTGTCAATTAAATAGTAACATTAAAATTGACCGATAACATTTTCTCTTCCCAACATCACAACAATTATCTGCCCAGGATAATGTTCTTTAACGATATGGCCTCCATAACTTATGGATTCTAACCTAAATGAGAAGTAAAACATTAAGCCGAAGCACGCTGCTCCGGTGGTCTCGCATTTAACATATTGTCCGTGTTTTCGGAAAAATATTTATAAGACTTAAAAAAAAGAACCTATACGCAGAATACATCAAATACAGATCTCGGAAAATGCACAACTTCTGCGACAAAAAGAATCTTCACTCAACCCCCTATTTATACCAAGTTAAGGCTTGTTCTGTCAAGTGGAAAAACCTCCTTTTTTTATAGTTTTTACTGTTTTATTCCATGAAATACAGTGATAAATGGGAAAATTTTAAGTTATGAAGGATATTTTACAGCAAATATTAATAGAATCTTTTACAAAACCTAAAAACCGCTTTTTTAACACCGATATCCCAAAACGGCCCCCTTTTTTCTCTGGATTAATCTTACGTGTAATAATCAGGTATTTATTACGGCGGCAAATTGCTGAAAAATTCCATCCTTGATTTATATCGGCCCCTTTTTCTACCAAAATACCCTCGGAAATTGCCGGTATATCGAGAATCAACGCATTTCGGAAGACTAACCCTATCCTTGAATAAGACGAAGTTCCTAAGATTTGGATGAGATTCAAGAATTTTTGCCGCTTTTTTATGATTCTCTCTTTTAAGTCGTTCACTCTACAATTATAGGGGCCAATTGCATTTGTATTAAAATAACTTATACATAAAGAAAATACTTCTTAAACCTCTTTGATAATCGCTTTATATAAGATAATAAAAAAAGACTGTAATTCAACCATTACAGCCTTTTTATGAGCCTAACAAGAAGTTCTTGATAGTACCTTATTCTTCGGTATCGGCAATGTTTCTTCGTTATTACATAGAGTATTCTACCGGATTATTCAAATTCGACGCGTTTTCGAGAACATTCAAAATAGACCTGCCAAACCGCTTATTGTTTGTGCTTCAACTCGACGGCATTGTTCAATACCTTGATGATTTTGCCCGGTAAATAATGAGAATCGTAGGACCTGCGCCATTCCATGACAATTTCCGCCGGATTCAGACCGTAGCTCCTAAAAGAACGCGCATCACTGGTTACCTCTTCGAAGAATATTCGTTTTGAAGTCCCGGCTTCGTCCACAACAGATATGGAAAATACTGCCTTAAGGCCGTATGCCCGCAGTTCTGTTTTAAGAGGAACATTCCTGGTATATTTCGACCAGATAACCTTCAGCAGACAATCATATGGGTCGTCCGTTTCCGTACAATCCCAGCCGGCATTTTGCAGGACATAATACAGGCTTTGCTCGAAATTGGAATCCCGCCAGTAAAAGACGCTAATGGGACCATAGTCGAAATCAACACGGACGCGTTTTGTCGGCTTGCCGATATCCGGACGCAAGAAAGCATTTTTTGTTTCGCTCAGTATATACATAACATCGTCAAGACCCTGATACATAGTCAGGTTCTCAAGGAATCCTTCATCTAACATTTCGGCGAGCACTTCCTCCAGGAACGCATCTCTGCCGATATCTCTGGCCCTGAGGGCATTACCTACTTCCGGAAAAATTCCAAAGCTGTAAAAGCCGATCAGACACGATTCTCGCACATCCCAGAAATACAGATGGCAGCTTAAATCGAAGGTCGGCTCGACGAGAAATCGACTGACAATTCCTCTGCCGCGCCATCGATTATTGATGAACGACGCAAGATTATCTTCGACTTTTTCACCGTCCCTGAAGCTCATACCGTAGACGACCTGCACATAAACGTCGGCATCCGATTTGGCCGCGACAATAGTATAGCCGCAGTCTGTGAGAATTTGCCGAATCGCCTTTTCAAAAAGATGTCCGTAATCCTCGTCATATGCCGTCAATGGATACAGAGCAAACGTATCAATATAGATTGGCCCAAAGTAACGTCTTTGTTGCTTCATTTGCTCGATTTTGTCACCGGCGGCTTTGATATATTTGCCCTCCGGATAGAGCCCAATATATTCCTCGATTTTTTCGAGACTATTGCGGGCAACCGCCTCATGGTAAATAATCTGTTCGATTCTCTTCAGGGCTTCGTCGAGATGGCTCCCGTCTGGACATAGGTTGATATATTGTTGATAACTCTCGATTTCGCCGGTTTCTTCAGCCTCACGCCATCGGATTCGCTCTATTGCCGCACGAGCATCGGCCTGATGCAGACCCACCGGATATAGCTTGAGATACTCTTCGTGACTTTGAATCGTATTTCGGGACATCGCCCGTGCCCAGTGTAACTGTTCGATTTTCTCCTGTGCCTGATTAATATGCAGACCGTCCGGATGCTCCTTGAGATAAGAGAGATAATGCTCGGTCGTATTTTCCTGTAGGGCCTCGCTCCAACTGCGTTCTTCGTAAAGCTTTTCTGCCTCTAAGTAATGCCATCCCTCCGGCTCGGCTTTCAAATATTGTGCATAGTCCACGGCCTTGTCGCCCCACTTGGCCCTGAGCCAGTGGACTTCGTCACGAAATTGCGGCACACACAGCAATACCACGACGATTACCACGACAGACAGCAGAACAATAAGAACTTTTTTCACAATACTCCCTCTCATTTATCTCGAAAGTCCCGCAAAGAAGCAGCCTCACATATTCAAATCCTCATTCGAGATTTTCACATGTATCATTCCGGCTCGTTAGGTAATTATTCTCATTACAGTATATCCACCAACGCATGGAATTTCAACAAGGGATTCTTGGAATTTGTCTCTTGCCGCAAAAAAATCATACGTCATCACTTTTGTTCATAAATTCACGATTTTATCTGTGCGACGAGCCGGCGGGTTTCGGGCGATTGATTGGCCTGTGCATGTTTGAAGGCAGAAATATGGTTCTTTACATCCAGTCTTTTAATTTTGCGAAAGCAATAGCATTATTACAAAATACCTTCTCTTTTTCAGTATTCATATCTTCTTCATATATACTCAATACTTTCTTAGCTTTCAAAAAAGCATCTTCAGCTTCACTTTGAGAAAATTCTCTATTAAGATGATAATCTGCATCCTCACGGACTTGCTGCAAGTCACGAAGATATTGAGCAGCTTTAACACATTCATCAACCTTTGAGAATTGAAGGCATTGAATTACAAATGCATGTGCATCTTTGCTTGGTTGTTTTGTTTTTTTTAATCCCAAGCGTTTGAAATATTCCCTAAAATATAAAAAAGCAGCGTAATAAGAACGACCGGCAGAAGTACGAAAATGAGCTTGTTCACTCTGTGTTTTTAACAAATCCGCAGTTTTTAGGAAATCGGCAGGATCCATTTAAAAAATTTATACCCGTTTTATATTTACTGTAAAATACTCACCCTGACTCGGAGCTATATTCTTTGCCATCCAAGAAACCATTTCGTCATACTCTTCAAGCATTGTTTGCTGAGAAGTCTTGACTTCTACTCTTATAACTACATGCTCTGTGTTTTCACATTCATCCTCCCTGAAGTAATCAAGCTCGGCGGAAAGTTTTAATATATTGGAAAAAAGTATTTTAGCCCTTTTGAGACAATCGGCTAAGATATTAGTCAAGTCTTTTGAATCACAAAATTCCATGCATTCCGCACCAACTGACTTAAAAACCGAATTTTCGATTTCACGGATAATTGCCGTATCTTCACTTGATTCTTCTATACTTGATTCTTTCTGAGAACCTTGAACTTTATAATCTTCACCAGTAAAATGATAACAAGTATCCAAAAATCTTGAATACCAAGTCTTGAAATTTGCTGCGACGCTGGATGCTGAAATCTGATTAATCTCCACGTTTACACCTCTCCGAAAGAACCGTTAAGGAAATCATACAATTCATTATTATTATATTGCTTTCCCTTATGAAGAATACCAAGTATATGATTTTCATCAAGATCATTACTCATATCCCGATTATTAAAGTCCACAACAACCTGTACACCATAGGAGCTAACTTGATCTACACCCGGTATATTAGGATCTCTCTCAATTTTCTGGACCGGTTTCAGTTGAATCTTTTTATTATAGTCATCATCTGGACGGTTGATATTCAAAACTATTTCGCCGTTTTGTGGAACTTTAACTTTTGTAAAACGAGAACAAACTAATTCAGTGCTTTCAATTTGACCGGTATCAAAAATATATTCATTCACTAATCCAACACGACAGAACATCTTCCCGGCAAAGCTCCCTCTGAAAATTTTAAGTCCATCAAGACTAACATCGTCAATGTTATTTAACTGAATTTCCTCTTGAAATAAGCTCAATCTCTGGGGAAAAATGAAAACCACACCACGTGGCGTAATTGCTAAGGTTGGCAAATCAACCTCACCTTTACCTGGAAAAACAAACTTTTTTCTTATGAGAAACTCCGTCGGAGATTGAACTAAACTTTCAAAAAGATTCGGATATTTATCAACCAGTTTTTGGCCGACATCAAAAAGCTTAACTCGATCTAATTTTGGCTCAATAACAGGGCGTATATCTACACCGACTTTTATCGTATGCTCGTCAATTCTGGTTTTTGAAAAACTGAAATTTTCCGCCATGATACAAATAATCACCTAAGAACAGACAATATTTATAACCCTTATTCGGCTAAATCAAAGCCTCATGTTAAAGTTTATAGAGCCAAGTGTAAATAATATAAACTGTTCTTATTGTAAATTTTACAATAAAAAGCAATATAAAGTCAAGCCAATACCTCTATTAATTGCATATTAACGTCACAATTCACCTATTTTCTTATTTTCGGTCCTTTTCCAGAACCAAAAAGGTAGGCCCAATAAAACAATTTTCCTATTATGCCTCAAGCTTTGAGTTGGGCTACGATTTGGCGGGTTTCGGGTGATTGATTGGCCTGTGCCTGCTTGAAAGCCGCGACGGAAGTTGTGTTCTGCTGTTTGAATAATTCATTTCCGGCGATAATTTCCTGCAGGGCTTTTGTTTTTGTTTTCGCCTGCCTGAGGAATCGAACCGTCTGCGTGCCGTAAACTCCGCCCAACAAAGCAAAGATACCGATACCCAATTCCAAAGCAGCATCGGCAATTTGCCAGCCGTCCGGTCGTTCAGCCGCGGATTGCAGTGCCGCCTCGGTAATTTGCATGTTCGATGCGGCAAGAATATCCTCGGCGGTCTCCGCCTGCGGCAATTCTTTTGGAAGGCCGAAATAGGAAACAAACGCCCTGCTTTGAATTTCACCTAAACGGCTCAGAGACTGAAGCTCTTCGGAAGCATATTCGTCACATGCTTTCTGTGCAGTTATTGCCGCTGTGCGATTATGCAACCAGGCATTTTGTTTTTGCACTTCGTCAGGGGCAAAACGCAAAGACTCACATCCGGCAGATAAAAGAAATACACATATTGCAAAAATAATCTTTTTCATTTTCTCGCCCTTTCTTTCTATGATATAATATTGATTTAAGAGATAGGTAATATTCAGAACACGGCAATTTCTCTTATGGATACTGCAAAATCATTCAAACCTAAAACGATATTTCTCTTACAAGAAATATCCGAACATCCGGAAGTTCAGCGCATTTTGAATTTGTTTCCATCGGCAAATCTGCAAATCATGAAACATCAGCTAAAACTGCCAACACCAGACATGTCACTACCCCAGGCTCTTCTGGCCGGCAAGAGGACTTTAATGATAGGTAAAAGCAGTTCTTTTGTCGGTCACTTCAACGGCATACTTGGCAACAATATTCGATGTCATTCTTATTACAAACTTGTGCCGGTCTCGAATGGCTGTCCTTACTATTGCATTTATTGTTATCTCGCTTATGTGTATCGTAAATTCCTTCCATTTATAAAAATCAACATTAATTACGAGACAATGTTCAGGCAAATCCGTAAAATTGCCGACCGATCAGATGGAAATATCAGCTTCAATATGGGTGAGATGTTAGACAGCATCGCACTCGATCATATCACGAATCTAACGCGGAAGCTGATTCCGTTCTTTTCACAATTTCCCAATGCCTATCTAATGCTTCTGACAAAAAGCAGCAATATCAATAACCTGCTTCAGATTAAACCGAACAAGCAAACCGTTTTATCCTGGAGTCTGAACAGCAATCATGCAATTCGACAATACGAACTCGGCACAGCAGATATTGACGAGCGAATTGAAGCCGCTAAAAAATGTAAACAGCACGGTTATCGGATTCGATTCCGCATTGATCCCGGAATTCTCGATCCGGACTGGCAAGCGGATTACGCCGAACTGATTCATAAGTCACTGTCTGCAACCAAACCGGAAAATATCACGCTTGGTATGTTGCGACTTCTGCCGGGCCATTTCAAATTAGCCAAAGATACATATGGCCGTCGAGCTAGAGAGCTTTGCAATATGAATTTTGTTAAAGATGCTTCCGATCATAAACTTAGGTATCCGACAAAAAATCGTATTGAATTTTATGACTTTCTGATAGATCAAATCCGCAGTCATGATAAAGATGTCTCGATTAGCCTGTGCAGAGAAACACAACAAGTCTGGAACATACTAAAAAACCGCTGCGAACCACACAAATGCAACTGCATGATATGGTAAACATATTTTATAATTCTCACGAATCTACTAATCTATCTTTAGGCGGATACAGAAAACTATAATATGAGTAATTATACGTTTCGTTATCATTTCTCTTAGGGAAAATATATTGGTGCGACTCCTCCTTTTTACTCGACATTCCAATTGCTCGACTTATTTGCTGTATTAGAGACTTTTGATATTTATCCTGAAGAATTAGGAATCTACCTTTACTACTGCACAAACTTTCAACATCCAACAATCCCCTGACAACATTTTTAATTTTATTATCATCAATCAAAGGTAATAATACGTAAGAACAAATTACTAAATCATAAGCTCCTACATTTGATTTTATTCTCTCAATTTGGTTGATATTAGCAGGAAAAGGTTTATCGACAGTAAAAAGATGTTTATTAAATAAGGATTTATTACATCTCCGAACAAAATAGTTTCTAAGCATATCCCGGCCAATTCCAAGGCAAATAAAAGAGGTGTCATTCAGGATATAGTCGATTTCAATCTTTCCATTTTTAGAAAATCCTCCAATACTTTGAAGGTATTCGATAAGAACTCTTACTATGTCTGTGATAGCTAAAGAAGCAACCGCTGGCCCTGAACCGATATCTAATATTTTTATCTGTCCCCTGTTAATAATATCAATAAAATCGTTTGAACTTATATAATCGATCAAACTATTTTGAACCTGTAAATAATGACGAGAAAAAAACTTAATAAGAAAAGCTCTCATCCCTGCCCGATTTTGAGGATAACGTGTTTCATCTTCCGTCACTTTTTCTTTAGGCAAACATGATATATAATATCGAAGAACTGATTTAGCAACGTCACTCAGCTTCCAAATTTCATCAGGACACAATATATTTAGTAAGTGCCTTTTATTCTTTATATTCATAGTTATTTAGCCCTCTCGAATACTATTCGACATAGAATTTTGGGGATGCTGTATAATCGTTCACAAAATTTTTCAATTTGATCAATGATTATTTTCGAGTGCTCGCAGGCGGTATTCGTGAGAGATGCTTTTGCTCCAGAGCAATTCAATTTTCTGCTCGAATTTTTTCTGCCCTTCCAGCAGCATTGCAACGTCCCTCTGAAGCAAATCGAGCTGCGTTTGCAAATTTATCCAACTGCCGAGTATCAAAGAAGCCAAAAGCAACAACTGCACAACCACCGATAGATTTATTCGTCTATCCAGCCGCCATCTCACTGAATTTTCTCTTGCCATTACTCGCCCCCATCCCGGCCAAATTTATGCCGGAGCGTAAAATACGTTTTTATTACCCACTCTGAACATCGCAACGTATGTCCCCACCGCAAGAGCACCCTGCTGGTCGAAAGCCTCCGCCAGGTTCACCGCCTGCATCTGCTGACCTATTTCGACAGGCTCGGCCCCTGCATCGCCGACCACAACCGTCACCACGTTATAAATATTATATGAGCTGTTGCTTTTGACCTTTACTGCCCAGGCAACCGTACCTGCCCCCGGCGAGGTCACGGTAGTCGTGTCGTCTATCCTTTGCGGTGCTGCCCGCGAAAGTCGCTCCAGCGTCTGCCGCGTGTTCGTATCAAATCTTCTTTCGCTCATATTTTTCGGCTCCGGATAGTTTTAAGATTCGTGCACTGATTTACAAAGTCCATCCGGACCTCGGAAATCCGGCACAAACTGCGATTGTCATTTCGTACTGAGAGCAGGTCCCTGCCTCCGCCACTTGTTGTGATTCTATCACCGAGCTGATAATCGAACGATAGAAACGTCGTTTTAATTTCCGCCGTCTCGATCGTCTGAGGTGAAATTTGTGCCGCATTGCGAACATACTCGTAAAGAGCTTGGGTGTCGTCGGCCTCCAACGGCTCTCCGAGCATCGGATCCGTGACGCCGGCAAAAATACTCTGGTCCGTGACTTTGCAAAACTTGAACCGCCGCGGCAAATTCAAAACGCAATCGCAGACCGGAGCCACAGAATTAACCGGCCCGTCCGCAACCGCCGCTCGCAGTCTCTGGTCGCTGATTACCGAGGCCGTGATTCTGAACCTCAGCCCTCCCCTGAGAAGTGCATCCCAAAGCTCCATGCCGAGCCTCTCGCTGCTGAGCCATACGCCGCATTCATCTCTAAGCGTATTGAAAGCGTCGAGATACTGCCACCAGTTCAGGCCGTTATCATACGAGACCTGCAGAAAATAGCCGAGCGACCTGCCCTGGCTGTCAGTGGTTAGAGCCGGCCAGAAACGCCTTCGCCGACAAACGCAGCTTTCGCCCTGAAATATCTTCGAGAAATCGAATGGCTCGCCGCGGTTATAGGGAGAGCCGCTATAATCTCCCGCCTCGTTCAAAGTCCACTTGCGAAATACATCGCGTACCTGATAAAAATCAGGATTGGTCGATGGCGAAAAATAATCGTAATCGTTTCCTTCGAGACCGCTGTCCCAGGCCATT
>JAFGBG010000242.1 GCA_016933295.1 Sedimentisphaerales bacterium | reverse complement strand
GTCATGTATTTACATCACTCGGCTGTCCCATTCTCCGTGACGCGGCCCACCCGATATAGTGGCCAAGTTTGCCGCGGGCCCTCGCTGAGTTTGATGATGTGTAATGGTTTTACTACAGCCGGGAGCCGAGCAGGATTAATGTTTTAACTCGAAGCATAGCTCGGCAAGTTTTAGACTGTTTAGGGACTTATTTTCGGTATTAGACCCTTTTTTATGTAGTCGAAGATGTGAATACGGACCAACACGTGAGAGTGCTCTCGGCGGGTAAATGAAAATGTATATGTCAAAGCAAAATGTTATTTTGAAGTTATTGCTTCGACTTCATTAAGGTGTTTGGGTATTTTTGGGCCGAGGATGCGGCAGCCGTTATCGGTTACCAGAATATCATCCTCGATTCGAATGCCGCCGAAGCTGCGGTATTTTTCGACTTTGTTATAGTTTATGAATTCCGAAAATTTTTGTTCGCTGCTCCAACGATCTATCAGTTCGGGGATAAAATAAACGCCCGGCTCGACAGTAAGAACATAGCCTGCCTCCAGAGCCTTTGCCAGCCTGAGCCATTGCCAGCCGAATTCCATTCTGCGTTTGATTTTGTCGGTGTAGCCGATAAATTCTTCGCCGAGAGCCTCCATATCGTGAACATCGAGGCCGAGCATGTGTCCAAGCCCGCACTGGAAAAATAACGTATGGGCGCCGGCTTCTACCGCTTCTTCCGGCGAAGTCTTTATCAAACCAAGCTCTTTTAAGCCGGCAAGCAGGGTAACGCATGCGAGCCGATGAATATCCCTGAATTCGACGCCCGGTTTTATTGCCGCTATGGCAGTTTCCTGGGCCTTTAATACAATCTGGTAGATTTCACGCTGCTGTTGAGTGAATTTTCCACCGACAGGGATTGTACGTGTTATGTCACTGGCATAGTGCATCGGTGATTCTGCCCCGGAGTCGTTGACAGCGATGTCACCTTCTTTCATAAGATTCTTGCAGCCAATATTATGGAGTGTTTCCCCGTGTATGGAGAAAATCGTTGGAAAAGCCAGCCTCACACCTCTCGAAACCGCTATGCCTTCCATTACTCCGGCAATTTCCTTCTCGTAGATTCCCGGCCTCGCCTTTTCCATGGCGGCGATTTGCATTTGACGGGAGATTTCAAGGGCTATCTCTATCTGCTCGGTTTCCTTCGGCGATTTTTTTGATCTTTGGGTGACTACTGCTCTTATCAGTGTTTCGGAGACATTGTCCGTGACCTCGGCAGGTTCTATATCGAGCAATTGAGCGATAATAAGAGTGTTTTCCGGCCTGTATTGCGGGAGGTAATGGATAGTTCTGTTCTGCCGGCGTGCTTTATCGATTGACGGCTTTATTTTATTACTCGGTTCTGTTTTCGATATCCCTGTAGTCAGAGATATCTCCTGAAGCGACGGCTGCGGTCCCGTCCAGACGATTTCGTCAATTGTCAAGTCGTCACCGAATATGGTCTCAGTGCCCTCATCCACATCGATAAGGGCGGTCAGGTTTGGTTTATCAAGACCGAAGAAATACAGAAATGAACTATCCTGTCTGAATGGATATGCATTAGCGGCATAATTCATCGGACTTTCTTGATTGCCGAGAAAAAGTATCAGGCCGGATTGAATATCGGCACGGAGGCCTTTTCTTCTTTCAATATAAATATCGGCTGAGAACATATTTTATTCGCTTCCTGTTGTTTTTTTCCGAGTTAAAATGCTCACGACTATAAGACAGATAACCGAGAGGGTTATTGCAGGCAGCACCGCATCAAGCTCCGCTATTTGTGCGGATAGATGGTCTTTTATCAGGTCCTTTATTACTTCCCCCCACAAGAGGGTGGTGATAGTTCCGGCAAGGATGGAAGAGATTGCGCCCGCCTTTGTGGCACCCTTCCAGAAGAGTGCGGCGACAAGGCACGGGGTAATAGCCGAGCCGTAAATCGTATATGCATAGAGTGCTTTTTTGAAAAAGCCGGTAGTTTCGGCAAATGCATGTGTCACAAGATATGCAATCACACCGAATACCACAACTAAAATCCGGCTGATAAATATCACCTTCTTCTGCTCAGCCTTCGGATTAATATACGCCGAATATACGTCATTGATAAAACAGGTTGCAGGCACAAGCAGAAACGAATCAGCGGTAGAGATTATCACTCCGACAACAGTGACCATAAATAATATTCCCAAAGCAAAGGGCATATGATGTCGTGCCGCATAAATCAGGATGTACTTGCCGTTTTCCGGGTCCGGCGTCATGCTGCCGGCAATCCATGCTGAGCCGATAATTAAAAGTTCTATAACCAACGCCACGAAGATAAGCACCATAACCGCCTGTTTGGCGCCTCTTGCATTACGGCTGGCAAAAATACGTTGATACTGATTAGCGTCACCCATTACAAGTAAAAAGGTGGGCAGAAGATAGTTGATTATATGAATAGGGGAATACACACCCCAAAACTGCATGTGAGAAGGTCTGTTTTGCATCGTCTCATAGGCGGCACGCATGCCATCAAAGCCTCCCGCTTTGATCAGGAGTACCGGAAAAGCAATGAGTAGCGAGATAGTAATGATCGAACCTGTAACAATATCCATGCCGGCTAGACTTTTCAATCCCGCAAGCATAGTATAGGCAATAATGAAAAGAGCAGCGATAATAGTCGCGTTTTCTTTGGTCAGCTTGGGTTCAAGAAGCTCAATTTTGCCGTTGTTCGGAAGTTTTTTTATCAGGAAGGTTTGGGGTGACTTCGAATCAAATGTATATCGTATTCTTGAGATTGCGTCATTTTTTATGACTGCTATATTTTTCCTGTCTTCAGCTGCCTTGGTTGCTTCGATGAGTTCTTCCGGCGGTACAACCTGAATGAGATAATCGAAGGCTTGTTCTGCCCCCTCCGGTTGTACGGACAACAACACCTGTCCCTCGAAATCCTGTGCAGGTGTGAAAACCAAACGTCCTTTAGTCAATTGCCGTCGGGTTATAGTATCTCCGATGTTTATCGGTACAGGATTTTTATCACCTGTAATAACTTCCAAAACCGCTCCTCCGGCATTGAACTGATAGCTGACAATAACCATATATGCCGTAATTAAGGCAATTACTGCCAAAAACCGGGCAACCAGACCGAACCGCGAGCCGATTATTTCGGGGACACTTAATGCTTCGATATTTCTAGCCCTTGTTGCAATCAGTGAAAGCAGAATCATGCCTAAAAAAGTACCCAATGGAATAATCAATGCCGCCATACCAGTACGATAGGCCTCTTCGGCATTGCCTACAATAGAACCTGTCCCAATCCAGACGGCCAGCATTGTGAGAACCATGACCCACGGGGACAGCGTACGCCCGGCCACGGAAAAATCGTCCTGGGTTTTGACTTGTCGGGATTTGTAAATCCCGATGCCGGTTAGGATGAGCAAATAGACTAATATTGCCGCTAAGTAAACCATAAGAGTGAATTCCCCTGTAAAAAATTATTCGATGAATTGTTTTACAAAATATTTCGGTGTCAGTCGTTCGCCGGTAGCTCGTTTAATCATTTCGTTCCATGTGTATTTTGCTCCGGGGCCAAAGACTTTTTCACGGAAGTATCCGCCAATACGCCGGTCGTTGCATAAACCAAGCTCCCGGTCGGAGGTCTGCTCCAGGACATCCTGTACAATGGCATGATGGAATTGGGACGCCAGCAGCTCGCCCAGCATGTAGTTATGATAATAGCAGGGGGCCGTGGTAAAATGCAGTTTCGAGGCCCATCCGGCATCTGGCTGTCCCGGCGGACGTTTGACGAATTGATATTTCTCAACGAGGTCCCACCAGAGACTGTTCAGGTTCTGGTTGGGATCGGCGTACAGTTCTTTTTCGAAATTGTACATAACCATCGTCCATCGCGCGAAGAGAATTTGCTGAAAACGCAGATACTTGGTGCTAACGTTTTCGATTTTGTCTTTTTCTTCGTCCGGCAGTTCCAGCATTTCCTGCATCCATGCGGCGTTTCTGCTCAGCCTGCCGAAGAACATTGCCGCGGCTTCCGTTGTGAAACTGTGTGCCGGCTCTCTCAGCAGCCACGGCTCGGAACGGTCGTGATACTTGCTGTAAAGGGCATGCCCTAATTCGTGCAAGAGTGTTTCCATCCAGCGTTCGGTATCCTGGAGGTTGGCGAGCACCCGAACATCGCCGTTTCGGTCCACATCATGGCCGAAAGCGTGTGGATATTTTCCTTCTCTGTCGTACAGGTCGCTTCTGGCCAGAATATCGTCGATGGGAAGATCCACGCCTGCATAATACCTCCGGGAAATATCTTCTATGTCACGACCTTTGTAATAGGAATCCAAATCCAGCTCATAAACCAGCGGTGTTCTCTGGAAAAACGGATCGTGATAATGCCATGGCATTAAATCCTCCGGTGCAATGCCGTAGCTTTCGGCTAGTATTTCATCAAGCTCCTTTTTAAGCTCTTTGAAAGGTTCGTTTGTCAGCTCGTAAAGTTCGGCAAAGATAGCGTCCAGTTGCTCGACGTCCTGTTCACCGGCAAATACCGATAGTGTATGATAATTATCGAATCCGATTTCTTGCGCGGCCCGGTTCCGCAACCTGACTAATTGTAGAAAATCATCTATAATAACATTGCCCACCTGTTTGCTGGCCTTCCACGCCATTTCTCTTTTGTGAGTATTTCCCTCTGTCGTCATCAGAGTATATATGTCACTCATTGTGACTTCGTTGCCGTCGATTGTGCCGCGATAATTATTGTACTTTTCCTGGATTTGTGTGTCCAGCTCGACGATGCTTTTGAGAAGCTCCGGCTCAATCTGATTCTGCAGATATGCCAGATAAAGTTTTTCCATCTGCCTGGCAAGTCTTTGATCCTTTATATGCCCTCGCTGTCTGAAGTTTTTCAGAATCTCGAAGTCTTTTGGATTACTGTATATTCTGCTAATCTCAAGCTGAAGTTGCTCCCGTTCCCGGAATTTTTCCGGCTTGCCTGTTGTTGCGGCGTCCCAGTAGGCGAGATTGGCTTTTGTTGCCAGAGGCTCGACCTTTTCGACGTGTGCCTGAATGAACGCTTCGAGCTGGTTTTGGTTTGGATTTGGTCCGCATCCTGCCAGAGACGTTACGAAAATACCTGCGGCGACGATATAAAATCCTCTCATAAAAACCTCCTTTTTAATATGGAAGCTTAATTCCAGGGTTTATGAACCGGCAATAAAATCTATATATGTGCTTTTATAGACTACAAATGCCGGGAGTGCAAGGTTAAAAAGTCTGCTGCTCCGTGCGACTGATAATCTCGTCCTGCAGCTCGCGACCCACGTCAACGAAGTAATCACTGTAGCCTGCGACTCTGACAATCAAGTCGCGGTTCTTCTCCGGATTTTTCTGGGCTTTTCGGAGTATATCGGCGGTGATTACATTGAACTGAATATGGTGACCATCGAGCCTGAAGTATGACCTGATCAGATGAGCAAGCTTTTCAATCCCGTCATCGCCGGTCAGGACCTGTGGATTGAACTTCATATTCAAAAGTGTGCCGCCCGTACGTGCATGGTCGATGTGAGACGCAGATTTTATAATGGCGGTCGGGCCTTTTGTATCTGCTCCCTGTGTGGGAGAAATCCCGTCAGATACCGGTTCGCCCGCATTTCTGCCGTTGGGCAAAGCGCCTACAACGGAGCCGAAGTAAATGTGTACTGTTGTCGGAAGCAGATTGACCCGGTATTTGCCGCCTTTTGTGTTCGGACGGCCGTTCAGAACGTCGTAATAAGTCTCGAAAACATCCTCGGCTATACTGTCGGCATAGCTGTCGTCATTACCGTATTTTGGTGTGTGCATAAGTAATTCGTGGCGGAGCTGCTCGAATCCTTTGAAATCGGCCTGCATAGCTGAAAGCAGGTCATTCATTTTGATGCTTTTTTTGTCAAAGACGTGATATTTCACGGCGGCCATCGAGTCAGTTAATGTACCGATACCCACGCCCTGGATATATGTGGGATTATATCGGGGGCCGCCGTTATGATAATCCAATCCTCGGGCGATGCAGTCATCCATGAGAATCGACATAAAAGGCGCCGGCATAAAGTTGGCGAACAAGCGCTCAATGACGTTATTGCCCTGTATCTTCAGGTCAATAAAATACTTTAACTGCGTTTTGTAGGCTTCCATCAATTCTTCGTAGGAGCCGAACCGACTTGCGTCGCCGGTCTGCGGGCCGACCTGTTCGCCGGTGTTTATATCCACGCCGTTAAAGCAGGCCAGCTCGAAGAGCTTGGGCCAGTTGATGTAGCCAGTGAGTGTACAGCTTTCTTTACCGAAAGCGCTTATCGTGACACAGCCGCTGGGACCTCCGCAGCGGGCGTCTTTGATGTTTTTGCCGTCCTGCAGCATTTCCTTGATTATTACATCGGTATTGAATACGGATGGCTGGCCGATACCGGTCCGAATGACCCGGCACGCCCGCTTGAGGAAGTGGTCGGGATTCTTCGAGCTGATTTGGATGCATGAGCTGGGTTGCGTTAATCGCATCTCTTCCACTACATCCATCATCATATAAGAGACTTCGTTGACGCCGTCTTCGCCGTCAGGTGTTAAACCGCCGGCGTTAATGAGCGCAAAATCCGTGTATGTTCCGCTTTGTTCCTCGGTAATTCCGACCTTAGGCGGCGCCGGCTGGTTGTTAAATTTGACCCAGAAACATTGAAGCAGCTCTTTGGCCTTTTCCTGCGTCATGCTTCCTTCTTCGATGCCTTTTTTATAAAAGGGATACAGGTGCTGGTCGAGACGTCCCGGATTGAACGAATCCCACGTATTCAGCTCGGTAATGACCGACAGATGGACAAACCAGTATGCCTGCAATGCTTCCCAGAAGTCACGAGGTGCGTGGGCCGGAACATTAGAACAAATATCTGCAATGCGCTCCAGTTCCGTACGCCGTTGGGGATTGCTTTCGGCTTCGGCGAGTTCCAGGGCCTTGTCCGCATATCGACGGGCAAAAATGATTACGGCGTCGGCCACAATCTCCATAGCCTGATATTCCTGTTCTTTATCATACGCGCGAGGATCGTTGAGAAAATCCAGTTTATTCCTGTTCTCGGTGATCGTCTTTTTGAAATCTTCCATGCCCCGGTGATATATTTTATCGTCGAGAATGGCGTGCCCCGGTGCTCTCTGCTCCATAAATTCCGTGAATACGCCGGCGTCGAATGCCCGATGCCACTGTTTATTCATCGCTTCAAAGACTTTGTCTCGCATAGTTTTGCCGGACCAGAACGGGATGATTTTTTCTTCGTAAGTCCGTATTACATCTTTGCTCACATCGAAGGAAGTTTTTTGTCGGGTACTGAGGATACGCAAATCTTCCAGGTCATGGCAGCACAGTTCCGGATATGTTGGTGTTGCTTTAGGAGCCGGCCCCCGTTCACCGACAATGAGTTCGCCGTCGTTGATACATATTGTCTTGTTTTCCATTATGTATTTGAACGCCAAGGCCCGGCACACCGGTACCGAATGTCGCATGGGAACATCACTTTGATAAAATTGCGTTAAAAGCTCAGCTCGTTCTGTTGAGATATAGGGCTTTGTTCGAACACTCTGTTCACGCAGCCTGGTTACTCTTTCATTCATTGTATCAGCCACCTATTTTTACTTCAAAACCATAGTTTCTGTACGTATCCGCGATTACTTCCATATCTTCATCGCCCGGCACTTTTGTATGCATCAGGTCGAAATCGTCGGAAAGTCGCGAGGATTTCTCGAGTCCTCCCCGATTGTACGGCAAAATATCGATTCTTTTTACATTTTGCAGCGTTTTTACGAATTCTGCCGTCGATTCTATATTTTTTCGGTCGTCGTTGAAGCCGGGTATGACAGGTACTCGAATTATCAGCTTCGCACCCATTCCGGCAAGTTCCCGGATATTATTAAGTATAAGCTCGTTTCCAACTCCGGTATATTCTTTATGCGTACTGTTATCCATGTGCTTTATATCACACAGGAACAAATCTGTTTTACTTGCTACGTTCAGAATAACCTGCGGTTCGGCAAAACATGTAGTATCGATTGCCGTGTGAATACCTTTTGCCCGGCATTGGTCCAGCATTGCCAGAAGAAAATCGGGCTGCATCAGAGGCTCACCACCGGAGAAAGTAACGCCTCCACCCGATTGGTCGTAGAAAATGCGGTCTTTTTCGACCTCGGTAACAACTTCCGAAACCGTCATTTCACGCCCAATTATCTCTCTGGCGTCAGCAAGACAAACATCCACGCATTCGCCGCACAACCTGCATTTATCTACATCGGTGACCGGCAGATTTTTTTCATTCATGTATATCGCGTTTTGACTGCAGGCTTCGATACATCGGCCGCACCCGATACATCGTCCGGTCCGCAGGCTTAGTTCCGGATGAATTTTCCAGCTTTCCGGATTATGACACCATCGGCAGCGCAGCGGGCAGCCTTTTAGAAAGACCGTGGTTCGTATGCCCGGCCCGTCGTGTATGGCGTATTTCTTTATGTCAAAAATGCAGCCTTTTAGCTCTTTTTTCGCTTCGTTCATTATCATTGTAGATACTTTATTTTTATTTTCGGGGTTCATATTTTATTGAAGCAAGCCTCGCCCCATGTTGCGGTCGCATTCAAAAGTCCAATGCCAAAATGAATATACAAGCGGCAAATTTTGTTATCAAACACCTTTCAAATCCCGGCAAATCTACCTGAAGCAAATATTCATGGCGTCAGGGGGATATTTTTCAATAATCCAATATATCAATATTATGCGTTTAATACAAGATTTTTTAGCCGGTTTCGGTAAGTGATTATACATGCATTTATTGCAGTTTTCGTGCTATTTTTGGCCCGAACAGTCATTTTCCGGTGTTAAAACCGGCAGAATCTTGTTCTCGAATTTCAAGGTCATATACGGCAGTTTTTCTCTGTTTACCGGTTTTTGTCTTTTTAATTCAACGCCAGCGTGGCATCTATCCATGCGGCCTGAATAAGATTACGTTGTCCGCGTCCTCTTCTCTGTTGGCCTCTTGCCCTTTCTCCGGCTTCATCTGTTTGGCTTTCGGCACGTAAAACCAGAGATTTTACGCCGGTTATCTCAATATTTACGGCTTTGAGGCCGTCGGCTTTTAGCAGGCTTGCGCTTCGCCATAATTCCTTGCCGTCGCCCATAACTATGAATTCGACGCCGTTATCGCTGCTGGAATCATCGCCGATACCCACCATGGCGGAAAACGAATCGTATAAGCCTTTGACGTCATAGGTGATTTCCATGCCGGGATTCGTTAGTATCGCGTTCCGGTAAGTTTTTTCTCCGACGGAGATAGTTTGATTACCGGCTCCGCCCATACGCCTGCCTGTAAATCCTCTCATTCTCCCGCCCATGCGTCCTCCGGAACTGGATGGTGTTAATTGGTTTAAAGACATTTGTCTGGGAGCCATCGACTCAATCGAAAACGTTTGTTCTGCTTTATTTCTGCTGGTTGTGCCGTCTTCCCATACAGTCTCAACTCCTACAGTATAGTTAACCTTCGGATCCAGTCCGCGAAGCGGGAAAGCAGCTTTGGGTGTGTATCCGAGCAATTCGCCGTTTAGATAAACCTGATAGCCTACATTGAGGTAATATTGCTCACTCCAGGTCAGGTCGGCTCCGTCCAGACCAACCCGCTCTAAACGCAGACTGGCCGGGGCTTCCGCCGGGTAATGATAAATATCCGTGGACTCGAATTTTACTTCCCAGCTTGCTTCGGTAGTGTTTTTGCTGTGAATCTTAGCCGCAGCCCATCCCTGATGGTTTGCGAATGTTACCGGCAGAATTCCATCGGTGCTTCGGGCGGTAACGCTTTTGATTGCATAATTATTATTTCTTGGAAACACAAATCTGACTTCATAAGGGTCATTTTTAATAATCCGACTTTTGCCGCTGTAGGTCTTGTTTGCGTCGTCGTATTTCAGGGATATTAAGTCAACCCACCCCTGAGTGATATGGCGGTTGGTCGAGATAAGCTGAATCTGGTCGTTGCTCGGCAGCAGGGTCAAAACACGGCAGCTTGTCGGAGACATATCTAACGTCATACCGGCCTGCCATGACCCGAGATACTCTTTATTCCAGAAATCGAATACGTGGATAGGTTTGTCGGTTGGCAGGTCCAAATCCGCCCACTTTAGATACATCTGCTCGGTTGCGTTTTCGTCGAAATTGAATACGCCGACAACATCGTAATTGCGGCCCATGTGATTGATTTTGAGATCCCATATTTTTTTATTGCGTTGGGCCGGGAATAAATCCAGCGGCCTAATATCCACGGCCGGGTAAACACGCCTGAGTATTTCGACACGGTCTTCGGAGAGGTCCATCATACGATCGGTTGCCATCAGGGCCTGTCCTGTCAATCCCTGAAGCGTTGCCCATACCCGTGCTTGCTCCATTGTAAGCGGCGAACGCAGAACCATGACATCCGGATCGACGTACCAGACAATATTGTGCTGGTAATAATAAGCCATAACAGCCCTCAGTGCGGTCTGAAAACCGCCCCAGCCGAGTACAATATCTCCGCCGGTACGCGAACCGTCCATTATGCCGATGCCTTCAGTCGGGATTCCCCAGCAGCCCAGCAGATAACGGTCCGGCCCGATTGTTTTCCGAATGCTCTCAAGGGTCTTTCGATACAATTCGTTTGTATTATCCGTCGGATTTTTCATAAACGACCCTTTTTGGCTATATTCTCTGACCACAGGAGGCTGGCCGTCGATCTTGAAGTATTCGTAACCCCATTCGCAAAGCGTAGAGAAAAGGTCCTCCATGTACTTCAAAGATTCTTCCATAGAGGGATCGACCAGAAACAGTCCTTCCCATCGCCTGCGGTCTTCGTCGAGAGTGCCGTCCTCTTTTCGAAGGAATACATTCGGATTCGCGTCTACGACGGTCCGGTTGCTTTGCCCGTGCGGGGCCAGCCAGATACCCGGAATCAGGCCCACCGATTTAATATATGACGCAACATCGGCCATACCATCCGGGAAGTATTCCTGATGAACGTGAGTCCAGTCGCGTGTATCGTTTGGCGACCTTTGCCAGCCGTCGTCAATCTGGACGAACTGGGCGCCGTAATCCTTGAGATTTTCCGAAATCCACTTTGCGTTACGCTTGACCTCCTGAGCGGTTATTCTATAGTAATAATAGTACCATGTACACCAGCCGGAAGGAGGCAAGGGGAAGTGTGTCTTATCGATGGGTTTGTAATAGGTCACGCCGAGGATGTCTCGATAATAATGTTCCTTGACGGTCCCGTCCTTAAGGGTGACTTTATCCTGCACCGGGTCGTATACCCCCTGCGCGAGCGTAGTATCGACATCTCCAAGTGTCATCATAAACAACTCGGGATTTTCGCCGTCCTGTATGCGGCACGGAATCGGATACGGCCACGATTTATAGGATTGTGAGGGATTAGGTTTGCTTTTCAAATGAGATGATGAGCAAGACGAGACACACAGAATCATTAATAAACAGACTATTCGTCTCATAATCGTTTCTCCAATTAACATTTCAGCTATCATTCAGTCCTGTTTTTATATAAGCTGCGATTTGCCGCACTTGAAGTCCTGTTTCAGGAATTTCCCGGCTCCTGTGTTTGTGCATTTCTGTTGGGTGTTTCTTTGCCCATCAGGTGCCGCACGAAGAAATCCTGCAGCCGCCGCTGGCCGTATTGACCGCCCGCGCCGTGGCCGCCGTTTGGTACAACGAGCAGGTCGAAATCTTTTTCGGCCTTTATTAAAGCATCCACGAAACGCATAGTGGATTCCGGCGGGACATTAGTATCCATTTCACCGACGATTAAAAACAAGCTGCCCTGCAGTCTGTAGGCATTGTCGATGTTTGAGCACTCAGAGTACTGCGGCCCTACAGGATAGCCCATCCATTGTTCGTTCCAGGAGGCCTTGTCCATCCTGTTGTCGTGGCATCCGCAGTTGGCTACGGCGACTTTATAAAATTCCGGATGGAAAAGTACGGACCCGGCGGCATTTTGACCGCCCGCCGAGGTGCCATACGCTCCAACTCGCTCTATGTCCATATATGGATATTTCTTCGCCGCGGCTTTGATCCACAGGATACGATCCGGAAAACCGGCGTCCTTGAGATTTTTCCAGCAGACATCATGGAACGCTTTGGATCGGTTTGCTGTTCCCATACCGTCCAATTTTACGACGATGAAGCCGAGGTCGTTGAGCGCCTGATATCGATTCCGGGCGCTGAATGTTTTGGGCGTAAAGGAACTCTGCGGTCCGGCGTAGATATCTTCTATAATCGGATACTTTTTGCCGGGATCAAAATCTTTGGGTCGGCTGATAATACCCCAGATATCCGTCTTGCCGTCACGACCTTTGGCGACAAAGACCTCCGGTGCTTCCCATCCATCAGCGATTAGCTCGCTTATATCGGCTTTTTCGAGCTCACAGACAAGTTTACCGTCCGAGGTCCGGCGTAATTCATGGACCGGTGCCATATCCACGCGTGAGTAGGTATCGATTATATATTTCCGGTCCGGCGAATATTGAATTGTGTGATTGCCGTTGCCTTTGGTCAGTTCAACAAGGTCTGTTCCGTCAAAATTGATACGGTAGTAATGAATCAGGTACGGATCCTGGTCGGCGTTTTTGCCGCTGGCGTTGAACCATATCTGCCGTGCGTCCTCGTCGATAAGGTCGATGCCTCGCACGACCCACTGTCCTTTGGTAATCTGATTACTGATTTTGCCCTGCTTGGCGTCAACGAGATAGATGTGACGCCATCCGTCCATCTCGGAGACATAGATGATCTCATCCGTTTTCTCAAGCCAGTTGACCCGGTTGAGTGACAGGTTCTCCGTATGCATGGTCCAGATGAACGTGTCACTTTTTTGGTCGATGATGTTACGCCACGAGCCGTCTTTTGTATTTACTTCTATGATCCGGAATCGCTGATGTCCGCGATCGACCTTTTCATAGGTGAAGTGATAGCCGTCCTGGTTCCATCTAATTCGGGGTGAGCCGAAATCTATTCGTTCCAGATCCGGCTTAATTTGCTTGCGATCAGTCACATTGAAAATATTAAGTTCGTAAGAGTCGAATTTATCACCCGGAAGCTCATAAGGTCTCGAGCTCATCACGGCACGGCCTCCTTCGGGCGGCGAAGATCGAATTAGATATACCTCTTTGTGATCGCCAGGTTCAATGCGAAAACCGACCAGGGTATTTGAATCCGGCGCCCATGAAAGTCGGCCGTATGCCATACCTTCTTCTCCGTCGGTACTAAGCTGGATTTCCTGGTTGGTATCGTTGGATCTTATATAGACATTATTATCTTTGATAAAGGCAGTCCATTTGCCGTCGCTCGATTCAGGAGACTGTCTGCCGGATCCGAATTGCCCCGGACCACGACGCTGACCTCGCTGCCCCCGTTGGCCACGTTGAAAACGTCGGCCCTGCTGCGATTGTTCATTTTCTTCGGAAGTGCTTAGTGCGGCATCGCTGGGCGATAATTCATATGTGCTCAGGTTGTATTCCCATGCTTTACCGTCGGTGCTGAACAAGATCGAATCCCCGTTAGCGCTGAACTGGATAGTGTTAAACGGCAGTTTTTCCGCCGAATATTCACCATTGGCGGCTTTTGAGAGTGCTTCGGCTAATTTAGCATGATCGAATGCTTTCCGGCGGGTTCCTTTTTCGGCATCGATCAGGATGAATTCTTTCGTGTCGCCGCTAAGGTCGTTGCGATACCAGAAACGCGTATTTTCAGCAAACCAGTTGGGTGTTATCTGGTTTTTATACAGTCCCTCCACTCTGCGTTGAAATCGGCCTCCTCTCCTTGGAGATACCTGCTGGGAATTTTGAACTTGAGCGGATTGGTCTGTGGATGCCGCCATCAGCAGGTCTGCGGCAAAAAGTAACACTAAGAATAAGCTGATCTTGATGAAATAACTGGATTTGGATGGGGATTTCATGGTCTGTTCGCTCCTTAAATAATATTTTATTTGTATTATTGAGTTAATCGGAGTAATTTAAATTAAAGAACTTCAATTTACCTTTCGAGCCGAATAGAGTCAACCCAAATTATCCTAAAAGAGATTATGTGGTATTTTTGAGATACAACGGCTTTTTTATTATTTTTTTGATTATGGTTTCCAACCGGTTTAAACCATTCGGGCATATAAAATGTATCCCTATTTGAGAATATTCCGGCAGGAATTCCGGACTGGGGTGCGAATATTATCGTCCGGAAATATTTCTTGACGAAAACTATTTGATTTAGTATAAATAAGTTAATGAGGTTTAACGACTTTATCGAGTTGAAATATTAAATATTTTCTGAAAAATCGAGCAAGAAATCTCACTTATTTGTTAATACTGCCTCGAAAAAAGCAGAAAATAACTATTATAAGAGTTTACATCCACGGCGATTATTGCCGTGGTAAGGATTTTTACCTTTGAATATTGTCGGCATTTAATGGAAGGAGGTCGTCAAATCAAAAAACATAATCCTGGGCTGGTATATGTTAGAAAAAATTAAGGTAAAAATCACTATTGTTTCTTTCTCCAATATAAGTCACTGTTTTTAGGAGTCTTATGATGTACAAAAAAATTATTTGTTTAATTCTTCTTGTTTCATTTATGGCTATCAACACACCGGCACAAGAAAGAGTAGTCATATTCAGCGATGACTTTGAAACTGCCCACGACTACGTTGCCGATAATGTCGCCGGAACCGGATGGGATGGATATTTCGGCTGGCTGCCGGGCGAGAGCGTCGATTCTCTCAATGCTAATATGGACCGTCCGGGACAGTTGTATATTCAGTCATCCAACGGAACCTGGGATGCTCCCTGGGACCCGCTGGCGCCGTTTATTTACAAGTATGTGGAGGGCGATTTCATCGCCACGGTTCTGGTCTCCGATTATGCGGGTACCGCAAGTGATTGGGTTTTTCATAACGATGGTGGTCTTATGGCCAGAGCATCCAAGGCCGATCCCGATGACGAGGCCGGTCCCGGCGAAGACTGGGTCAGTATAGATTACTTCCCTATATGGAATTGTGGTAACTTTGTCTGGACTGCAAATAATAACGTGCGAAGAGAGCAATGTAACAACGGCAAACGATTTAATTTGGATCCATATCTTCAGCTTGAACGCAAAGGCAATACTTTTCATTTCAGGACCAGTTCCGACGGTGTAACATATACAGAAATTACATGTTCACCCATAACACGGGATGATTTCGAAGGATTGCCGCTACAGGTCGGGCTTCGCCAGGCAATATATAATTCCGGCAGTACCGGTTATGTAGCGTTCGATAATTTCACTATTGAGCAAATCATACAGCTCAAGGCCTTCGATCCCGTTCCGGCGGATGGCACTCCTGATGTTACCGAAGCCGTCCTCGAGTGGCAGGCTGGGGATACTGCTGCGTGGCACGATATTTATTTCGGCACCGATCCGGATGCCCTTGATTTTGTGGTTCGCAATACCCTTGCACAAACAACCTATACCTACGGGCAGGATCTCGTTCCGGGGACTACTTATTACTGGCGGATCGACGAGGTCGAAGCCGACGGTGAGACAATCCATACGGGTGATGTATGGAATTTTCAGGCGATTCCTCTGACCGCATGGAATCCGGATCCGTCGGATGGCATCGGGTGTGTTCTCACCGATTCGGATTTAAGCTGGAGTGCAGGTTCGACCGCTGAGAGGCATGATGTTTATTTCGGTACCGATGAAGCGGCTGTTGCCGCGGCAACGATAGATTCGCCCGAATTCAAGGGCAATCAGTCCGCAACAACGTTCACGCCGGCGGAGCTTTTAGACGGCACGACCTATTACTGGCGGATCGACGAAGTGGAAGCTGGCGGTGCGACGAAGCATACCGGCAGCGTCTGGAGTTTTACTACTCTGGAGGATATACCTGTTTCAGATCCTTCTCTTGTCGGATGGTGGAAACTTGATGGTTCCTGTGACGGTACTCTTGTGGTTGATTCGTCCGGTTTCGATCGTCACGGTTCGCTGGGAGGTAATCCACAGTGGATCGTCGGTTATAGTGGGGGTGCCCTGGAATTCGACGGACGTGATGATTATGTGGATCTGCCAATAGGCTCGTTGATCGGTTCGCTAACAAATTCTTCATTTGCTGTATGGGCGAACTTCGCCAATTCCGGCGGGGCGTGGCAGAGGATATTCGATTTCGGTAATGACACCACGACTTATATGTTCCTGACGCCACGTATATATTTCATCGATCCGATGCGTTTTGCAATCACAACGGATGGTGGCGCCGGTGAGCTGGTGGTTGATGACGACAGCACATTACCTTCCGGATGGCATCATGTGGCAGTGACAATCAATGCGGATATCGGTGCTGTTTCGTTATATCTCGACGGCGAAGAAGTCGCCAGCAACACCGAGGTCTCGCTTAAACCAAGCGATCTGGGCGAAACGACCAATAACTGGCTCGGCAGGTCGCAAACCGCCGATGATGCGTATTATATGGGCGCATTGGATGATTTCCGAATCTATAATTACGTATTGACGGTCGATGGTATTAAGAATGCAATGAGAGGGGATCCGTTGCTTGCATGGAATCCCACCCCTGAAAACGGATCGACGCCTGATGCGGAAGGTGCTTCTCCTATGAGCTGGACGCCCGGGGATAACGCCGCACAGCACGATGTGTACTTCGGTACCGATCAAGAGGCTGTAGAACAAGCCGATGCATCAGATACTTCAGGTATCTATCGCGGCCGACAAGATCCGAATAGTTATACCCCGCCGGAAGAGCTTCAGTGGAGCACGACGTATTACTGGCGGATTGACGAATATAACAACGACCAGACTATCAGCAAGGGTAATGTATGGAATTTCACGACTCTTGATTATCTGATTGTAGATGATTTTGAGTCATATAACGACCTCAACGAAGATTTGGAAGGCAGCAACAGGATATTCTATACATGGGTGGATGGATATGAGAATCCGGCGGTAAACGGCTCGACAATGGGTTATCCGAATCCAGTTTTCGGTGACGGCGAACATTTTGTCGAGACTAATATCGTTCATAGTGGTTATCAGTCTGCTCCGTTCTTCTATGAGAACAGTGCGGCGAGCTATTCTGACGTCACGGCAAGTACAAGCAACCTTGTGATAGGTCAGGACTGGACCAAAGGTGATGTTCAGGTACTTATGCTGTGGTTCTACGGAGATGCGGATAATGACATCACGGAACAGTTGTATATCAGCTTGAACGGCCAAAAAGTTGCTTATGATGGCAATGCGTCCAACCTGGCGGCAGCCGAGTGGATACCATGGCCGATTGAATTGTCCAAATTTGGAATCAATCTGGCTAATGTCACTGAAATAAGCATTCGGCTTGAGAGAATCGGTTCATCTCGAGGCTCAGGCCTGTTGTTTATCGATGATATACGGTTGTATCAGGTGGCTCCTTAGTATCACCCGGTAGAATTTGAATAGTGGCAAAACGGCTGATATTGTCGGCCGAGCTATATAAGTTAGTTAGATGCAAATCGGCGCCTGTAATGCCCGTTATATTCGGGCAGAATCAGGCGCCGATAGCTTTTCCGGCTTATGGCCGGGTATCTCTTCTTTTGTTTTCCCGCCTGAAAAGTGCCCCAAAAGGCAAACAATCTTTGAAAAGTTGCAAAAATGGTTTTACAAATAGTAGTGACCGATTGTAAGATACATCTCGCTGTTTCAGGATTTTATCAGTTTCCTGGAAAAGCCGGCGGCAATGGGCAGATATAGAACTCTGCAGTTATTGCAGGGGAGAAAATAACGAAATAAAAAGAAGGATGGAAAAGATGAAACTCCCGGTGTTCAGGCAACGGTTGTTTGAGGAGTTTGAGTTTATCTGCATTTGGTTTCCAGCCGACTGTACTTACGGCACGTTTCAGATTGAAGGCAAGTCTGTGATTACCAATACTTGTGGTGTCTGCGGCGACATAGAGAATATGTCTGCTCAGTAATACCTGGGGGGACATTTCTTGTTTTGTATGGTATTTATAAAAAGGGCGATACGATGAAGACCGCACGATATTTTTCCTGCATACTGATTCTTTTCCTTTTTACCGGTTCGCTTTGGGCCGGTTCGGCAACTATTACAATCGATGCCGCCGAATCCGGACCGAGGATCAATCCAATTATGTACGGGATTTTCCTGGAGGAGATCAATCATGGCGTAGATGGGGGGTTGTATGCCGAGTTGATTCGCAACCGAAGTTTCGAGGATTCACGCCCCCCGGAAGGTTACTCGCTGCGCAACGGGCGCTGGGTCGATGGCAGCGGTTTCGATTCGGGTTTTAGCCGATATGGCTATACAACTGACGGTGTGCCTTTCTGGTCGTTGGTCAGGGAAGGTGATGCCAAAGGCGAGATGCACCTCCAGAAAACATGTGGTGTTACTGAGCAGTCGTGCTATTGCTTGCTTCTGGAAGTCGAGGATATCGCAAACGGACGTTTCGGTGTGGCCAACGAAGGTTTTTTCGGTATCGGTATCGAGCAGGGTAAAAAGTACTTTCTATCGCTCTATTCACGCTGCGGGGAAGGTTTTGCCGGGCCGCTTTCGGTTCGACTCGAAGATGCGGCAGGTCTTGTTTGTTCGGATACGGCCCGGATAGAGGGCTTCGGCGAAGACTGGAAACAATTCAAGGCGACGCTTACCGCATCCCGGACTGCGGCCGACGGGCGTCTGGTCATTTCTGTTGGTAGTCGCGGCAAAGTGTGGCTGGATTTCGTCTCGCTATTTCCGGCAAAGACATGGAAAGGCAGAACCAACGGTCTGCGAAGCGATATTGCCCAGATGATTTCCGATCTGAAACCGGGTTTTGTTCGATTCCCGGGCGGCTGTGTGGTGGAAGGGGGGACCGTTGAGACCGCTTACAACTGGAAACTGACGGTAGGTCCGCTCGAAACACGTCAGGAACGCTGGGGACCGTGGAATTACCGCCGCACTCAGGGGATGGGATTGTATGAATATCTTCGATTCTGTGAAGATTTGGGGGCTGAGCCATTATGGGTTGGTTTTGTTGGGCAGACCTGCATTTTTCGGGAACGGGAAAACGTGCCTATGGAGGATATGGTCTGGGTGCGGGACGGCTTTCTCGATATCGTTGAGTATGCCAACGGGCCGGCAGACTCTAAATGGGGTGCTATGCGAACTGAGGCGGGGCATCCTGAGCCGTTTGGGCTGAAATATATTGAGATCGGCAACGAAAACCAGGGCGGCGAATACGAGCAGCGATATTGTTATGTACATGATGCTATGAAGGCCAAATATCCGGACCTTACTTATCTTGCGGATTTGTCGTGGACGAGCCGGGATTCGATGAGCGATGCGGTTTTTGATATCGAAGACATGCACTATTACAATTCGCCGCGATGGTTTATGTCACGTTTCAACGTCTATGACGACCGCGATCGCAGCCTTCCGCCGTTATATCTCGGCGAGGTCGCCGTAACTTCCCGGGATGGCGGCCCAATCCGGGGCAATCTTCTTGCCGCTTTGGCCGAAGGTGTGTTTTTGATGGGCTGTGAGCGCAATGCAGATGTGGTAAAAATGGTTTCTTATGCGCCTCTACTTGGGCATGTTGAAGGCAGAACGGAGTTGACCAATGCGCCGCCGCCGTGGCACGCCATGATTTACCACGATAATACACGCGTTTTCGGCACGGTATCGTATTATCTCTGGAAGATTCTTGGCACAAATATGCCCGATTATACCGTCAAGACCGATATAGAATTCTCGAATGCAGGCCCTGATATTATTGCCGGTGCTATCGGCGTCGGTACATGGGGTACAAGTGCGGAATTCAAAGATATCCGTGTCGAAAAAGATGGGCAGGTTTTATACGAGGCTGATTTCTCAAAAGATGCCGAGAAATGGTGGGTGGACAGCGGCAGATGGACGGTCGAGGATGGTGTGTATCGCCAGAACAGACGAATGAACGGCCTGAGCACTTTTGGCGATGAGAGCTGGTCTGATTACACCCTGACTCTAAAGGCTCGCAAACTGAGCGGTCAGGAAGGTTTTCTGGTTGTTTTCGGTCGTAAAGGTCAAAGCAGGTACTGGTGGAATCTCGGCGGCTGGGGCAATAGCCAGCATGCTATCGAGTATGACCAGAATCCGGTTGGCAGACGCGCCCGAGGCCGGATCGAGACCGGCCGCTGGTATGATATCAAGGTGGAGCTGTCCGGTAATCACATCAATTGTTATCTGGATGGAGAGCTAATTCACGAGGCCACCGCGCCGAAGACGGAGAAATTTTATGCCGTGGCCGGATGTGATGAATCGAATGGTGACCTATTGGTAAAAGCCATTAATACCGGGCAAGAGTCGTTGACGGCAACCGTGAAGCTGCTCGGAGTGGGGCAGATCAAACCGGACGCGACCGTTACTATTCTGACGTCCGACGATTTATCTGATAATAACAGCCTTGACGAGCCTGAGCTTGTTGTGCCGAAGGAAATTCGACTCACAAATGCCGCTAAGGAATTTACTCATGAGTTCCCGGCGAATTCTTTCAGCCTGTTACGGCTTAAAACAAAATAGAATTGGTGATATTTCGGTTAGGGCAGGCAAAATAATTTTGATTGATTTAATATGTTGTTGGAAACAGTTTATTTTTTGCCGCATTTTTACAATGTAAGGAGTTTGCTATGAGAAAATATATTCTTACTCTTCTGTTATTTTTCATGTTTTGTGGCCATGTTTTTGCGCAGGGCCGGGGTGCTGCGGTGAACGCTTTTGAGAACAAGATGCTTCAGGCCCGGCCTTTGGATTTAACCAAAGTACGTCTGACCGGCGGGCCTCTCAAACAGGCCCAGGATGCTATGGCCAGGGTTCTGTTGGGGCTTGAGCCTGATCGAATGCTGGCCGGTTATCGTATCCGTGCCGGTTTGGAGCCGAAGGCTGAAGGTTACGGAGGCTGGGATGCGGTCGATAGTCGTCAGCTTACAGGTCACGTTGCCGGGCATTATTTGTCTGCGGTCAGTATTATGTATGCCGCAACCGGCAATGAAGAGTTCAAGCGTCGGGCCGATTACATTGTCGGAGAATTTAAGGAAGTTCAGGACAAAAATGGGGACGGTTATCTCGGCGCCCTGATGGGCAATCGCCTCGGAGCACAACGCGGCGGCCGCCGGGCCGGGGGGCAAACATCGAACCTCTCGAACGAAGAGCGATATGCTGACGGCAGGGAACTTTTTAAGTTGCTCTCTCAGGGCGAAATTCGCTCGGGCGGCTTCGATTTGAACGGCATGTGGTCGCCGTGGTACACTCTACATAAAACCTACGCCGGTTTGCGGGATGCCTATCGCTACACAGGCAACAAGACTGCCCTGGATGTTGAAATTAAGTTCGCCGAATGGGCGGAGGGGATTCTTGCTCCACTCGATGACGACCAGATACAACGCATGTTGAATACGGAATTCGGGGGGATGAATGAAATAATGGTAGATCTTTACGCCGATACGGGTGACAAACGCTGGCTGGATCTATCCTATAAGTTTGAGCATGAAAGATTCATCGAGCCGCTGCAGCGCCATCAGGACAGATTGGCCGGACAGCATGGGAACACCGCGATTCCCAAACTGATTGGCTCTGCGGATCGTTTCGCTTGTACGGGCAATCCGGGCGACCTTATTGCGGCAAGTTTTTTCTGGGATCAGGTTGTACAGCACCACAGCTTTGCCACAGGCGGCCACGGCCGGGTCGAGAATTTCCCGGCGGCTGATGAACTGGCCGATGTCGTGACCGGGTCGGGTCGGACGGCAGAGACATGCAACGTGTACAACATGCTCAAGCTGACACGGCGGCTTTTCCAGTTCCGGCCCGATGCGCATTACGCCGATTTTCATGAAAGGGCCTTGTTCAATCATATTCTTGCCGCACTTGATCCTGCGGACGGCTCGGCCTGTTACATGGTGCCGGTGGGCCTGGGTGTCAGGCAGGAATACGAGCGTAACATGCTCGATGGCGGTTTCACGTGCTGTGTGGGAACGGGCTTGGAGAGTCATGGACTGCACGCCGATGGCATTTATTATGAAATGGATGACAAGCTTTGGGTCAATTTATATGCGCCGTCCACCGCGGAGTGGGCCGCCGCCGGTGTCAAACTGGATATGACTACTGACTTTCCGGAAGGCGAGTCAGCGACTCTGAAACTGACGGTCCAATCACCCAGGGAATTCACTTTGGCTTTGCGGCGTCCCTATTGGGCCGGTAACGGATTCGCCGTGAAGGTTAACGGCGAGGTGGTAGTCGGCCCCTCCTCTGATGATGACCGTGAATCGGAAGCCACGTCACGCCGTGGCTTCGGGCAGGGCCGCGAAAGGTCGCGTGGCAGACAGACTGCTCCGCCGGTTAGCTCCTACGTCGAATTGAAGCGAACCTGGCGAACCGGCGACACGGTCGAATTGACGATGCCCAAATCGCTCCGGCTGGAGCCGACACCCGACGATCCCAATCGTACGGCGATTTTGTGGGGGCCGTTAGTATTGGCCGGTGATGTCACCGAGCTTGCTCCGGCGCGTCCTCGCGGCGAGCGAGGCGGACGTCGTGGTCGCACAACCGGCCCTTCGCCTTATCCTGTCTTTGTCGCAGCCGGTCGTCCGGTCGCCGAGTGGCTTAAGCCGGTTCCGGGAGAGCCGGGTCGTTTTCGCACCGATGGCATCGGCCGCACACTGGCAAATCCTGAGACGTTAACCGATGTGGCTTTTGCTCCGTTTTATCGAACACATCGTCGAACCTACGGCATTTATTGGGAGCTGGTGACATCGGCTCAATGGCAGGAGCGACTGAAGACGATTACCCCTGAGGAACGGCAAAGAAGGCTCGAAGCGGCAACGGTTGGTCACGCACAACCCGGCGAGATGCAGGCGGAACGTGACTTCAACTATCAGAGCAGTATTGAACGGGCGGTCGAGCGTATCGGAACGCGTGGAGGCCGCGGTGGAACGGGTTGGTTCTCCTTCGATCTGCCGGTAGAATCAACCGGCCCTATGACGCTCATCGTAACCTACCATAGTGATGAACAGCAGGGGGCGGAATTCGACGTTCTGGTCGATGGAATCCGCATTGGTTCGCAGCCGGCGGAAAGTTCTACCAGTGGATTTTTCGATGTCGAATATTCAATTTCCCCGAGAACCGTTCGCGGCAAAGAGAAAGTCACCGTTCGTTTCGAGGCCGCCGATGGTAATCAAATCGCGACTGTGTTCGGCATACGAATGATACGTGCCGATGCGGAGCGTTAGAACGGAGATATCAGAAATAAATATTTTAATATGAACAAAGGAGACTACAAATGAGAGCAAAATTATCATTTAGTTTCATGCTGATCCTAATAGCAGGTGTGGCTGTTGTGTTTATCAGCTCGGCTTTAGCTCAGCCCGGTGGAACAAGAAGAGGTGCCGCAATGGATCGACCAGTGGATAATTCCCTGACGGCAATCGCAGGTCCGGACCGGGTGGTCATGTTGGAAGGAAAAACATATCTGAACGGCTACGCAGGATATGGTCCGCCACGTCAATTCCGACGGGGGGGAAGGCGGCGGGGACAGGAAGAAGAGGCGACCACACCTGCAGGTCCGGCTCCGACCGTGACCTGGAACAAGGAATCCGGGCCGGGTAATGTCACCTTAGAAGATGCTAAGGCATTGAAGACAACGGCAAGATTTTCTGCATTAGGCAATTATGTCCTTAAGTTGACGGCCACGAACGGTCAGGTGACCACCTCGTCCACCCTGAAGGTCAAGGTGACTACGCCACCTCCGGCAAAACGACTGGATGTCGTCTATACGAAGCCCTACAAGATTGACAATCCTCTGTGGAACAGCCGGGCCAAGGCTTTGATAGTCGGCTGGATTCCTCACTGCATAGATATGATTAACACCCCGGATTTGCGTCAGGGGCCGGGCGGCATCGATAATTTTATCGATGCGGCGAAAGCCCTTCGCGGCGAACCCCTCGAAGAAGGTCACGGTCACCGTGGCTATGTCTTCTCAAATGCATGGGTGCACCAGACGGTGGAATCGATGTGCATCGCGCTGATGGTCGATCCCCAGGGCGACACTGAGATCATCGAGGCCCAGAAAAAATTCAAGGCGACGTTGGAGGACTGGATACCAAAAATCCTGGCGGCACAGGATAAAGATGGTTACCTTCAAACAGCTTTCGTTATGCGTCGCGTCGGTCGAAATCGTGACGACACTTATCGATATAACGATGGCCCCTTTGAACGCTGGGCGAGGCGCGGCGATCATGAGGGATATGTCGCCGGCTATTTCATCGAGTCGGCAATTAATCACTATACGCTGACGAACGGCACCGATCTGCGTCTTTACAACGCGGCAAAAAAGCTCTCCGATTGCTGGGTGGCCAATATTGGTCCGGAGCCCGGCAAAAAGCAGTGGTACGACGGCCACCAGGAAATGGAGCAGGCCCTCGTGCGTTTCGGTCGTTTCGTTAACGACATGGAAGGCGGCGGTAAAGGCGATAGTTATATCAAACTGGCCAAGTTTCTGCTCGATTGTCGAAGTGGCGGCAGTGAGTATGACCAGAGTCACCTTCCAGTGCAGCAGCAGTATGAGGCGGTCGGACACTCTGTGCGGGCCGCTTATTCGTACTCCGCAATGGCCGATGTTGCGGCGGAAACAGGCGACGTGGATTATCAGAGTGCCGTAATGTCACTATGGGATAACATTGTGAATAAAAAGTATTATGTCACGGGTGGTATCGGCAGCGGCGAGACATCCGAGGGCTTCGGTCAAAACTACTCGCTGCCGAACAGGTCCTACTGTGAATCCTGCGCCAACTGCGGCGAACTCTTTTTCCAGTGGAAAATGAATCTGGCATACCATGACGCCAAATACGCGGATTTGTACGAGGAGACATTGTACAATGCCATCATGGGCGATATCGACCTGGAAGGGAATAACTTATGTTATACGAATCCCCTCGAAGGGCGTAATAATCGGCAGCCCTGGCAGGGATGTCCGTGCTGTGTAGGCAACGTCCCTCGGACTATGTTAATGATCCCCACCTGGACATATGTCAAGGGACCGGACGGCATTTATGTAAACCTGTTCATCGGTGGTACCATCAAAGTGGAGAAAGTTGCCGGAACGGATGTACAGATGGTCCAAAAAACGGATTATCCCTGGAGCGGCAATGTCTCAATCACTGTCAATCCACAGACAGCCAAGAGTTTTACGGTTTATGTGCGCGTTCCGAATCGCACTACCAGTGAACTTTATACGCCAACGCCGGAAGTTAAAGGATTCACTTCGATTTCGGTAAACGGTTCGAAAGTTGAGCCCAAGATCGAAAAGGGATATGCCATCATCTCCCGCGAGTGGAAGGCCGGTGATCGAATTGACCTGGTTATGCCGATGGAGGTGCAGCGAATCAGGGCCGATGAAAGAATTGAAGCGGATCGTGGCCTGGTAGCTTTGCGATATGGGCCGCTGATTTATAATCTCGAGCGCGTGGACCAGGATATTACACAGGCCCTTAGCCCGAGCTCGCCTTTGACTACTGAGTTTGGTAAAGATTTGTTGGATGGTGTGACTGTAATCAAGGGAACCTGGGCTAATGGCAGCCCGTTATTGGCGATTCCCAACTATGCCCGGCACAATCGTGGTGACGGTCCGGAAGATACGGCCGGGCAGGACCAGGCTGCTGAGGGCGCCGGTGCTCGTCGCGGACGTGGTCGTGGCCCGGCAAGTTCGATTGTTTGGATTAAAGAACAATAAAAAATCTGCAGGGTATGACCGGACGGGATGTCGTGACGAAAATATCGGTCATAAAAAATTAGATTAATGGAGACTACTAATGAAAATAAAATCGTTGTTTCGTTTTGTGCCGGTTTTATTGGCTTGCATAACAGTTATGTTTTCTGGTGGAGCTGCCGCACAGGAAAATTCCGCCGGTGAGTCGAATTCTGGTGTGAATCTTGCCGTAGTTGCAGAGCCTTCCAGCTCTTATGTTTCTGGAGATACGACGCTCAAAGCGCTTAATGATGGCATTGAGCCGAGAAGGTCACGTGATAACAGCCGGGGCTCCTACGGTAATTGGAATCGAACCGGCACACAATGGGTTCAGTATGACTGGAATCAGCCAATCAGCACTAACAGGATTGATGTTTATTGGTGGTCCGACGGCCGGGGTATTTACCCACCGAGCGCATCCCGGTTACTGTACTGGGACGGCAACGCTTTCGTTCCGGTCGCGAATCCATCTGGTTTGGGTGTGGAAGTGAATCGATATAATACTACTACCTTTGACGAGGTCAAAACATCCAGGCTCAGGCTCGAAATAGATTCCGACGGTACAAACTCTACAGGAATTCTGGAGTGGAAGGTCTATGATTCGGGTAAATCACCCAAGTTTCCGCCGAAGGTGGACGCCGGAATAGACCGCCTCCTCGTGCTGGGGGGCAAGACATATCTCAACGGAGCAGTCAAAACTTTGAGTGATGAAGGTTCGAAAGTAACGTGGAGCAAAGCCGCCGGGCCGGGAGACGTTACTTTTGAGAATGCTAATGGGCCGCAGACAACTGCGAAATTTTCTGCCGTGAGTGATTATGTTCTTAAGTTGACGGCCGGTCAGGGGCAACTAAGTTCTTCGTCCACATTAAATGTTAAGGTCACCATGCTGCCTCCGGCAACTCCCCTGGACGTGGTCTATACCAAAAAATACAAAATCGACAATCCTCTTTGGAACAGTCGGGCCAAGGCTCTTATCGTGAACTGGATTCCTCACTGTATCGACCAAATTAATACTCCGAATTTGAGACAGGGTGGGGGCGGAATTGACAACTTCATTGAAGCGGCGAAGGCGCTGGCCGGGCAGCCCCATGAACGTCACAGGGGCTATGTCTTCTCCAATGCCTGGGTTCACCAGACAGTGGAATCGATGTGTATCGCGCTTATGGTCGATCCCCAGGGCGATGAGGAAATTATCCAGGCCCAGAATAAAATGAAGGAAACACTTGAGGACTGGATTCCCAAGATTTTAGCAGCACAGGAACCGGACGGCTATCTACAGACGGCTTTTACACTGAGTGGCAATCCACACTGGACAAGAAGGGACGATCACGAGGGCTACGTTGCCGGCTATTTCATCGAATCGGCTATTAACCACTACACACTGACGAACGGCACTGACCTGCGTCTTTACAACGCGGCCAAAAAACTCGCCGATTGCTGGGTGGCCAATATTGGTCCGGAGCCCGGCAGAAAACAATGGTACGACGGACACCAGGAAATGGAACAGGCTCTTGTGCGATTCGGGCGGTTTGTCAACGACATGGAAGGCGGCGGCAAAGGCGATAATTATATCAAGCTGGCCAAGTTCCTTTTGGACTGCCGTAAGGACGGCCAAGAATACGACCAGAGTCATCTGCCGGTGCAGCAACAGTACGAGGCGGTAGGGCATGCCGTCCGTGCAGTTTATTCCTACTCTGGTATGGCCGACGTAGCCGCGGAAACCGGCGACGTGGATTACCAGAGTGCCGTGATGTCACTATGGGATAACATTGTGAATAAAAAGTATTATGTCACAGGCGGGATCGGAAGCGGCGAAACTTCCGAAGGATTTGGCCCGAATTACTCGCTGCCGAATAATTCGTACTGTGAATCCTGTTCGAGCTGCGGCGAGATCTTCTTTCAATACAAAATGAACCTGGCTTACCACGATGCAAAATATGCCGATTTGTACGAAGAGACATTATATAATGCCCTTTTAGGTTCTATTGATTTGGAGGGGCAGACCTTTTATTACACTAATCCCCTGGTTGGCGGCAATCGCACCGCCTGGCATAACTGTCCGTGCTGTGTCGGCAATATCCCAAGAACCCTCCTGATGATCCCCACCTGGACGTATGTCAAGAGCCCGGATGGGATCTACGTCAATCTGTTCATCGGGAGTACTGTGAAAGTCGAGAATGTCGCCGGGACCGATGTCGAGATGGTTCAGGAAACGGATTATCCGTGGAGCGGCAAAATCGCTATAACCGTCAATCCCGCAACCCGGAAAAAGTTCAGTGTCAGGATACGAGTTCCAGACCATGATGTGAGCGGTCTTTATACATCTTCGCCGGATTGCGATGGAATATCTTCGATTTCGTTGAATGGTTCATCGATAGCCCCTGTTATCGAAAAGGGATATGCCGTGATTACTCGTAGCTGGAAAGCCGGTGATAAAATCGAATTTGTTCTGCCTATGATGGTTCAGAGAGTCAAAGCCAGTGACAAGATTGAAGCCGATATCGGTCGGGTTGCTCTGAGATATGGTCCGTTGATTTACAATGTCGAGCAAGTTGAACAGGATATCAATCAGGTATTGGATGAGAATGCTGCTCTGACTACTGAGTGGAAGGGCGATCTTTTAGGTGGAGTGGTAGTTATTACCGGCAAATGGGCAGATGGTTCGGACTTGATGGCTATTCCCAATTATGCCCGCTGCAATCGTGCTGCCGAACCTTCAGAGGGTGACCGTAGTTTTGGTGGTCCGGGAACGATGGGAGGTGGACGAGGTCGGGGCCGCCGTTCGGCTAATTCGATTGTCTGGATAAGAGATCGGTAAGCTGACATGTGAATATTAACTGTCGGAGGTGCTCCGCGCCTCCGGTGACGTTTTTCGTTGAGACTTCACTGTATAGGTCTAAATCGTGAAGAAATGAATTATTTGTAGATTTTATTCGTGATATTCTACAGAAAATAACAGCTATTTGTTGTTTATATCGCAAAATCACAGAAATAATCTGAAAGGGCAAAATATGAGCAAATATATCTTTAAGCACACTAAGATTATTCTTGGGTGTATGCTTTTTTTGAGTATCATCGCAATCATGCAAAAGGAAACATTCGGCCAGGATTCGGGCGAACGCAGAGGACGGCGCGGTGCCCCGGAAACTCCTCCCACACTGGGGCTGGAGCAGGGCTTGCTTGAAATCGATACTCCTGATTTTAATCTTAAGCTGGTAAAAGCATCGCAAACCGTTGCGGCCCTGGAACCTAAAGGAGTTAAGCCGTATACACCGACCGGGCGCTCCGATCGAGGTCGAAGAAATGCCGCACCAGCATCGACCGAGCCGATCCCGTTCGATTTTACTCCGGCCGATCGGCTTGAAAGCCGTGCTGGGGACGGATACCATCACCTGGGCGATATAACGATGCGTCTTCGTACAGGGGATTCCGGCCAGTGGACAAGTTATTCTACGGCTGCCGCGCGCAAGCCGGTGGCGACATTGGAAGCTTCGGGACAGATTTTAGCCGCAGCCGACTTGTCACCCACACTGCCTGCCGATTGCCCGTTGCAAGTGACACGCACCTGGATGCTGGATAACGGCAGGCTCGCTCTGAAGTTTGAACTTAGAAACAAGAGCGATCAATCCGTGCAAATCGGTGCGCTGGGTATACCAATGATATTCAACAATATTATTACCCGCCGCTCGTTGGAACAG
>JAFGBG010000241.1 GCA_016933295.1 Sedimentisphaerales bacterium | reverse complement strand
TAAAATCCATCGGAGCGAGTAATCTTGTGATTCTAAACGGTTTCGAGATAGATGCTCAGAATCCATCCCGGCAGGCCGCAAAGCCGGCACCCGCCCACGGCGACTTACATGCAGACGGTGACAGCGGCAAAGTCGCCCTGAGCTGGACGCCCGCCAAGGGAGCCGTCAAGCACAGAGTGTATCTGTCTTCCGGTCGTGATCTCGCCGCTGCGGCAGTGGCTCTTGCCGTGACAGAACCGAAATCTTCTTTGCTGATTGATACCGTCAATTCTCCGACATGTTCGGCGGATATAAAAGACAATGACAGCTTAATGCACTATTTCTGGCGAGTTGATGAAGTGGATTCCGACGGCAATATCACGCCGGGTGACATCTGGAGCTTCCGCGTGCGTCACCTGGCTTTCCCCGGGGCCGAAGGTTACGGCCGCTTTGCCATCGGCGGACGCGGCGGAAAGGTGTACCACATCACAAACCTCAACGACAGCGGCCCGGGCAGCCTCCGCGAGGCTATCGAGGCGAATGAGCCGCGTACCGTCGTCTTCGATGTCGGTGGACTCATCTCGCTCGAAAGAAAGCTTGTTTTCAAAAATCCTTTCCTGACCGTCGCCGGACAAACCGCGCCCGGAAAGGGAATCTGTATCCGCAACTATACGTTCGGCGGTTTGGGTGCAAGAGATACCATTATTCGCCATGTCCGTTTGCGTTTGGGCGACCTTGCCCGAATTACAATGGACGGTATGGGCCTGGCCGCGAGCGACCACTGTATTATCGACCATTGCTCGATCAGCTGGACTCAGGACGAAGCGTTCAGCTCGCGCGGCGCCCATAATATCACATTGCAGCGATGCCTGATTTCTGAAGCCCTCAATATCGCTGGACACGCCGCCTATGGGGCTGGAAAACAGCACGGCTATGCCGCCAGTATCGGCGGTGACGTCGGCAGCTTCCACCACAACCTGTTAGCTCATTGCGCGGGCCGCAACTGGTCTCTGGCCGGCGGCCTCGACAAGAACGCAAGACATACCGGCCGGCTCGATATCCGCAATAACGTCGTGTACAACTGGGGTCATCGTACCACCGACGGCGGCGCCAGGCTCGTCAATTTCGTCAATAACTACTACAAACCAGGTCCGGCCTCGCGAGTCTTTCACGTGCTCATGCCCGAACGCAATAACATCGCCGGATTCGGGCCGCAGGATTATTATGTCTCGGGAAATGTCATGGCGGGTCGCTACGGCCCGGACGATACTTTATCCGGACTGGTCGAACCGAGGGAAGAGCCGCTTTCGAATTTCCTGAAGGACAAACCCTTCTTCGAGTCTTATGTCACCACCCACACCGCCGAACAGGCCTATGAGAACGTCCTTGCGGACGTCGGCTGTAACATCCCGACCCTGGACGACCACGACAAGCGTGTGATAGAAGAAGCCCGAAAAGGCACAACTACATATACCGGTAGCAAGTCCGGCCTGCCCGGTCTGCCTGATACTCAGGCGGACGTGGGGGCGTGGGAGGAGTACCCGGAAATCCACCGTCCAGCAGACTTCGATACCGACGGTGACGGAATGCCGGATAAATGGGAAACGCAAAACGGTTTCAACCCGAAAGATTCGACGGACGGCCAAACCGACGCCGACGGCGACGGATACACAAACCTGGAGGAATACCTGAACTTCTTAGCGGCGGGAAACAAAATTAATTAACTCAAACTGACCGTTTCATACTGTCATACCCGCGGAAGCGGGTATCCATTGATAATATCGCAGCAGTGGATTCCTGCTCCCCGCTTCCGCGGGGACAAGTTTACACCTGCGAAGGCAGGTGCAGGAATGACAACCAGTGATAAATGATTGTTATATATTTACTTACGACGATATTAAATTATCAATCGGCCACTTTGAGTAATTAACAAATTTATATAAAGTTTTACCATCGGATTTAGCGTTTTTTAGTAAATGCCGGCACGGCGTTTTGTGACGTTGTGAGAATATCGCGGCTTTAACTTTTCGTTGGTGACATGATTATTCCCGAGAAGAATTTATTGCGTTCAAGAACAAAAATATGTAAAATTATAATCTATGTTGAAAGAGAGAGCCATACATTTACGGAAGGGATTTGATGAATATTGCACAATTCCAATTCTAATTCTCGTCGATTTGTTTGCACTTTTTACACACTTTGCAATTGGATTAATTCATCCGTATGTAGTATTGTGTTTTGAGATTTACAGAGCATTTATAGGTGTCTTTGCTATTGTCATTCTTATCCTCTGTATCGTCAAATTCTTTCAGGATTTGTATAAGCCGAAAAAAATGATTTTATCAAACCTTCTTAAAATAGCACTCTGCTATATTTTAGCTTTTATGTTTTCCAGCTTCTCACACTATATTTCTTTTGTCGGGCTGCGTGTACATTACTGGTTTGTCAAGGATTACGACACGATCAGGGCATGGGCAAATGATGTTGAACTTCCTGATGAAAACGGCCTTATTTATATGAATGGTGTTGACATACCCGAACACGCCCGGCCTTTTCACCCTGAGGATGTTTATGTAAAAGAAGAACATGGTGTACGCAAATTGGTACTTAGCTGGAATTCGGGATTTATGCAGGTGGCCTGGTCTTTGATTATATTAGGCCCTGAAGAAATATATCAACCGGAAGAAGGAATGCTCGCAAGAATTGAACCTGGTGTCTATTTACATTTTCAGTTCTCCCCACATTAACACAAAGCAGCATCTCAACTACCAATGCATGTGTAAATCGAATATTAAATTCTGAATGTTGTAGCTTTTTGCCCTGTGTGTTTAATGAAACATGAAAGCAACGCCCAATGTAATTTGGTAACCTGCCATATCGTATTGCTTGTACTCTTTGTCGAAGTCGTAACGAAATTCCATCTGCAGCGCGCATTTTTTATCGAGCGGCAGATATAGTCCCGTGGCTAAGTAAGGGTAGTAACCATGAGCTAAGGTGTCGTTGTGTACATCGAGGCCGAAGTAATCGTAACCTTCGTCGCTGTAAACGTATTCGTAATCGCCCTCGGTTCTTCTGTCCATCTCGTATTCGAAGTAACCTACGCCGCCACCGATGTACGGTACGAGATGCTCGTTGCTTGCTCCGAGCGGGAAGAGTCTCGCACCGAGATGAACATCCCACATGTACGTTTTAATCTCCGGCAGCCATTTATCATCATGGATTTCTATTCTGCCGTCCTCTTTGCCGGAATTGTAACCGATACCGAGTGTTAAGGTCATATATTCGTTGCAGAGATTCGGAATAGATCCTTCGGCTTCCCAGTAGCGAAGCGGCTCCTCGTCGATATCCAACTGGTGATGACTGCCGTTGAGATTATGTATCCCTGTTTTTACGCTGCACGAGGTCGTAATCGCAAGGCTCATGAGAATTAAAATCAGCTTCAAAACGCTGGATTTCACTCCGGCCATTTTTTCTCTCCTATTCCGGCAGAATTTCTCTGTTTGGTAGAGTCATTTATCTTTGCCTGTTTTTATCTCGCCAGGGGCGGTTATCAATTTTATTTTCAAAGATTTAATCCTGCCGGATTTTGGCTTCACACCAAGCGTTAAAGGATTGATAGCTGTGTTTTTCACGCGACCAAACCTGGCCTGTGTAAGTGTCGATAATGTATGCATCGCTTTCGACCGGAACAAGCTGAAAGCGGCCGTAATAAATCGGCCTCGAATTTTGTCCTGCTCCGATAACGAACATTATACATACGGCGGCAAGGATTCCAATGATAAGGCTTTTAATGTCGATTTGCTTTTTCATGATTTTTTCTGTCGGATTTAGTATTGATTTAAAAAATAAAAACTGCGGCGTCCCATTGACACTGTTTGAAAATACTCCTTTACCTCTGGAATTAGAGTTTAATCTATCTATGATAGGCCGGAAGTCAGGATTTCGTCACAAAAATTTTCAGGAAAAATGTCAAAACGCCGGGAACTGCGAATATTTTGAAAAGATATCACATATAGACTCATGCAGGCGGCAAAGATAAAATCCGTGGAGACAATTCCTACAAGGAACGATACAGCCGGATATCGTCTATAAATACCATTCCTGAGCCGCCGGTCGAGCCAATCTTTTCAAGGCCGATGGTCACTGTTCCGACATTACTAAGATTGACGCCCAAAGAAGCCAGGTCAATCGAGAAATCCTGCCATTCTTCCGCCGTAATGTCGCCGCCAAATATCCTCTTTACGCCGTCAACCTCGACATACATCCGGTCTATAGAAGAATTATTATTAGCATTGCCGTAAATCCAAAGCACTAATTGTTCAGGAGAACCTACCGTCCAATCCGAATTGCCCGGCAGAACTCCGGCGTTCGCAGTAACTTTCGATACGCCTGCAGTGGTGTTGTTATACATCAAGGGTGCCGCATGGCCGCTTCTAACAGTAACTGTCTCAAGAGAGGCTCCGCTCGTATAACCGATGGTCGAGCCGTTGGTTGATGGATTGTCATATCCGTCGATCCATGTCAAATAAATCAGGTTACTGCCTTCTTCGACCATGGGGATGTCGTTGTAGGACTCGAAATCGTCCACGACTCGATACTCACTTGTCGTAAAGCTCCAGACATCGCCTTGCCAGAGCGGTGTGGTATTAGCGTTATTG
>JAFGBG010000240.1 GCA_016933295.1 Sedimentisphaerales bacterium | reverse complement strand
TGAATCGCACCTCACTCAGGCCGTACTGGTCAAAAAGCCCGTTACTCCAGTTGCTGGTGGCTGTAATCCTGACATATTTTGCCGCTACGCCGTTAAATGGAACAGTGGTATTGCTGGCATATGCCGGTCTGCCGGTTGCTTTGGCAAATTCGTTCACATCGGGAACCAGGTCCCAGTTAGTTCCGTCGGTCGAATACTCGACCGCGACTTCCTTAAGACCGTACCACCAGAGAATGCTGGGGCCGTTGTAGTTCCATACTAACATTTCGTGTAATTTATAAGTTTTATCGAATTCGTATTGAATCCAGGCCGGCCCTGTCTGTCCCTCAGGAGTAAGCCACATGGTTGCGGGAAGAATCGAGTGTTTATCATCAACCAGGCCAGAACTATCGATGGTATTTTCAGGGCCTTCACCTTCGCCCTGGCTTGAAGCGGTCGCCGTTATCTGCTCTTCGGTCATGGTGTATGTGAAAGTTTCGACAGTAAAGCTCCAAACCACACCTTTAATTACTCCCGAATCCGGCGGAGCATTAACCTCGTCGACACGCCAGTAGTAAGTCTGACCGAGTTCGAGATTAACAGGAGCATAAGTGTTGGCATCTTGCGCGGGACTTACAAGCAACGGACTGCCTGCATTGGCGTTATCGACATCATCATAAACTGTTCCTAAATACACATTATGTGTATCAGCCAACTGTCCGGGGTTCCAGCCCAAAATAACGCCGGGAGTCACATCCGTCTGTTCATCAGCAGGATATGGATATCGCGCTCTTGGTGTGTTTGATACATCCGCATCAGGTCCTTCTTCGAAACTGCCTAAGACTTCTTCATCTGTCAGCGCCGTATCATAAATGCGAAACTCATCTATAGTGCCCTGAAAATATGGATCGGCAGTATAAAGAGAATCTCCTATATAGGCAAACATCCTTTCAACTTGTGAGAGTTCCATCGTTGTTAAGGGCGTCGAGTCCTCTAACACACCATCTATGTATAGTCTTATTTCACTGGTTGCCCCATCATATACGCAGGCAACGTGCGTCGGAGTATCTACTGCAATTTCATCAGCATTTGTCCTGTCTTCGCCTGTTTGCCAGGAGGGGTAATCGTTTGTAGAGATATAAAACCTTGCGGTATTGTCTCCGGATGTAGGTGTGAAGCATATACAATTTCCTCCGGTGCCTCCTGCATCGGTTCCGCCAAAATCAAACAAAGCTTGCCATGATGAATCGGCAGATATTTCAAACCATGCTTCAATCGTTACACTCTGAAGTGAGGGATCGAGAATATCCCCCGGTAGATTAACCGCCCCATTCCCATCAAGAACCAACTGGTTGCCGGAAATAGAAGCCGAGCCTTCCAGAGTACCGTCTCTGCCGCTTATAGAATCTACAGCGACAGTATCGCCATCTGTAAAACTATAACGATTGATGATATCACCCCTGGTAACAATACCAAAACCCAGGATAAAAATAATGAAAATCAGGAAGAAACATTTCCTACACATAATAAACCTCCTTCAAAAAGGTTGTTAAAAGAATAATTAATATATCTCTATATACGGTCGCTTATAAAAAGCCATAATTTGTAACATCAATTATCGCTATTTTAAGCTCCTAATACAGTATTATTTCTGATGGCAAAGTTACAAAATCCACCTGACAAAACTTCAACAGGTGTAATATCTTCTACTATCCAAAAGACAGCCGGATACAATTTTATAGTCCGGATAAATAATAAAAACACGCCTGCACTCCTAAAATACGCATAAGAACAGGTTCCTATGACTTATTTGTACCACATTCGAAGCCAGAAAGTCAAGTGAAAAATCGCTCCCATATGCGTTTTGGTCCTATAATAGGCGTTATAAACTTATCCAGACATATTTTTCCAGTCGCCGTACCTTAATCTATCACAGGTTAAATCCATGTAACTATTACATGAAAAAGTGTATATATAATTCGGTATCTTTCGTAACCGACTGGAATCGAAAATCTTCCCGCTCGAAACAAAAACAGTTATAAAATATCAGCAAGTTATTCAAAGCGGCCTGCATAAGAAAATTCACTCTTTATTCAGGAACTTCTAAACATCCAAACATGAGAAAATTCCAACAGCATACAAAAAAACAACCACGGGTATTATCCCGTGGTTGTTTATATGTCATGCCATAATAGGGTAAACAGACAATTTCTATAAAGGACTATATAACAGGATATCGTCTATAAATACCCTTCCTGAACCACCGGCAGAACCAGTCTTTTCAAAGCCGATAGTCACGGTACCGACATTATTGAGATTGATGCCCAAAGAAGCAAGGTCAATCGGGAAATCCTGCCACTGTTCTAAAGCAATGTCGCCGCTGAATATCCTCTTTACGCCGTCAACCTCAACATACATCCGGTCTGTAGAAGAATTATTATCGGCACTGCCATAAACCCAAACCACTAACTGCTCGGGAGAACCTATAGTCCAGTCCGAACCACTTTTCAAGTCATTAGTATTCGCATTAACCTCCGATATTCCCGCAGTTGTGTCATCATATATTAACGGTGCCGAATGGCCGCTTCTTACAGTCGCCATCTCAAGAGATGCTCCACTTGTATAGCCAATCGTCGATCCGTTGGTTGAGGGATTATCATATCCGTCAATCCAGGTCAAATAGACTAAGTTACTGCCTTCTTCACCCTGTGGGATGTCGTTGTAGGACTCGAAATCGTCCACAACTCTATAGTCACTTGTCGTAAAGCTCCAGACATCGCCTTCCCAGACTGGTACGGCACTGGCATTATTAACTTCGTCAACTCGCCAGTAGTATGTACTTGCCAGTGCGAGAGACAACGGGCCGTAACCGGCCTCGTTTACTGTCACCGGCGCAACCGTACGACCAATCACGGCCTGCTCATCGGTACTTATGTAAACCTTATGCTCGTCCGCCTCCCTGCCGGCTCGCCAGTTCAGAGTTACATTTATATCAACTTCACTGTCGCCATCATCCGGATCAGGTTCCCTGGCACTGACCGGTATTTGTATGAAGCGAACCTCGCTGAGTCCGTGTTGTACAAGGAAATTGCCGCTCCAGTTGGTCGTGGCCGTGATCCTCACATACTTGGCAGGTACATCGCCGAAAGGAACCGTGGTATTTGCGGCATAACCTTCCTTGCCGGTCGCCTGATTTAATACGGCAACGCTGTCGTTTAGTATCCAATCGACACCGTCGGTCGAGTATTCCACAGTAACATCCTGAAGGCCAAGTGTGGCAAGAAAAGATGCACCGTTATAGTTCCATACTAACATCTCATGGAGTTGATAGGTTTTATCAAACTCATATTGGATCCAGGCCGGCGTAGCTTCACCCTCAACCGTTGCCCACATAGCCGTAGCTTCTGTCGAGTGAAGATCCCCAACTAATCCCGATTCATTGATAGTATTCTCAGGCCCCTGACCTTGTGCCTGACTGGAGGCTGTTGCGGAAATAGCCTGAGTAGGAATCGTTATTGCATAAGGTTCTGTTGTAAAGTTCCAGACCGAACCCTCATAAACTGTTTTATCGGGAGAGTCATTGACTTCATCCACTCGCCAATAATACGTTGTTTCGTAATTCAGAGGTCCCGGATCATACGAGTTGATATCAAGACCTGAGATGACTTCAGCAGTGCCACTTTCAACGGCACTCACGTCTTCGCCGAAGTACACTGTATACTTACCTGGAAACTCTCCCGGTTCCCAGGATAATATAAGATCGCGAAGGGGAACATCCGGGTCATTGTTCTTGGGCCTAGGATTAGAGACTTGCCCGGAAGTCTGAATACGAATCAGGGCATTTTTTTGGATTTGCTCGAGCGTTAAAGCACCGTCATGGATACGGACCTGGGCTATGGCACCCGAGAACATTTTTTCACCTATGAATGCTGAGCCATCGCTGTTTGTCTGGGTCCCGACTCGAATGACATTTCCTGAATGGGTATTGAGGGCCATGTCTTTTTCAACGGCCAGCTCGCCATTAACATAAAGACGCCCAGTTGCACCATCGTACGTATATACCAAATACTGCCAGTTTTCCAAGGCCGGATACGGATGGGGTTCAACACCCTCCTGACCGCCCCAGGCCATATCGGCGTCATCGCCCCAATGTCCAACCGCACCGAAATCCTTGTAACCCCAGTTGAAGGTCATGTTGGAGCCATCCGGTCCACCGCGGTGGCTCCAGGCCACCATGCACTCTTCCTTAGATTCACCAATATTATAAGCCCAGACCTCTATGGTGCGGGTCCCTCTACCGACAATCCCAAATGGGCTGACAGACCCATCAAAATAACTTTCCCCGTCGAATATAACCACATTATCCCAGCCGCCGACCGCTTCCACGACCGGATTGCCGAATGCCATAAACACGCCGCCCAGTGAACCCCGGTTAGGCCATTCACTGACTGAACCGGGCGAGAGGTCCTCAGAACGTAGATCGACGAGAAGATCCTCGGCCACTTCGGCACGTTCGGCATTCACCTGCCGGGCCATTACACCAAGCAGACAGATGATCGCTGCAACACCGCGTATCAATAATAAGTTCACATTACTTTTTTTCGTCATAACATTTTTCCTTTCTTAACAATGAACTATCTACAGAACAACCAATCAAGATATATAGTTTCTCTCTGTTAAAACATATCCGTCTCTGAAATATTAACTGATATCCTTGATTAAGATTTCTACCATTCAAAAAGAACTTCAACGAGCCAACAATAGTTGCTCATCACAAAAGCCTGAACACAAATCCTGCTTAGTTATTTAAAAAAGCGTATAATCGGATATCATCAACGAAAATCATTCCCGAGCCGCCGGTCGAGCCAATCTTTTCCAGGCCGATGGTCACAGTACCGACATTACTCAGATTAATGCCCAGTGAAGCCAGATCAATAGTGAAATCCTGCCATTGTTCTGCCGCAATGTCGCCGCTAAATATCTTCTTTACGCCGCCAATTTCAACATACATCCGGTCTGCAGATGAATTATTATCGGCACTGCCATAAACCCAAAGCACTAACTGCTCTGGAGAACCTATAGTCCAGTCCGAACCACTTTTCAAGTCATTAGTATTCGCAGTAATTTTCGATATACCCGCAGTGGTGTTATCATATATCAACGGTGCCGAATAGCCGCTCCTTACAGTAGTAGTCTCAAGAGAGGCACCGCTCGTATAACCCATCGTTGAGCCGTTGGTAGAGGGATTATCATATCCATCAATCCAGGTCAAATAAACCAGGTTACTACCGTCTTCGCCCTGGGCGATATCATTATAAGACTCGAAATCGTCCACGACTCGATACTCACTTGTCGTAAAGCTCCAGACATCGCCTTGCCAGAGCGGTGTGGTATTAGCGTTATTG
>JAFGBG010000239.1 GCA_016933295.1 Sedimentisphaerales bacterium | reverse complement strand
TGGACGGTGACCATGCTTATAAAATGGTCGTTGAAGCTTTGGCCGGAAATACTTATCCGAACATGTTCGATGCTCACCCGCCTTTCCAGATTGACGGCAATTTCGGCGGAACGGCCGGTATTGCGGAGATGCTGCTTCAAAGCCATACCGGCGAAATAGTTCTCCTGCCGGCATTACCGAAGGCCTGGGCAAACGGTTCCATAACCGGCCTTCGCGCCCGCGGCGGTTTCGAGGTCGATATCGAATGGAAGGACGGCAAACTCGTCTCAGCTACGGTGCGTTCGCTTCTGGGAAATCCGTGCAGTTTACGTTATGGAGACAACACTCATAAGGAAGAAATAAGCAAGGGCGAGCTTTTTACCTGGAATGGAAGCTGACGTAATTAAGTAAAAAGCCTGTTGCAAATAAGAAGTTTTTGCCTTATATTTTCGATAAGTTTTTAGACTGATTTGATATTTTTTGAAAAATAACGGGTTTAATATGACGGTATTTGAAGCTATACAAAAAAGATATTCCTGCCGGGCATATCAGGAAAAACAGATAGAGCAGGAAAAGCTCGACAAGCTCACAGAAGCCGCCCGACTTGCGCCATCGGCTAAGAATACACAGGACTGGCGTTTTGTTGTAGTTACCGATAGCCAAATCAAAGAGAAAGTTGCCGCAAATACCAACCGGCCGCAGGTCTTCGAAAAGGCCGGAGCTATCATAGTCGGCTGCAGTAATAGCGACTACGTCATGCAGTGCGGCCAGGCGATTGCGCCGATTGACGTTTCAATCGCGCTCGAGCATATATGCCTTCAGGCAACGGAATTAGGACTGGCAACCTGCTGGATAGGCTCATTCAATACTGAAAACATCCGGGAAATTCTTGGAATTCCCGGCGGTATAAACATAGTCGAGCTTATGGCGGTCGGTTATCCGGCGGATTCCGCTAAACAGCCGAATCGACTTTCCACGGATGAAATAATCTGCTATAATAAGTGGCAGTTCTAAAAATTTGTTTTTTCGGGGCCGTAGCTCAATTGGGAGAGTGCTGCGTTCGCAATGCAGAGGTTGAGGGTTCGATCCCCTTCGGCTCCAGTCTTCGTTCGCTATTTTATGGTGAATGAAGACTGCTCCGGCGTAGTCTCAAAGAGACGAAGCCGAGCTGTTTCAATTCTAATTAACGGCGACGTAATTCTCCATACAAGCCATCATCATTATACTCCCTTTACAAAAAGCATTGTGAATTGTACTTTTAATTTCTATAGGAGGATGATATAAAAAGAAATTCGAAAAAAAGTATTAAGAGCGAAAGTTTTTATTATGCACCCATGTTTTGGTATGGAAGATATCTGTTTGGTGAATTGCACAGGTCCGATGCATCATTATTTCTCTTAGGAGACTGTCATGCAAAATAATATAAACCGTCGTGATTTCCTGAAATCGTCACTTTTGGGAACCACTGGTCTGGCCTCACTATCTGCCTTCTTACCCAGCTCGCCCTTATGGGCCCGTTCATCTGACGAGCAAAATAATCGTACCCAAAACAATCGCCCGCCGGACATAATTTTTTTTATGACCGATCAACAAAGATGGGATGCATTGGGTGTACTAAATCCGCATATAAAGACACCGACGTTGGATAGGCTGGCTCGTAACGGAATTTTGTTTCAACATGCCGTTTGCCAGGCACCCATGTGCGTACCGAGCCGCAATTCAATGATGTTTGGTTTGTACCCTTCGCAATTGGGCGTCAGGAGCAACGGTTCGCACAGCGTCGGCGATGCTTTTCTTCCATTTCCGCCCATCCCGGAACGTTTGCGACTCGCAGGTTATCAAACAGCGGGATTCGGCAAGACGCATTGGGGCCGTATCGATACACCGATATCCACGCGTGGTTTTGAGGTGCGAGTGGTTGGTGAAAGAGGGGTAGGCCCGGAAAACGGCGCGCGTTATCAAAACGATGAAAATCCGGAGGGCCTGGCGGCATATAGAAGAGAAGTTGCAACATATGGCGGCGGAGAGGAGAGGGTGGAAGGATATATAGGCAAAGTTTCTGAAGTTGCCGAACGCGATCATCGGGATGGATGGGTGGCCGAGCAATGCTTGAAATTTCTCGATAGTGATGTCGATCCAGACCGACCGTTATTTCTTTATTTGTCGTTTTTGAAACCTCATGCCGGACTGAATGTGCCCAAGCGATTCGAGGAGCTCTACGATATCGAAGATATGCCCGATATGATAATGCCGCCCTGGTCGCAAGAGCCTGATACACATCTTGCCGCTTCGGATAAACTCAGCCGATCGCACGCCGGTCGCCACGCCGCCTGGCGGGAGGCTTTCAGCAAAATGACATCGGAACAACGTCGTCGTACGGTTTTGCGTTATTATGCCAACTGCTCATGGCTGGAGCACTACTTTGGAGAAGCGTTAGCCAGACTGGAAAAATTGGGACGCCTTAAAAACGCATTGATAGTATTTCTGTCCGACCACGGTGAGATGTTGGGCGAAAGAAATTTCCGTTTTACCAAATACTGTCTCTATGACAGCAGCGTTCGCGTGCCGCTTATACTCTCTGGTTCTGTTGTTCCTGAAGAATTGCGGGGAACCGTGGACAATCGTCCGGCCGAATTAGTGGATATTTTTCCGACGCTCATGAAAGTCGCGGGTGCCGAGAGCGAACAGGAATTGCCCGGGCTCGATTTATTGTCTGATCAACAACGTACGGGCAATTTTTGTGAGTATCATGATGGTCTCGCGCCTGCTTATATGTGGCGAAAACAAGATTGGAAGCTTATCCTGTTCTTCGATAGGCCGCTGGCCGAGGCCCGCCTGGCCGTTGATAAGGCCAGGGGCGAGCTTTATGACCTGAAGAATGATCCTCATGAATGGCACAATCTTTACGGTAATTCCGATTATGCCGAAATTCGCGAGCAAATGAAAACAGAGCTGCTTATGCACCTGGCTTGCGCCTGGGAGGGATATCCAAAAGGAAAAGGGTAATTATCAGGCGGATTTTTATTTGGTAAATCATTTGTATCGAAAAGACTGAATCATGTTTTGTAAGAGCTTAAATGGGAAATCCCATATATAATAACTTGTTGGGACGCCAATTGAAAAAGAGGTTAAAATGAATCTATGGAAATTTTTTAATATTACACACCGGGAACACGTTTTTTGCAACCCAATGTGTGTTGAAAAGTTCGAGGAATTGATCGCATTACTGCGATTAGAGCCTGAAGATCGCGTGCTTGAGATTGCCACAGGTAAAGGAGAATTTATCATCCGGTTGGCTGAACAATATGATATTGAAGGAACAGGAGTCGATATCTCACCGTATTGTGTTTCAGATGCCAGGAAAAAACATAAGCAACGCATACCTGATGCTCAGTTAAGCTTTGAGGAGATGGACGGGGCGGATTATAAACCGAAGGCGCGGGAAAGTTTCAATTTGGTGGCATGTATCGGAGCGAGCTGGATCTATGGCGGTCATAGAGGGACGTTGAAGGCCTTAAATGAGATGGCAGCCCCCGGAGGTTGGGTGATCGTCGGGGAGCCGTATTGGCAACAAGAGCCGACGACTGAGTATTTGGAGGCTATCGGTCAAAAACGTAACTCGTATGGCACGCATTACGAAAATATGAAGGCTGGACAAGAGTTTGGGTTGAAGCTTGTTTACACGTTGGTTAGCAACCAGGATGATTGGGACAGGTATGAAGGATTGCAGTGGTATGCAGCGGATGATTGGGCGAGTAAAAACCCGGGCGATTCTGATGTGGAAGAAGTATTGAAACGAGTACATGAGGATAGGGAAAATTACCTGAGGTGGGGACGAGAGACGTTTGGGTGGGCGATCTATTTGTTCAAGAAAGAAGTTATTA
>JAFGBG010000238.1 GCA_016933295.1 Sedimentisphaerales bacterium | reverse complement strand
ATTATCGACGATTATTACGCCGACCTGACCGCACGCAACTTTTCGCCGCACACCTGTGCATCGGCGATAGAAATATCACGCCCGGTCAATCTGAAAAAATGCCTCCGAGCGATCGATATATGTCACGGCGTCGTCCGGGCCGTCAGCGACGAGGAAATTCTCGACGCCAAGGCGATTATAGGCAAGCACGGCCTGGGCTGCGAACCGGCCTCGGCGGCAACAATCGCCGGACTCAAACATCTGCGGGCCGAAGGCCTCATCGAACCGGGCGAGCGTGTCGCCTGCGTCCTTACCGGGCATCCCCTGAAAGACCCCAACGTCACCGTCAACTACCACAAGGACAAACAAGGCTTGTTCAGCAATCCGCCGATAGAGGCGCCGAACGACCTCGATGCCATCATAAAACTCGTGACACACAAAGCATAACGCATTGTGCCGATGCCGCAAAAGGTGAGATGATTTACAAGTTGGAAATCGAAAGCTCGCAGAGGGCTTTTTCGGTAAGACCCGTCAGGCGAATATTGTCGCCGAATTGTTTCATCTGAACGTGATGCAAACCGAATACTCTTGTCAGCTCGTCCATAGAGCCGGAGATGCCGGCGCGGCCGTAACCTCCGTATATCTTCGGAGTGATATAAATGCATATTTCGTCGGCAAGGTTTTCCCTCAGAAACGAGGTCAACACCGTCGGCCCGCCTTCGACGAGCAATTGAGTAACGCCGCGTTTGTTCAGTTCGTCGAGCAGGAAATACAGGTTGGACCTGCCGTATGTGTCCGGATAGACAAGCAGCTCGGCACCCATTTCGGCGATTTGCTGCGCGACCGCAGGTTTTTCCACGGCCGATGCGTAGCTCGTCAGGATAATAACAGGGCTTTGCCCGGCGCTCTTGAGCAGCTTACAATGCGTGGGAATTCTCAGGAAGCTGTCGAGCACGATTCTCATCGGTTTTTTGCCTTTGCTCGGCCTGGCCGTCAACATCGGATTGTCCGCGATTACCGTATTGATGCCGATCAGTATCGCCTGGGAGCTTCGTCGCAATTTATGCACGTCCCTTCTGCTGGCCGTATTGGAAATCCACTTATGTTCGCCGTTTTTTTCTGCTCCGGCGACTTTACCGTCTATGGTTTGTGCCCATTTTAACACTACCCAGCTTCTGCCCCTTGAGGCAAACTTTATAAAAGGGGCGTTCAGCAGCTTCGCCTCATTTTCGCAAACACCGGTCTGCACTTCTATTCCGGCATTTTTTAGCTGATTTATTCCCCTGCCGCCGGCGTGTTCGGACGGATCCACAACCGCGACAACAACTTTTGCCAGACCGGCATTGATAATGGCCTGCGTGCACGGGCCGGTCTTGCCGTGATGCGAGCAGGGCTCGAGCGTGACGTACATCGTGGCGCCTCTCGGATTGACACCTAACGACTTGCAGTCTTCCAGCGCGTTTATTTCAGCGTGCGGGTCGCCGAATTTTCTATGCCAGCCCTTGCCTATAATCTGATTCGCCTTCGTTATAACGGCACCGACGGCGGGATTCGGCTCGACCGAACCAACGCCGCGTTTGGCCAGATTCAACGCCATCCGCATATACTTTTCAGCATCGTCAACCATTGTCCTGAATCTTTCGGCGGTAATAACCATTTTCTGCATAAAATCAATTGTCGAGTAATTCCATGAATTCCTGTTCGTTTATTATCTTAATACCAAACTTGAGTGCTTTGTCAAGCTTGCTTCCGGGATTTTCGCCGGCTAATACGAAATCGGTTTTTTTGCTGACGCTCGATGAGGTTTTTCCGCCGATTTTCTTTACGGCCTGTTCGGCCTGCTGGCGCGTAAAGTTTTCCAGTGTTCCCGTGATTACGAACGTTTTATCAGCCATTTTATCGGAACGTCGCGTTTTTGAGTGTTCCGGCGTGACGCCCGCGGCAAGCAATTTTTCGATCACGGACAAATTCCCCGGGTCGTGAAAATATTCGTAAACGCTCTGCGCCATAATCCGCCAGATATGGTCTATCGCCATAAATCTTTATTTACAATTCCTTAAATCGAAATAATGTCTGAATTTCCACAAATTAGAAATCTCACAAATTCATCCTGTGATAGCTCAAATTCTCCGATCTCTTTCAAATCCTTTGTTTTAGGGCAGGGTGAAAGTACTGAAAATATTACTTTTCCGGAATTTCTCTCTTTCTCATTCGTCGCTGGTTCTACACTTTTTCCATCGTGAATCAAGACACAATACTTTATTTTATTAATTGCGATATCCCATCTATGATAAGCATTTGATGTGTCATAGAGTATGCATCCACGATGAAATGCGAAACGAGAACCTTGTGTCCATACCTTTTCTGGTTCTTTTACACGCTCAGTTTTTGCAATATCCAAGCAGTCATTGAAACAAGATGGAACACATATAAACCATTCATCTTTGTCTTCAAGTACCCGATTTGGTTTCTTTAGACATTCAGAGCCTCTCTTATCCCTAGCTTTTAGACCGACAAGTTTTTGGAGAAGTTTTAAAGATTTATCTTTCGAATTCATTTTTGTAAGATAGCCTTTTCAAGATTCTTTTTAGATTTCTTGGCATTTCGTTGCACTCTTTTCAAAAGCTCCTCGGATTCTTTCCATTTAGTTAAAAGTGATGGAATATTTGTTTTTTGTAAATGTGCACAAACTTGTCTTATAAGTTCCTTTTGATTTCTATCATAGAGTATTGAATCATCATTATTTATTAGACATATTATATGTTTACATAGCACCCGATAGACTCCAGCAGGACATGAACAAAAAGCCGATATATCATTTTTATCAATATAAAAACTCACTGTGTATGGATCACCAGAAGAACTTTTAACTAAAATCTCAATGTTATTTCCCGATTCCATATACGCAGTCTATTCTATTACATAGGCTTTTCTTCAATAAGTCTCAAAAATTCATTTTCGTTAATAATTTTTATTCCGAGTTCTTGAGCCTTTTTTATTTTGCTTCCAGGATTTTCGCCTGCTAAGACAAATGTAGTATTTTTGCTAACAGAAGAAGATGATTTGCCTCCATTGTCTTTAATGGCTTGTTCTATTTGTTGTCGAGAGAAATTTTTCAATGTACCAGTAACAACAATAGTATTTCCTATCAATATTTCTGAAGTCTTTTCGTTCGTGTTTCTCTTTGGTTTTACTCCGAGCCTTAATATCTCTTTTAGGATATCTTTATTGTCTTCGTTCTCAATATAATCACATAAACTTGATATCATTTCGTCTCCAATATCTGTTAATTGGAGATTCCCACATTCTTTCTTGTATTCTTCTTCGGTAATCTCATTTTTTTTATGCTTCTTATCCAATGATTTCTTTTTTTCTCTTTCTATTTGTTTAAATTCCTTCAATTCTCTTCTATCGAGTGATAAAACTTCATCTAAGGTTCCGAAATATTTTGCAAGAGTTTGAGCCGTTTGCCCACCAATATGTCTAATTCCTAATCCTGATAGAAATCTCCATAATGGATTGTTTTTACTTCTATCAATAGCTTTAATAACATTATCTGAACTTTTTTCACCCATTCCCTCAAAATCAATTAAGTCTTGACGCTTCAATTTATAGATGTCGGAAATATTCTTCAGAAGACCTGCATCAACTAATTTTTCTATTAGTGAAGGTCCTAATGTTTCGATATCCATTTGACCTTTACCAACAAAATGCTCTAATCTCTCTTTAAATTTTGCAATGCAGTTTTGATTATCACATCGAATATATACATCGTTTTCATCTTTTTCTACTTTATGCCCACATATAGGACACTCCAAAGGCATCCTAAAGGCTTCGTCAACAGAGTCTTTTCTTTGATCTATTCTTACCTCGACCACCTGCGGTATGATTTCGCCGGCCTTTTCGATAATGACTGTGTCACCGCATCGAACATCGAGTTTCGCGAGCATATCGAAGTTATGTAGGCTGGCCCGCTTGACGGTCGTACCGGCCAAAAGCACAGGCGTAAGATTCGCCACAGGCGTCAAGATGCCGCTTTTACCGACCTGGACATCGATGGATTCGATAACCGTCTCAGCCTGCTCGGCGGCAAACTTGTAGGAAATGCACCACCGAGGCGCTCGGCCGGTCGCGCCGAGAATCTCACGCTGCTCGAAGCGATTGACTTTTATCACCATGCCGTCAATCTGGTAATCAAGCTCCGAACGTTTGTTGTCCCAGCCGAGACAAATATCTATAACCTTGTCTATGTCGGCGGCTCTTTTTATATTCGGATTTACAGGCAGACCAAATTTTTTGAATTTCTCCAGGCTCTCGTAATGAGTCTCAGCCAACGGCTCGGAAAGCTCGCCCGCGGCATAGGCAAAAAACGAAAGGTTTCTCGCGGCGGTGATTCTGGCGTCCAAAAGTTTCAAAGAGCCAGCGGCGGCGTTTCGCGGATTGGCAAAGGCCTGCTCGCCAGCCTCGGCGCGGAGCCTGTTCAGTTCGACAAACGCGCCGGTCGGCATATAGACTTCGCCGCGAACCTCAAGCACATCGGGAGCGGCATCTGACGCTTTGATCGAACCCGCTATACGCGGGTCGCCGTCACGCAGCACGAGCGGCACAGCCTTTATCGTTCGGACATTTGCAGTAACATCGTCGCCGACACGGCCGTCGCCGCGAGTGGCGGCTGTAACAAGCACACCCTTTTCATATCGCAGACTGATTGCGACACCGTCGATTTTCAGTTCGACCACATAATCGTAATCGTCGCTTCCGAGCTGCTTGCGCACCCGTTCATCGAACGCCCGCAACTCATCGGCGTTATAAGTATTATCCATACTCAGCATCGCTGCGGCGTGACGGACGGTTCCGAAACCTTCGAGCGGCCGTCCGGAGACGCGCTGAGTGGGCGAATCCGGTGTGATTAATTCAGGATTAGCCTCTTCCAGGGCCTTCAGCTCGGCAAAAAGCTTGTCATACTGCCGGTCGCTGATTTCCGGCTGATTGAGTACATAATACAGATAGTCGTGCTCGCGAATCTTCCGCCGTAACTGTTCGATTTTCTTGTTTACGTCTTTATTCATAAGAAAATAATTGTATAACTATTGCGATGAAAATTAAACCTAAATTCCTGAACGTTATTATCACTATTATTCAATAGTCCTCGAAAGTTTTTGGACGGCCCATCGAAATTTAGCCGATGCGCTGCGGGGATTTGAATTAATTTCCTTTATTTGCGGCACGATTGGTTCTTTAGCAGCCGACTGATATATGCCCTGGCGAACATTATCACAAAACGACTTCTTAACAAGGCGGTCTTCGCCGCTGTGAAAACTAATTATCCCGATTCTACCGCCCGGGCGCAGACAGTATGGGGCGATTCTTAAAAGCTCCTTCAGGCAGCCAAGCTCGTCATTAACCAGTATGCGCAGGGCCTGAAACGTTCGAGCGGCCGGGTGTAAAAAGCCGGATTTCGAGGCACGGTTTTGCTTCTGCCAGGTTTTCTTAGTTATTCGCTTGGCCTCGAAAATCACGTCAACCAGTTGTGAGGTTCGCGCGAACGGCTGCCCCGAACGCCGCTCGACAATCAAGCGGGCAATTTCCTGGTGGTCGGTCTCGTCGGCCAGTTCCCAAAAGGCATTTGACAGTTTTTCTTCGGAAAGCCTGTTGAGCAAATCCGCACCGGTTTGCTTCAGCCTCTCGTCCATACGCATATCGAGAGGACCATCGGTCTTATAGCTCATCCCGCGGTCCGGATTATCTATCTGCATGCTCGAGACGCCAAGGTCGGCAAAAATTATGTCACAGCCCGAAAGATTTTCTTTTTTCAGCACCTTGGCAATACCGGCGAAATTGCTGCGATAGAAACTCACAGGTGCATTCTCTTTGCTGAGCCGCTGACGCGTGCGTTCGAGCTCGGCGCTATCCACATCCAGGGCAATCAGTTTTCCGTTAGGCCCGATGTGTTTGATGAACTCGGATGCGTGCCCACCATAGCCAACAGTGCAGTCCACTACTATCTCGCCGCCCTTTGGTTTCAGGCAGTTTATAACCTCTTCTACGAGGACGGGAATATGAGTACCGGCGGGAGTTTTTCCCTTTGCGAGCAGATGGGCCTTCATTTCAGGGTAGGCGTCTAAGTCGTGTTCCTTGTACTTTTGCCGGTAGCTTTTAGGGTGTGTGCCGCCGTACCTGCTCCTACGCGGCCGCTTCACCGGCGGCTGATCACTATTACCGGAATTGTCAATCTCATTCATTCAAACTCCACGTCATACAGGATAGAAAACCATGATGTATTTACGACTTTCTATTTTTGCAGCAGGGAACACAGAGAAAAACTCAACCAGAAAGTTGTTTAATTATTAAATTATATTCCTTTTGCATTTCTGCTGAATCCCAACCATAAAAATCTCTCATCATGCGATTTATATCACATGACATAGAAAGCAAAAAAAGTTTCAATTCCTTTATATCTTCATCCACATCACAGTTACAAATATAAGCCTCGCCTGTATTTATTACCATTTTCCGAATGAAATCCATGTTTGGGTGAACGGCTTTATTAAATCTTTGGTATAAGTATGGATAGAGTTTCAGAATCTCTTCATGGTATTTCTGAAACTCTTTAGTGTCAGAAAGTTCCTTTAAAATTTGCCATATATCCGGTATACATTTCAATCCTTGTTTCTTATATTTCTTTATACCATCGTCTACTTTTTTTTGGGCTTCACAAATTCCCGAATTAGAATCATCTTTTGTAACTTCTAATAGCCTGTTCAAAAGATTTCTATGTTCTAATAATCTCTTATAGTCCCATCTCTTAAATCTGTCATTTACTTTATCCAGATGACTTTTCTGTAAGGTTGGGTCATTTATCAAACACCAACAGAATCTTAAATATAATTCAAGATAAGCTCTCAACAATACCATCGTAGACAATTTGGCTTGTTGCCTTAAAAGTAAAAAAATTGTAACCGAACAGTGCTTTGAATATCGCAATACTCCCATTATTAAAAGATCAACTTCTCGAGGAGGGTGAACTTTTTGTTGGTACAATGCAAAAGTTTCATCAAACCATTTGTCTAATATCTCATCAATTTCCATTTTCTTTTACTAACCACTATAAAATATTAGCCCCATGGGGTATCGGATATCGGCTTATTCAGCACATAGTAAAGATAGTCATGCTCTTGGATTTCTCCCCACAATTGTTCGATTTTCTTCTTTGCTTTCTGTGCCATAACGGTATTATTTATACGTTATTCGGTTATATCCTGCAAGTTACGCCGGAAATACCCGAAGTCAAAGTCCGTAAGGATTTATTGGGAAATTTCCTTATATTATATTAACTTACAGTCGGGATGTAAATTATCTCAAATGATTGTTGCCTTTGAAATAATCTTTGGTTTTTGTTTCCTAATAGCTGGTGCGGAGCTTCTCGTGCGAGGCTCGACGCGCTTTGCGCTGGCGGTCGGAATCTCGCCGCTCGTAGTCGGCCTGACCGTCGTCGCTTTCGGGACAAGCGCCCCGGAATTTGCCGTCAGTATGAAAGCATCCTTAGCGGGTCAGGCCGATATCGCCTTGGGTAACGCTGTCGGCAGTAACATTTTCAACGTTCTTCTCATACTGGGTGTATCGGCGCTTATCGTACCTTTATCCATTTCGCGGCAGCTCGTTCGCCTGGACGTGCCGGTAATGATTGGCGTCTCTGTGCTTATGTGGATTCTGGCGGCCAACGGCAATTTGAGTAGAATCGAGGGATTATTCTTCGTCGCCGCGATAGTATCTTATACTACGGTTTTGATTTTACTCGGTCGCCGTTCCGCGGACGCGGCCGGGCAGCAAACAGTTCCGGCAAAAAGATCCGAACCTGGGCATAGTTACAAACGACTTACCATTGCTCTGCTGATTCTCGGTGGTCTCGGATTACTTGTACTGGGGGCAAGACTGCTTGTGGACGGCTCGGTAGCATTGGCCCGGCTGTTGAAAGTCGGAGAACTTATCATAGGACTTACTATCGTTGCGGCAGGGACGTCACTTCCCGAGGTCGCAACATCTATAGTTGCATCCATCCGGGGCGAGCGGGATATTGCCGTCGGCAACGTGGTCGGAAGCAATATATTCAATATTCTGTGCGTACTTGGTGCATCGGCGGCGGCCTCGAAAACCGGTATCACTGTGACTACACAGGCACTGAAATTCGACATTCCCGTGATGACGGCAGCCGCGGTTGCGTGTTTGCCGGTATTCTTTACCGGAAGCAGGATTTCGCGAGGAGAAGGTGTTCTTTTTCTCGGCTACTATGCGGCCTATATCGTCTATCTAATCCGGCTGGCAAAAACACCCGCCGATGTGGAAAATTTCGGACGAATTTTGTGGTGGTACGTAATTCCGTTAACAGCAATCGTGCTTATCATATCGGTAGTTTTTTCGCTGCGTGCAGGCCGGCAAAAAACAACAATCACTTAGAAACATCGAGACGAAGAACCACGACGGCAGCCTGACGATTTTCAAAATACCGCATATCATAACAGTCAAAATATTGACCTTATCGAAATATTGCCGGTCGGAAAGTATTGTACCGTGTCCGCCGTGCAGACATTTCCGCGCGGGTCATTTAGTTCATCGGCGCCGTGCGCAAAGCGGGGTCGGGCAACTCATCAAGTTCCAGGCTTGAGGTACGTATCCATGAACTTCAGCCAGAGGTCCCAATCGGTCGATCCATGTCCGCCCTTGGTCATCAGAAACGACAGTTCGTGTCCGACCATTTCACCCACGTTGGAGTACTTGTCGCTGTCGATACCCTGCCTGCCGAGCAGCTTGAACGCAGGCGTTGCAGCCACGGCGGCCAGGAATTCACCATAGGGATCCGACCATTTATCGGTGAACCCGGTCGAAAGCAGGATGGGCCGCGGCGCCATTAGCGCGACCAGACAATGCGTATCAACCTTACTCGTGCTCGGGTCCGCAGCGTACTTTTGGTAGTTGCCGGCGAACTGGTAGGGAAACCGGCTCGGCGCCACGAGATGGGCGATAGTTTCGCCGTAGTTGCGCCGCGCCAGCGCCGCCCCGCCTTCGCCGCCGCAGCAGGCGATGACCAGCGCGATTCGCTGATCATTGGCGCCGGCCCATGTAACAGTCTTGCCCAGACGAGACGTACCGGTAATTGCGATGCGCTTGGCATCGACCGACGGATCGGTCTGGTAGTAATCCATCACCCGGCTGATCCCCCAGGCCCAGGCCGCAATTGTACCCCACTCGTCGGGAGCGGGAGCTTCCTGGCCGGGTGCAAGGGCGAGCTTGCGGGCGATATTCACGTTGGGCTGTCCGGACCGGTCCGATTCGATGCTGCTATAATTGATCGTGGCATAACCATAGCCGTGACTGATCAACCAGGCCGGAGAGCCGGGACGGGCGGAACCACCCGTACCCCCACGCCTGGCGCCGCCTCGTCCCCCGAAATCAAAGCCGAAGGTGAGGTTCGTCAGCACCGGCACCTGCCCCTTCGCATCTGACGGCGTGTATAGGGTCACATCAATCGCCGGGCCATCGGGGCTACCCATGTGCCCCGCAAGTTTCTTCATGATGGCCTTGCCCTCAAGGGCATTGGGATCAGTACTGACCACCTCCCAGGTGACTTTGGGCGCCGTGGCGGGAATACGACCGTAGTATTGGGTTTCAATGTATTTCAGGAGTTCGGGCCGGCGTTTCTCGTTCCAGGTTTTTGCATCGGTCACCGGCTGGCCGTCGAACGTCTTTAGCAAATCGGGCAGGTTGATAGTCCCCACCTTTGCCTCGGTGTAGTTGACCGGGATGCCTGCGATATTTTCATCAGGTGAATCCGCAATCTGCGTGTAACCAACGGAAGAAAACAAAAGTACAAAAACCGGCAATGCTATGAACAATAAATTTCTTAACGACATAAATACCTCCTTATCAATTCTCTTTAGTTATTTCCGAGATTATCTTTATAGGCCCGATCAATCCGGATTCCGCCAGCGGTGCGGGTCTGCCAAAAAAGCCGCCGCCACGGCGCCCGGTAGAGCCGCCCCCAAAAACTCTCTTGTCCGGCTCAACAATACGGTCACCGGCTATTCGATTCGCCCACTGATTAGTAACTTTGATTTCCAGTTGATTCGAGCCGGGCTTAAGCATATCTGTAACATCTATGCGATAAGGTGCCTTCCATAAAATTGCCGGCGTCTTGCCGTTGATTGAAATCTCGGCGATATCACCGACCGTACCGAGATCGAGCAGGATTCTCGCACCCTGTTGAAACCAGCTCTGCGGCGTCTGTAAAGTTTTTGTATAGGTTGCCGTACCGGAAAAATATTTCACGCCATCGTCGGAATTCGCATTCCATGATTCCAGAGCGGCGAGTTGGATTTTTTCCGGCGCGCCCAGATCCGGAGGAAAACTGACGTCCCATGGTCCGTCTATCATTGCAAGGGTAGTGCTTACTACCTGCGGCAGTGAACGTGATGGCGTCACAGCGTCGCGGCGAAAAACAACGAATACCGATTCCCGCTCGGCCAAATGCAGCGGCACTGTCGTACGACCATCCACGATATTATACGAAGCCGGCTCGATTTCGCCGGTATCCGGATGCCAGAGCTCAGCTTCCTTGCCGCTAACACGGAAGCGGGCCTTTAGGTCCACCGGGCGATCCGTGCGATTGGCGACGAAATAGAAGTCAGTATCGCCGGCGCGGCGGTGAATCCATACGATGTCGGAATCGAGCGGGCCGGCAAATTCCGCATCCATGGGAAGATTAATCGAGACCTCGGTAAGCTGGGGCGGCAGTTCTCCCGTTATGGGATTGACCATCTGGGGAGTAACCAGGCCCACGACTTGTTCGAGAGGCAATCCCCAGGTGACCAGGCCCTTGCCGAAGAAATGTCGGTTGCGCTGCGCACCGTCGAGGTCGCCCCAGATCTCGTTGGCCAGCGTCTGAACCTCCAGGTCCGCTTTCTGCTGCCCGCCTTGCAGACTGGGTGACAATCTGGGCTTGGACCCGACGAGCGTAACGCCGCCGAGAACAAGTTCGCGTATTTTCTTAAGCAGCTCCGGACGGATCCGGCCAATCTGCGGCAGCACGAGCACACGATAGCTCATCCCGTCGGGCAGGACCATTCTTCCATCATCGCTGACAGTGACCCGATTGAGCAGGACGTCGGCATTAATTGTGTCATAGTCGTATCCCTGCGGCGGTTGCGGCTGAAGTCCGTCGCCCCAGAACGGCTGGCTTGACGGGACGCCTTCGTTCAACAGGTAAGCGAAGTCCGCCACAAACAATCCCTGCGAGAGCATGAATTGTGTGCGTGACATGTAATCGAGGAACGGCCTGGCCTGCTCTGCCCAGGTGATGTTACGATTGAAGTGCGTGCCGACCATCGTGTTCCCGGGCTTGGTGTCAAGCGGCTGATGGCTTGACGAGTGGAAAACCATGCGATTGACGCCCTGGGCGAACCAGTAATCGGCCAGGTTCTTATATGTCGCCGGCGAGTCGTATCCGCCCCCCGTGAAGGATTCTGTTGCTACGAATTGCTTGCCGTACACGTGCGCCGCCGAAGCGGCCATGCGCACGTCAACATAATACTCCGGCGCCGGGTGCATTCGGCCAAGCCAGAACTCGCCCATGGGGACGTCCACCATGCTCTTGGTCAGCAGAGTATCTTCGAGAATTTCCATCGAAACGCCCGGCGCTTCGCTATATAAGCCCATGCCATACTGATGCAACATCCTGTCCATGGTTCCGTAATGAGCTTCAGCAAGCAGATCTGCGATAGTCCGGCGGAAATCCCACAGGAAACGGTCGCTCAGATCGGCGCTTCCGACAACTCGACCGGACAGCACGGGCAGGTAAGGCCTGGGATCGTATCCACGACGCTGCGTGAACTGCCGAATCATATCGTCCGTCCAGTTCTGCATACCGGCTTCATAGCTATCCATTAACATGTATCGAAGACTCTTGCCCAGAAGCGCGCCAAGATGCTCCTTGATCGGATCCACGTAGCCGTGGAAATAATCCTCGACGTGTTTGGTGTTGAGCTTATCCACCTCAAGGCCCGCTCCGCCGGTCGTGCCCGCGCGAACCATTGAGCCGGTCAATGCATAGCCCATTCGAAGAATAGTCCACTTGCCCGGCGGAACTTCCCATTCGAGATTCCCCTCCTCGTCCATCTTCGAGGTCAGATCAATGACATCCCTCAACTGAATGACCGATTCATCAGTGGCGGGCGGCGTTGGTGCAACCTCGTACTCGTAGCACAGGTTGAAGCCGGCCTTTGCCTCCCAGCGATCAACGCGGGCGCCTGTGTGGACTATGAACTCGTTAAGCGAATAGACCTTAGCCCTTTCCGGCGCGCTCTGGTAGATGGAGTTGCGCGAACTCGGCCCGGCAGCTCTCATGCACACGCGGAAGAAACGAGAGGTTGTCTCAGGAAAAGCATAAGTCTTGAATCCCCGTGGGCGATATTGTACGGCGCCGGGCAGTTCGACAACAGACCTGAAGCTCGCTCCATCGTCACTAACCTCAATCGCACCGAACGGAACTGACCCGGAGGCAATGAGCGTCACCGCTCGAGCCTTGATCAGCTGAGGAAACTCGTATTGCACCCAGGCGACGCCGTCTTCACCGGGGGTAATCCTGACACCAGTGCTAAAAACATCGTCCATCAGGGCCAGGCCATCGATCTCGCCGCCGCTACTGGTAACGGTGGGCTTGAGATCCTGCATCAGCGTCTCATCCGGCGGAGTTCGGAAAGCAATAACAGTGCTGTCACGATAGAAAGCCTCAATAGCCTCGCTATCGGCCCCGGCACGCGCAGTTCCGGCACCACGTCCGCCACGAGCCTCACCGGCGGCGGTTCCACGCAGGCTGCCGAGCATTCCGCGGCCTGAGGGAGGCTGCTGGAGCTTATCATTGAACTTCATCGGCCCCTGGATTTCTGTTGTGCTCCAGACGAGCTTTTTCATCGCCTGTTCGGGTTTCACCCAGGGTCCGCCGGTCAGGCTCCAGCCGGAAGAGCTGAAAATGCCCATTTCAAGACCGAGTCGATCGGATTCCGAAGCGGCGTGCTTAATGGCGTCGAACCACTCAGGCGTGAAGAAGGAAATCGGCTTTTCGATGGTCTGCCCGCCACCCATACCGATGTCGGCCGCCTGCGCGCCGCCGATGCCGACGCGCTTCATCCATTCCAAATCTTTTGTGATTCCTTCTTTGGTAACGTTGCCGCCTGTCCAGTGCCACCAGACGCGCGGCTTGGCCGAATCCGGCGGATTTTTGAAACCCTGCTCAAGGGCACTGCCGGAATCCTGAGCAAATGCAAAACCAGCCGCAATAAACAGCGCCAATGTAATTACTATGAGAAAGTTTTTCCTGAATAATTTTCGATACATTTTGTTAGTTCTCCTATTGCTTATTCATCCATGGAATTTATTTAGGGGATTTTTGATGCGATGTTCTTTCGCGTATAGTTGCTTTGACCTTGAAGCCGCAGCCCATCCATTGCCTTGTTTCCATCATGATTAGGTGAACTGTGGAGAAATAGATTGCAGTTGAGCCGTAGTTTTTCGTCCACCTTATCCAATTTCTGCCGCCCAACTGCTATATCGCGGCTTTATTGCGAACTCCCCGAGTAGGGCTCGAACCTACGACCTAGCGGTTAACAGCCGCTCGCTCTACCAATTGAGCTATCGGGGAATTTAACCCATCAGGACTAATCCCTAAACGACCTTGTAAGGACTATTATCGTCCCAAATGCTTGTAACATTATCCGAATTTTTGCCGCTTTGTCAAGACTTCGTCAATTTTTTAGGCAGTTATGGTGAAAAAACATATCCATACTGGTAAAATAACCTACATTATTGTATACTTACCTTTTGGTGGAACTCAAGTTAGCTACTTTGATGTTCGATATAAAAATAAAAATCGTATAATTACCGGGTGGGAGGCCTGAAAGGCATATCTTAGCTACGGTTATGTGGTTAAATATGTAGTGCTTCCAAATTTTTGAATTATTACAAATTATATGGCTAAAGATATACTTGATATCGGCGGTTTTACCATTCTCAAGAGGATTGGAACCGGTGCCCGCAGCACAATTTATCTTGCTTCCGACGAGGAAGATAATAAAACAGTCGCACTAAAACGGGTTATATACGAAAAACCTGAAGATGCAAGGATTTTCGAGCAGGTTGAAACCGAATACAAAGTTGCCCATCGAATAGACCATCCTTATGTTCGCAAGTGCTACAAACTCAAAAAAATCCGCAGTATGTTCAAAGCCAAAGAGATGATACTGTCTATGGAATATTTCGAGGGCAAGAATCTCGAAGATTGGTCAACCCTTAGCCTCGGGGATGTGCTGCTTGTTTTTAGAATGGTAGCAAGCGGTCTCAATGCCATACACCAGCATGGTTTCGTTCACTGCGACATAAAGCCAAACAATATATTAATGAACAAGTCCGGCACGATTAAAATAATCGATCTCGGACAAAGCTGCAAAATAGGTACGACAAAACAAAGAATCCAGGGCACGCCGGATTACATCGCCCCGGAACAGGTAAAACGCAAGCCCCTCGGACCGAAAACCGACATTTTCAATCTCGGTGCCACGATGTACTGGGCACTGACAGGCAAGCACGCACCGACGTTGATACCAAAAAAGAACAAATTCGGATTGCCCGTCACCGAGGCACGCCGAGCACCACATGAGTTGAAAAAGCAACTGCCGATAGGAATCTCAAAGCTCGTAATGGATTGCATCGATGACGACCCGGCAAATCGACCGCGAAACATGATGACGGTCGTTTCAAGGCTCGATCTAATGGTGCACAGTATCTTCGGTGGCAAAATAAAAACGAATAAAGATGCCTCAAACAATAATTGATTTGCTGAAAAAGGGCATGGAAGCCAACAATTCGGACAAGTACCGACGCGGCAACCTGATCCTTTTGCCGGACCAAGGCGACCTGATAATAACCGGGGACCTTCACGGTCATCGCCGCAATTTCGAGAGAGCGGTCACATTTGCCGATCTACCCAATCATCCCGACAGGCACGTTATTCTACAGGAAATCATCCACGGCGGACCCGAAGATTCTCACGGCGGCTGCCTGTCATACAAGCTGCTGCTCGATGTCGTCCGTTATAAGCTGAGCTTCCCCGACCAGGTACACGTAATAATGGGCAATCACGATACCGCCTT
>JAFGBG010000237.1 GCA_016933295.1 Sedimentisphaerales bacterium | reverse complement strand
CAAAGCGATAACAGGCAGATTGACCTGGTCGTCGCTGCCAGCTATCGGGAAATCACCAGCCCGGCCGATTTTTCCAGCCGAGACGGTGTTTGCATCTCCTGCCGCCGTTCCGTGGTTGCCGTTGGAGGTTGAATCCTTAACCTCTCCGGAGGTCCCATCCCAGGAATCTTCGGACAGATGCCAGACTCCTAAATATTTATCGTCCCAGACATTATTAGGATCATCACCGTTAGAGGCCTCGGAATTGCCGTAATATATGTAGATATCGGTAGTCGAGGATGAATTTATTGTCGGGACCTTGACCCAGAAATGCCCGGTGGCATCTCCCGAGTCGATACTGAAAGATTCGGTCTCATGAGGTATCACTGTAACACCGTCGGCTAAGGTAAATCTGATATCGTCTCCGTCGGACTGAGCGTGTGCTCCTATATCCGCATCGGAAGAGATTTTAACATAAAGCGGGAAATCCGTCAAGTCGGAATCGACGTAATCGTTCTGAATTGTTATTTTCTTGCGATAACCCCAGCTCAGGCTGCACCAGTCCTCTTCTCCAACTATAGCCGGCCGAAGGCATCGTAAACAGACTTTTATACCAACTCAAAACCTAAAACTATACATTAAAAACTATAGGTGATGTCAGTGCTTATGCTTTGCGGTTAAAAAATCCGCGGCCTTTTTTATATTTTCAGTTGTCGCGACAAGGAAAAGCTCGTCTCCTTCATTGACGGTTTGGTTTCCGCGGGGGATTGAGAGCTCTTCCGTTTCCAGGTTATAGATTGCTATGAAAACACATTGAGGCGGGAAATGGCGACTTCCGACAGCTTCTTTGATATTCATTGCTATAAACTTTTGCCTTGGAAGTTTTGGGTTTTTTCTGTATAATCGAATAAAGTATAATTTGAAAAAGCGGCTTTATTCGGATGATTGCGGCACATGTTCGGCCGCTAAAGACGCTATAAGCTTTAAATTACCGGAATAAGCGAGAAGCATCGAATGGACGATATTAAGCAACTCGAACAGTTAATTAACGGCGGCAATTGCTGCATATCTGTGGTCACATTCGAGGAACAGTACACGCTGGAAGTCGTACGCCAGGTCGCACTCGGACTCGAACGTGGTATGTTGATATGGTCCGTCGCCGGCGGTGTCAAGGACGGGATGCTCATGGACAGTCTTTTTGTCGGGGACACGGAATCTCCGGCGGCCGGCCTGATGCACTTTTCGGGAGCAAGGCCGGGCACTGTTTGTGTAACTCTGGATTTGGCCGAGCATCTTAAAACAGGGCTGGCTTTGCGGGCCTTGCGTGATCTTATCGATTGCTTTGAGAAGAACGGCAGCACTCTTGTTATGATAGACAGCAATGATAATCTGCCGGAAGTCATCAAATCGTATGCAAGGCGTTTTGAAATTTCTTTTCCCGACGAGAAGGAATTGAAGGACATCACACGCAGGACACTGCAGCGCATCCACTGCAAAAAACCCATCGAGATAGGAATCTCACAGGAAGGTCTTGCGGCAATTGTTCGCAATCTTCGCGGCCTGAGCCGCAGACAGGCCGAGAGGATTATTATCGACACGGTGACAAACGACCAGCGATTCGACGATAACGACATCAATGCAATAATCGCAGGCAAACGCAGAATGATTCAGCAGGGCGGTTTGCTTGAGTACATAGAAACACCGCTCGATTTGAGCGAAATCGGCGGTATGAAGCGGCTCAAAAGATGGCTTAACCAGCGAAAAGAGGCATTTAGCTCGAAGGCGTTGCAGTTCGGGCTGCAGGTCCCCAGGGGAGTGCTTATGCTCGGTGTTCAGGGTGCCGGAAAAAGTCTCTGTGCCAAGGCGATTGCCACCGCCTGGCACCAGCCTTTATTGAAGCTGGATCCCGGTGCTCTTTATAATAGTTTTATCGGCGAATCAGAACGAAATCTTCGCCAGGCGTTGCGGCAGTGCGAAATGATGTCACCGGTGATTTTATGGATCGACGAAATCGAAAAGGGTTTTGCCTCCGCCGCCAGTCAAAGCACCGACGGGGGGCTCTCGAAAAGGATGTTCGGCTCTTTGCTGACGTGGCTGCAGGAACGCCAGGCCCCGGTTTTCGTCGTGGCGACCGCCAACGATATTGAGGCTCTGCCGCCGGAGCTTCTTCGTAAAGGGCGGTTCGACGAGATATTTTTCGTGGATCTGCCGAAACGAGCCGTGCGAAAAGAAATATTTGCCATTCATCTGAACAAACGCAAACGTGACCCCAAAAAGTTCGACCTGTCAAAATTGGCCGAAGCTTCCGAGGGTTACAGCGGCTCCGAAATAGAGCAGGCCGTCATCTCGGCGCTTCACGAAGCTTTCGCCGAAAAGCACGGTCTCAGTACGGACCGAATACTCGCCGTGCTGAAGGAATCGCCGCCGCTGTCGGTAACATTGGCCGAACGTGTCGAATGCCTGCGTATCTGGGCTGAGGACAGGTGTGTACAGGCCGATTAAAACATAATCTCGGAATCTTTGTGCTTTCATCTTCCGGCGCATTCCTTATAATATAACCTTGAATGGATTTTGGATTGTTAAGGATTTTTTCATGCTAAATCGAAATATACGAGTTATGGCGGCAGTTTTTGTTACCGCCGGTTTGCTGCTTAGCGGTTGCGTCGAGCGTAAGCTGACGATAAATACCGAGCCACAGGGTGCCATGGTCGAGCTCAACGACGAAGAAATCGGCATCTCGCCGGTCACGGTCTCTTTTAACTGGTACGGCGATTACCGTCTCAGGATAAGCAAATCCGGCTACGAAACTCTCAATACACATCGCATGCTCAAAGGCCCGTGGTACGACCATTTCCCGTTCGATTTCTTCGCCCAGATAGTAAGCCCGAAAAGAATTGTCGATTCATACGAATGGAGTTTCGAGCTTTCGGAAAAACAGCAAATCAGCCGGGATGAGCTTATTCGCAGAGCGCTCGACATGCAACAGCAGTTACAATAGTGGAGTCTGATTTGAAACTGAAGATTCATACGCAGATTTTCATTGCTATTGTCTTGGGAATCTTGGTTGGAATTCCGTTAAGTTATATAAACCAAAGGGCAGACAACATAAACGAAGTTGCAGAACTTACTGAAAAAGGAGTAGAACTCACAGAGGAACAGGCAGAACTCGCAAAGGAAGGAGTAGAGCAGCTCAAGATAAGATCGGGCCGATTGAAGGAAAGAGCAGACTACATTGCAGATCCTTTGAAGATTGTCGGTGATATTTTCATTCGCCTGCTGAAAGTGATTATCATTCCTCTGATTCTGGCGTCGATGGTCGCGGGTATTGTCAGCCTCGGTGACATGAAAAAGCTGGGCAGAATCGGCCTTAAGACGTTTGTTTATTATATGATTACCACGGCCCTGGCGGTCGGTGTCGGGCTTATACTGGTCAACGTAATAAGCCCCGGAACCGGCGTGGAAATAGGCGCCGAAGCGGCAGAAGATATTACCGACAGAGAAGCGCCGTCGGTCTTGTCGATTGTCACGGACATTATTCCGGAAAACCTTTTCGATGCCATGGCGAAAGACAAGGTGCTCTCGATTATCTTTTTTTCTATTTTGCTCGGTGTCGCCATCAACAGCATCGGAGAAAAGGGCAGGCCTCTTGCGGAATTGTTCGAGGTCTTCAACGCCGTTATGATGAAAATAACCGGCTGGATAATGCGTCTGGCGCCGATTGGAATTTTTGCCCT
>JAFGBG010000236.1 GCA_016933295.1 Sedimentisphaerales bacterium | reverse complement strand
ACGGTTTATCGCTGTCAAAGCCGAGAATAAATCCCGCCTGAACCTGCATTCCGAATCGCTGGATCTTTTTGACGCAGGCAACCAAATCCCGTCCTTTATTCTGGAGTTTGTTGCATTCGCTCAGACTCTCCTCGTTGGGGCTTTCAATACCGACGAATACACAATCAAAACCCGCCTGCACCATCAAATCCATTAATTCTTCGTCATCCGAAAGATTGATAGATGCCTGCGTATTGAACGTAAAGGGAAATTTTCTTTGTTTCATCCATTTTATGACAGCGGGAAGTAATTCTGTTTTAAGGAGCTTTTTGTTTCCAATAAAGTTATCATCCACAAAAAACACTTCGTCCCGCCAGCCCATAGCATAAAGACTTTCCAGTTCCTCCAATACCTGATCCGTTGTTTTCGTGCGAATTTTGTGCCCGAACAGTGTGGTGACATCACAGAAATCACAATCGAAGGGACATCCCCGCGAATACTGAATGCACATCATTGCGTACTTTTTGACCTTAGCCAGATTCCAAAGCGGAATCGGCGTTTGATGCAAATCCGCTTTCTCGTGTGTGTTATAAACTTTTCTGGGACAACCGTTTTGAATGTCTCGGATAAGCAGCGGCAAAGTAAGCTCGGCTTCCTTTAATACTAAGTGATCTACATGCACATACTGTTCGGGAATGCTGGTAAACAGAGGACCACCGGCAACGATTTTGGTTCCATTCTTCCGGCATCTTTCTATTACCTGATCTGCGGATTTTCGCTGTATATGCATGCCCGTAATAAATACATAGTCGGCCCAGCGAATATCCCGATCCCGCAATTTAGTTGTTGTCATGTCAACCAGCTTTTTCTCCCACTGGCGTGGAAGTATCGCGGCGACCGTCATTAAACCCAGAGGAGGAACAACTGCTTTTCTTGAGATGAACTTCAAGGCTTTTTTAAAACTCCAGAAAGTAAGCGGAATGTCCGGATTGATAAGAAGTATCTTCATAATAAAGCTCCAGTACTTGTGTACCTGTCATTAACAGAGCTGGGTAAAAGGGGGGCTGTTGCGATATATCTAAAATCAACAGAAGGTCAATGATGCGCTTTAGTAGCCAATCGCGGCTACTTAACACTAATAAAGGGTTTTAACAGATACAAGCCCCATATCGGAACGAATCATTCTTCGCATCTAACTGCTTTTTCAAATTCGCTTAAACCGGCCTAATTTCCTTACTCAGGCATTTAATAATAAAATAGCCAACTATTTTTGTCGGCGTTTATATCGCGTATTATACACTAAATATGTGAGATTAATACAGAAAAAAATAAATTACTCCGGAATTTAATACGTATAACTTTCTCGAAAATAATTAAAAACATTGTCTAAGACCGGAAATATGATATAATGAAGGTTTAATACGATAAAGAAGATTAGAAAATCTTTAAGCCGCAAAGGAAGATGACTAACCTTTGTGGCTTTTTTAATTAGAGGGGCAGAAAATGAGAAAACCGCTAAAAACCTCGCCTGAAAGCAGAAAATGCAGTTTTCCGGGCTGCAAGTGTATCCTGAGTATCTATAACCATGAGGCCCTCTGCCGAGTTCATCGTGACAAATTGCTTCAGGAGCAAAAACCGAATATTTCAAGTAATCTTGAAGTAACGAGCGAATAATACCGATAATAACGGAAGCTGCTTTTTATAAAATCATTATTTTATTTATTTTTAATTGTGTTATACAGGCCATTATGGTATTGTAGCTTTTATAGCGGTGTATATTCTTTCATCTCTCAAGAGTATCCCCCATTAACTAAAAGTGAGAGATATTATTTTTTTGGCCGACATACAGGCTAAGGAGAAGTACAAGTGAGTATAGGTACAGTAAAATGGTTCAATGCGAGCAAGGGGTTTGGTTTTATTAATCCGGACGACGGCGGCGAAGATTTATTCGTCCATCATTCGGAGATTAAAACCGGCGGTTACGCCTCGCTCGATGAAGGCCAAAAGGTCGAGTTCGAAGTTGGACAGGGCAAAAAAGGGCCGTGTGCAACTAATGTAGTTCCCTGCTAACCAGGGGTGCAGCTTGAAAACGAAAAGGCCGGGCTTTGCTCGGCTTTTTTTATGCGCTTTTTCTGCAAAATTACACAAAAAATAGACTAAAATAGAGTCCCTGTTCGTTATACCAGTAAGAATGGTCGTTGTCTTAAGTTGGATAAAAATCTTTGATGATTGAAGACAGGATACTTGTATGGAAGTTTAATCGCGGCAGTAAAGATGCCTTTCGGCGCATTTATGAAGAGCATAAGAACGACCTGCTCGGATTGGCCGTCAGTTTGCTGCGGGATAAGAGTATCGCCGAAGACGTGGTTCACGATGTGTTCGTGTCGTTTGCCGAAACCGTCGGCACTTTTAATCTGAGCGGGACTCTGAAAGGCTATCTTTCGACCTGCGTGGCCAATCGCGCACGTGACATCAACAGGCTGAAAACAGGTCAAAACGTTGAGACTGATTTTATCGAAGCGACGGATACGACTTCGGACGGGCCGCCTGGAAATTTGATCGTTTGTGAGCGAGCGAACTTTTTGCCGGACTTGCTTGCACGGCTTCCATACGAACAGCGTGAGGTTATTGTGCTGCATTTGCATCAGGAAATGCGATTTCGTGAAATCGCCGGGGCGCTGGGGCTTTCGATTAATACCGTACAGAGCAGATACCGCTACGGCATAAAGAAGCTTCGTACTATATTAGATAATGAGGTGACTAAATGAAACCTTCAGATGATATCGAAAAATTAGTAAGACAAGGAAAGCCGCGTAGTACGACAAGCTCCCGGGCCGATAAGCTGACTTTGGACGACTCGTTTTCGGCCATGGACAGGGCAATGCAGACTAAATCGTCGAAATTTTCTCCGGGACGGAAAAATTTCAGCACAATAGCAATACGTATTGCCGCTGCGGCGGCGATTGTCATAGCGGTAGGTCTTTTTCTCGGCCGAGATAAGGATAAACGGGAAGTACCCCCTACTGGAGATAATGGAGACACCAATCGGGAAACAAAGTTAATCTCCATGATGTCACTGAGATTATCTTACCAGCGAGGTGGACTCGACGCTCTGGACGAGCAGTTCCGAGATACTCTTGATGCGTTTGGACCGCGGTCGTCGGGTATTTCGATGCGGGATTTGCTTGAAGGAACAAATGGTTCTTGAAACGGAAAGGATATAATAATGAAAAGTATAAATAACTGTTTAACAGGAAAGATGATATTGATTGGTTTAGTTGTAATATTTGCCGCGTCACCGGCTCCGGCGATTCCTCCCGATCCGGATAATGCGGCACTTTTGTACTACCAGGGATTTCTTTCTTTGGCGGAGCTTGACGAAGACGCACGGGACCATATTGCCGAAGTGGCCAGAGGCGAAGCCGCCCCGGATGATAAAGTGCGGCAGGATATAAGAAAATGCAAGGGAGCTATTGAGTTCGCCGAGGCCGCAGACCATGCGTATTATTGTCACTGGGGCGTGCGATACTCCAAAGGTTTCGAGTGCCTTTTGCCGCAGATGGCGCAGGCACGGTTTCTTACTTTTGTTCTGGTCGCCGATGCCCGCATCCGTGCAGCAGACGGTGACTACAAAGGAGCACTCGAGCGGTCTCTGATGACGGGCAGATTTGCCCGCCATATCGGTGACGATACTACAATTACGTACCTTGTGTCTTTATCGGTACGGTCGCTCAGTTATAAGTGTATGCGTGAAGTTATGAGTATGGCCTCCGGTGACGAGAAGCTGTTGGAATGGTTCAGGAACGAGCTTGTGACATCCGAGAGCTATACACTTTCCGTCGTCAGGCCGCTGAACATTGAAATCGAGCTTGTGACGGACCTGATGCGAATGGATAATGCCGGGAAGCTTAGCCGGGTTCTTACTGATTCCGGTATTGGAATTGCTACCGATTCCAACGAGAAAAAAGTCGATGAAATTGTCAAAGCGATTAATGCAAAAACCCTGGAACAGGCCGAACGTATTTATTCGGAGCGTATGAACTCGGCCCTGGTGTTGTTAAGCACATCTTTACCTTTTGAGTCGGTTGATGCACAATTGAAACAGTTGGCGGACAACTTCGACCCGAACAATCCTGCGGAGGCATTGGCGGGAACATTCGTGCCGTCGTTCTCAAAGATATATAATCAGGAGACAATGAGAAGAACATCCCTTAATGCTACACTTACGGCCGTTGAAATCTGTCTGAGCCGGATTAAAACCGGAAAACTGCCGGATGAGCTGCCTGACGGTCTGCCGAAGGATTTATTCAGCGGAAAAGATTTTATGTATCAAAAGATCGCCGCCGGTTTTGTCCTGCGATGCCCGGGCAAGGATTCGGATATCTATAAGTTCGAGTTCAAGGTAAAAAAGTAGTTCGAGAGTAGTAAACGTAAAACTCCTCCCGAGCCTTGCCGATAATAAGCGAGGCTCGGTTTTTTTATGCGCTTGCAAAAAAAACGATAAAAAAAGAAGTTGCGCCAAGAGGGGTTATTTCGTCTATAATAGTGGTTTCTTGAGATACGAATTTGAGTTTCCGTTTTGCGGGTTTTCGCCCCTGAATCTTTTGGGGGCGCCTCACGGCTCCGGACGGCCGCAGCCACAAAATCGGAACGCTTCAGGAGTATTTTTGCAGAAACGGCACAAAGAGCTTTTGGAACTGCTGGATT
>JAFGBG010000235.1 GCA_016933295.1 Sedimentisphaerales bacterium | reverse complement strand
GGATTAATGCCGACCGAACAGATGGACGAAACTCAAAGAGCCCAGATAGAGGCGTTTCAACATATGGGGATTCCTTTGTTCATCTTCACCTTTGTCCTTACGATTATTTCAGGTGTACTTTTACTTTTGTCTGGGATCGGCTATATCAAGCAGAAGAGAATTATGGGCTGGGGCCTCGGCAATCTTTATGCTATCATTTCTATTGTAAGCAGTATCGTTTCCTGTTTTCTGTTTCCTCGTGAGATAGGCGGCGGTTTTCAGATTGCGACTCTGATAGGGCTGGTTTATCCTGTTCTGACGCTTATTTTACTTAATACGACCTTTAAGGAAGACCTGACAAACTAACGCCGGTTGATTGGGAACTCGATGTAAAATGAGTCTGAAAACACTTACATTCAAACATATCCGTCTTATCAGCCTGTACTGGAGCCGATTCGCCGTTCGCAGCGGCTCGGGACTGGTTTATCTGCTGGTTGCTCTGGTCTTCGGTCTGAGTGTGGCACATGTACTTATTATGCCCGTTGAGCAGTTCATAATCCAGCAGGAACGTGAAATGGGAGCCGCAGATCCACAACTCGTCAGGAATACGATTATAAGTGTCGGCGGGCCGATCGCCCAGTGGATACTGGGACGAAAAACAATGGGCGAGATCGTCGAGGAAAGTGCGGAGCGGCAAAGAGCTGCTTTTGGAGGCCCGGGCGGTATGGCCGAAGTATCCCCGCAGGAGAACGAATATAAATTCGATAAATGGACGGGCTTTCTGCTCGAGGAAAAACCGGCGCTGCTTTCGGCGATTTTATTAGTGCTGTTGTTCGGTATGCCTTTTGTCATTTCATTTCTGGCCTATAACCAGGTTAGCGGTGACATCCAGAGTCTCGGCCTGCGTTATCTGCTGTTGAGGACCGAACGCAGCAACATTTACTTCGGACGTTTTATAGGAACGGTGATTTTTTCGACTATTGTAACGGCGATAATTGTTGCTACGATTACTTTTTATCTCGGGGCGAGGATAAGAATTTATCCAGCAATGGCGTTGGTCGGCTGGGCGGCGCGCGGTTTTCTGGCCTTGTCGATTTTGATGGTGCCTTATATCGCCCTGTGCTCGCTGCTTTCGGCGTCTGTAAGGTCGCCTTTTCTTTCTCTGGTTCTGGCGAAGTTAATAATCGCCGGAACGTTGATTGTGGCGCTTGCCGGCGGTATTGCATGGAAACCGGCGAGATACTTGTTGTACGCCCTGCCGTGGGGCTGGCAGTCTCAGTTGATGCATCCGGCGCCGTTACACTGGATTAGCGCGGTGCTGGGCTGTTTAGCTTATGCGACGGTTTTTCTGATGCTGGGGTATTATCGTTTTGAGAAACGTGATTTGTAGGCTTGCAAATGGACCATGTTGTATCAATAAAAGGATTATCGAAAAGATTCGGGCGGATTCAGGCTCTGAATGGCGTCTCTTTCGATGTACCAGCGAAATCGATTTTCGGCCTGCTCGGGCCGAACGGCGCTGGCAAAACGACGTTGTTTTCCATAATTGCCGATTTTCTCAAGGCCGATGCCGGCTTGGTCGAGGTCCTCGGCATTAATACGCTGAATATTTCCCGTTTGCAGGGGCGTTTGAGCATTCTGCCGCAGGATGCAAGATTCCAGCGTAACGTTCCCATCATGGAACAGCTCGTTTTTTTCCGTTTGCTCGCCGGCAGCACGAGAAAACAGGCCGAGGAAGAAGTCATACACAGTTTCGAGCTGGTAGGGCTTAAATCGGTCGCTAAAAGGCGGGTGGGAAGCCTATCTCACGGCATGGTAAAGCGGCTTGGAATCGCCCAGGCGTTTCTCGGGCATCCGGAAGTTATCCTCCTGGATGAGCCTACGGCGGGACTCGACCCGGCAAACGCCCGGCAGATAAGGGATTTAATCAAGCAGTTGCAGGAAAGAGCGACGATTGTCGTCAGCTCGCACAACCTCGATGAGGTACAGGAACTGTGCGACCATGTGGCGATTCTCAATCGCGGCAATCTTGTCCTGACCGGCTCGGTGGACGAAATAACATGTGCTGACCGTGAATATTATATTTCCCTGTCACGGCCTTTGCAGGACAGCGAGCTTGAGGAATTAAGCTTGATTGAGGGCGTGCGAAGCATAAAATCGCAGCCGGCAACGGTCGCCGGCCAGGGTAAATGCTCGGCGGAATATTTACTTACGCTCGATCTGTCCGGTAAAAATGCCGAACAGGACGGTGTTATCGCCGCGATTTTGCGAACCGTTTTACAAATGGATATCACTCCTCGTAAACTGACCGAAGGCCGAAGCCTGGAAACACAATTCCTGGAAGTCACCGGCGGGCAAACGGAAGTATAGAACACGACAGATTACCCCAAAATTAAACAGAAATTTTTTAATAATTTTTGTTGCTTTTCTTCTCCGTATATTTATTATGACGGCGCCGTTGGAAACTCGTCGGAAGTTTCAGGCTTAAATTGTTTTAAGTGAAATTATTAATAGCTTTTTTAAGGCACGGGAAAATGAGTGAATCAAGTGGAAGTTCGCAGTGCGAAACCTGCGGCGCACCCATCGAAGACGGTGTGTGTTCCGGTTGCTGGGAACCGGCTCAAGAATGTGTTTGTGATCCGGAAGCTCAAATGGAAGACGAGGAAGAAGAGCTGGACGAAGAAGACGAGGAAGAAGACTACGAAGCTGACTATGACGAGGAATACGAAGAGGAGTACGACGAGGACGAAGAAGAAGACTATTAATAGTTTTCTCCTAAGGTCCTTCTTGTTTTCTCTTCTTTAGCTTACGGAGTGAGGGTCCGGGTGTGTTTTTCTGTTTGGATTTTCTCCTTGCAGCACGTGAGTAAAGATTTGCCGCAGTTATGCAATTGTGGCAGTTTATTAAAGAATCAGTTTTTGCCGATTTTGTATGCGAAAAGCTTATCGGAATGGCGGATATACAGCCTTCCTACGCAAACTACCGGGTGAGGCCAGTAGAGGCCTTCGCCGCCGCTCGGCACACGAAACGAGCCAACCTGCTCCCACTTGTCCGGCACAGCTTTGACAAGCGACATAGTGCCCCTTTCCTCGAGGCAGTAAAGATGCCCGTCTGCGTATGTCAGTGACCCTTTACCGGGTGTCTGCCATTTTTTATCGCCGGTTTTGAAATCAAGGCAGAACCAGCCGCGCGCCTCCTGGCCGGCGCCGTAGAGGTAGCCGTCGAAGAGCAAAACACCGCCGTGATGGTTGTCTAAAAGCTCACTTGTCCATACCTCCGTGACGGTATATGTTCCGTCGCTTTGCCTTTGTGGTCGCAGCAGTACACTGCCTTTGCCGTAGCCGCTCGAAGCATAGACAAGGTCGTCGCTGACAATCACGTCCGCTATATTATTGCCGCGCTGGTTTTCGAATGCGTAATCCCACAGCAGTCGTCCATCGTTCGGATCGAAACCGAGCACCCTTTGCGCGCTCATCGTTACGATTTGCTCTCGAGATCCGATGCTCCCAACGACTGCCGAGCCGTTCCCGACGTTGTCGGTGATTTCTTTGTTGGCCCATAATGTTTGACCGGTTTTTTTATCCAGTGCCGCTATGTATCCGTTCTTTCCGGCGGGGCAGCAGTAGAGGGCGTCACCGCGAATCAGCACGGACTCGCTGTATCCGTATTCAGGCCGTTCGGCGGCGAAGGTCTTCATAATATCTACGTGCCATTTTTCATCGCCCGTGCCTGCATCGAATGCCGCCAGACGTCCCAGCTCGGAGAGATGGTAAACGACTCCGCCATCGACGGTCGGCGTGCCGCGTGAGCCTGCATAAGGCACGGCCCATGTCTGTTGTTCGGAAGCCTGCCAGGATTGCCCGTTAAGTTTCTGCCACAGTTGTTTGCCGTTCAAATCCAGTGCCGTGATGTATGTTTGCTTGTCTATCATACCGGCGGTATAAATGCACCCGCCGGCTATCGAGACGGTACTGTATCCATGACCGATGCCGTCGGCGGTCCAGAGCAATTCGGGACCGTTCTGGGGCCAGCCCTGCAACAGAGCAGTCTCGGCGGAGAGATTGTCGCGTCGAGGGCCATGAAAGCATGGCCAATCTTTACTATTGCCGACCGCCACAGCGGCGGAAATATTGAGAATTAACAGAGCCAGTATTTTGCGATAGTTCATTTTTAATCCTTTGCAAAAAGATATTTTTCGTATAGCGCGCCCCGGAGGCTGCGTTTTCCGATTGCGGAATAATAACACACTTTCCTTTGAATTACAACCCGCGGAGGGCCCCCCGGCCCCCCTGCTTTCTTGCGAAAGCAAGAAGGGGGGCGATCTTTTGGCTGGTTGACTTTTTACTTGCATTTGTCGGAATCAAAAGCTAAATTAAAACGTCGCACCGCGTTTGCCTGCCGCCTCTGTGCTTTCTTGCGAAAGCAAGAACAGGGGCAGGGAAAAACACATTAAAATAAGGAAATAGCGAATGGCTTCGATTATTGTGACATCGGGGGAGCAAAAAGGCGAGTTTCTGCCGCTTGGCAAACGAACAAACGTAATCGGCAGAGCCGAGAACCTGCCGCTTCAGATTCTGGACAGATTGATTTCACGCAAGCATCTCCGGATATTTTTCGATCAAGATGCGGGTAAATATTATGCCGAAGATTTGAAGAGCAAGCACGGTGTCTTTCTTAATAAACATAAAATAACAGATGTTGTGGCCTTAAGTGAGTCAGATGAGATTCTTATCGGTAATGTAACGCTTATGTTTACGGACAAGGATTTCGAAGACAAAGAAAGTGCATTGTCACACTATAAAAAGGTCGGTGAGCAGAAGCGCTCGACTCTGGGACAGTAAGCGAACTTCTTTGGCCGTAATTGAGAGACTGCGGATTTTTTTCAGAAAATATGCTCTCTCTCAGAGAGAATATAGCGGGAATTAGGGATGAACAGAAATTTTACTTCTCTTTTTGCCTTTTTGTTTATCGTTTTTGGGTGCATCTTTTGGCAATTTGGCTGTGTCGGTAAAGATAACTCTGAGGCAGGCGAGGAGCCGCTTACTGAGTTTGGCAGGCTTTTAGCGGATCGGCCGGCACCCGATCTTCAGAGACTGGCTGAGCGTTCTTCTCCCGAATATACAGGAGAGGATACTGCCGAAGCATTCTATGATATTCTCAAGCTGAGGGATATTCCGGATGTCAATGCCATCCCGGTGCTTGAAGAAATTTTGTCTCAGGATAACTATAAGGGTCGTATTCACGGCTACGCCGCAGCACAGGCATTATTCTGCATAGATGCTCCTGAAGCTCATCAGGTTCTATCGAAATATCTTCTCACGCCCAACTATTATGCCCTGAGTGGAATCAATTACACATTTAGTTGGGAAATGGATAAATCCAAACGTGACAATTTCATCGAGCAGTATCATCTCAAAAATATTTCCAAAGATATGGAAGTTAAAGTTGGTCTCGAGAAAAACAAAACTACCAGTGGGCAAAAACTTGATTTTAAGGTTACGTTAAAAAATATCTCACAGAAATCATATCGAATACGCGATAAGCAGGTTTATCTCGGACAGATGCTTTTTTTCCGGTCTCAGAGCGGCCGTTTTTTACAGTGGTGCCAACCGGTTGATTACGAAATGCCCATGCCTAAGTGGATTGAATTGGCGCCGGGGGAAAGTCGGGAATATAATATCAGTATGGATATCAGACATAAAGGAACGCAGAAGCTCCCGTATTTCGGAAAAGACGAGGACGTAACCATAATGCTCGAAACATTTGATATGATATGCGGCATAGAAAAACCCGGGAAATATAAGGTTTATGCGATGGTAGAAGAGCAGCCTTTGACAAAAGCCCACCTGGAACAATTAGATTTCGATAATCCCTGGCCGGGCAGAGCCGTTTCGGAGCCGATAGTTGTGGAGATCGATGTTAAATAAAACGGCGGTTTTACTCAGGCAGATTGCAAAGTCTCGCATATTCACAGAAGGATATGGAACGACAATGAATGAAGGAAACGAAGTAATTTATACTGAGCGGCAGAAGTTTTCTCCGTTACTCCTATGGTTTATTAATTTATCAATGGTCTTGGCGATTGTGATTAGCATTTTAGCGTTGATGAAAGATTTCAGCGGTCGGAATCCGCCGGCTGCACGGGAAATACTTATAGCCGTTCTTGCCGGGATAATTGTGCCGATAGGTATTTCAATTCTTTTTACACTGCTGAAAATGGAAACACAGGTTCGCTCGGACGGGTTATATATTCGTTTTTTTCCTTTTCATATTCATTTCAGGAAATTTTCGCCGGATGATATTGACGAATGTCACGCCCGGCAGTACAGGCCGATACTGGAATACGGCGGCTGGGGGATTAGATGCGGCCTGTCCGGAAACGGCAGGGCATATAACGTCAGCGGCAATAAAGGTGTGCAACTGGTACTTAAAAACGGCAGGCGACTGCTCGTCGGCTCCCAAAGGGCACTGGAGCTCGAAAAAGCGATTCTTTCGATAAAAAAGTTATAGATAGAGATACGCCCCGTCACAAAAAGAAACCCTGCACCAGACGCGGTACAGGGCTAAATACTAATGACTAACGACTAATCACTGAATCATGCGGTTTTATGATCGAGGAAACCTTCGAGCTTTCGCGCCCGTACCGGGTGCTGGAGCTTTCGGATGGCTTTTGCCTCGACCTGCCTGACGCGCTCGCGGGTGACTTTAAAGATTCTTCCGACCTCTTCGAGGGTATATGTGTAACCGTCGCCTATACCGTATCGAAGCTTGATAATTTCGCGCTCGCGGTACGAGAGCGTCTTAAGTACGGCGTCGATTCGGTCCTTGAGCATTTCCTGAGTGGCTGAAGCGACCGGTGAGTCAACTTCATCATCTTCGATAAAATCGCCGAAGTAGCTGTCGTCACTTTCGCCTATGGGCCTGTCCAGGCTTATCGGGTGCTTGGAAATCTTCAGTACCCTTCTTGTCTCGGCGACGCTCATATCGACTTCTTCCGCTATTTCCTCGATTGTTGGTTCGCGTCCGAGTTTCTGGTGCAGGACTTTGCTTGCACTTCGCAGGCGGCTCATCGTCTCTATCATGTGGACGGGGATGCGTATCGTGCGGGCGTGGTCGGCGATGGCGCGGGTGATGGCCTGTCTTATCCACCAAGTGGCGTAGGTGCTGAATTTATACCCCCTTCTGTACTCGTATTTATCAACGGCCCTCATCAGGCCGGTGTTGCCTTCCTGGATCAGATCGAGGAAGCTCAGGCCGCGGTTGCGGTATTTTTTGGCTATAGAGACGACCAGTCTCAGATTGGCGCTGGAGAGCAGCCGCTTGGTATCTTCGTACTGGCTGAAGACGCGGTCGAGAACCTGGAGTCTTTTTTCAAGCTGTTTCGGCGTCTCCGTGACGAGTTCCTGCAGGCCGTTGAGTTCCTGCTTCATCGTCTCGACATCTTCGGCGGTAATTTGGCTGTTTGGGCCGGCGGCTATGGCTTTTTCCAGTTGGAACATCTTGTCGAGGATGCCGTGCAGCTTGTTTTTAATAGGTTGGATTCTGCTGGTACGCAGGCTCAGCTCTTCGAGTAGTGTGGCGATTTTACGCTTGGTTCGACGCATTTGCTTGGTGGCTTTTTTTGCCGCTTCGCTTTCTTCATCGGCAGTGGCCTGCTTGAAGAAGTTCTGGTTGGCTTTAAGGAGCTTATCGGCGGTATCGATGTTTTCCGGGAGACGCTTTTTGATGACGTTTTTGGTCATGAAGTGTGAGGTTCCGACTTTGATCGTTCTGTCGAACGACATCGTGCCGTTGTGTACCTGCTGGAGTAAATCCAGCGAATTTCTGGCGCAGTAGTCGCATTGGAGCATTTTTCGCCTGAAGGTCATCCTCGCTATTTCAATTTTGCGAGCCAGGGCGACTTCGGATTTTCTTGTAAGCAGTGGTATCTGGCCCATTTGGGTCAGATACATTCGAATAGGGTCGTCGATTCGCCGGGAAACCTCTTCGCCGACAAGTTGTTTTTCTATTAACTCGTCATCGTCTTTAAGCTGGTGTTCTTTTTCGCTGTCTTCATCTTCAATAGACTCTTCCTGCTCATCGAAGTCATCTTCCGTCTCTTTTCCAAGATTCTGGGCTTCCACGTCCGCTTCATCGACCAGGCTGATTCCTTTTTCGTCCAGGGTCGCCAGGAGCCTGTCCAGCCGGCTGGGACTTATCGCATCCTCCGGCAGTTCGTCGTTTATTTCCTCGTAAGTAAGGAATCCCTTTTTCTCGCCCCTTTTAAGGAGCATCTTAATCTGCTGTTCTGTATCCGGCGTCTTTGTGCCCTCGGCGGATTCTTCATTGATCTCGACCTGCTCATCATTTGTTATCTTGCTTTTCTTAGTTCTTTTTTTCGCCACAATTAGCATCCTTATATGTGTTTTATAAACAACATTTCAAATCGACAACTCGTCACCAGACCCAACAAAAGGTTTTCAAAATTCTGCCGCACATTTATATTCTACGGCCGGACTTTGCAGGCTGTTCGCTACACCATTCCTAAGCTGTGCGGATTCTCCCTTCCGGCATTCCCGCCGAATCGGCGAAGATACTGCCTTTTTTCTTCGAGCGTTTTGAACGGTTTTTTTTGTTTTTGCACCTCGTATCGTTTAATAGCTCCCAGCGCTCCGTCCAGACGGGCCCGGTAATTACCTTTTTCTTCACCGGCCTGGGCCAGCTCCATAATGCAATTGCTCAGTTGTACGGATTCGGTACCGGCCAGAATCTGCCGCAACTCGGCGTGGTTATCGGCTCGTAGAGCCTCGAACAGCATTTCTGCTATTTGTCTCAATATCGGTACATCGAAGAGCTCCGCTGTAATATTTTGCCGCACCGTATCATAAAGCTGCGGCTCGTTTAGCAGGACTTCCAGTATTTCTCTTTGTGCCGCGGCGAAACGCCCCTGCCCGTAATCGGTAACCTGAGCACGCCGTTCCGAGGCGTTTCGATCGGCGGTTCTTGCCGCCCGTTTGAGCCGGGTATTCAGCTCGGCATTTATCTGTTTGTTGTCGAGGCCTATGATTTTCGATATCTGGTTTACTATCAGTCCGCAGTCTATGTCCGAGACGTGACCGGCAAGTAATCCCGTAGCTATCGTCTCCAGGTATTCTTCAATCGCCGCCTTTTTGCCGGCGAGCGTGTCCTCGCTGCCGAATTTCTCCTTTAGCCTGTCCCATTTGAACTGGAATATATCTGCCGCCTCGCCGATGAGCCGCTCGAAACCTTCTTGACCGGCGGTTAGAAGGAAATCGCACGGGTCTTTCCCTTCAGGCACAGAAGCGATTTTGATATCAATCCGCTGTGACAGGCAGACGTCGAGAGCCCTGTTAGCGGCTTCCATACCGGCGACGTCGCTGTCGAAGATTAGAACGACCTTTTTGGCGTATCGTCTTAAAATCCGCCCGTGTCCAGTTGTCAGGCTGGTTCCCAAGGTCGCCACGACGTTGCGGCAGCCGAATTGATGTGCCATTATGCAGTCGGTATAGCCTTCGACAACGATTGCCGTGCCGGACGATACTATCTCGTGCCGGGCCTGCTCCAGACCGTAAAGCGAATTGCTTTTGTCGAACAGGACCGTCGAAGGAGAATTTATATATTTTGCCCCGTTTTCGTTTAACGTTCGTCCGCCGAAACCGATTACTCTGCCGGTTACATCGGTAATCGTGAACATAAGCCGATTGACGAATTTATCCTGATTGAAACCTGTGGTCAGCCCCGCCTGTGTCAGTAATTTAGCCGGGACTTTGCCGGATGCGGCTGCTTTGGTCAAATCGTCTTGAGAATCAAGAGCCAGACCGAGTTGCCATTTCTTGATGCTTTCGGGCGATATCTGCCTTTGAGCGAGATAATCGAGGGCATATTTGCCCTTGTTACCGTGCAGATTTTTTTGGAAATATTTCGCCGCCCAGGCATTTACCCTCGCGAGGCTGTTCGGATCGGCATCAATAGTTTTAAGTTTTGAGCTTTGGGTTGTGAGTTTTTTTAATTTTATCCCGGCACGTTCGGCCAGTCTTTCTATCGCCTGCGGGAAGGTCAGGTTTTCGCGCATCTGGACGAACTTGAAGACGTCTCCGCCGGCCCCACAGGCAAAGCATTTGAATATCTGTTTGACGCTGTTGACGTTCATGCTCGGCTTGTGGTCGTCGTGGAACGGGCACAAACCGACCATTTCTCGGCCTTTTTTCTTCAGGCTAACATGCTCACTTATCACGTCAACGATATCGTTGGCCTGCTGAACTTCCAAAACTAT
>JAFGBG010000234.1 GCA_016933295.1 Sedimentisphaerales bacterium | reverse complement strand
CGCCCTTTCAAACTTATGATTTATATATAATTTCCGCACAGGTAACGCGCCTGTACTTTGTTGAAGATAAAACTTTATTCATGATTGAATCCAGATAAAAAACTGCCGGAACATAGTGTTATTGCGTTTTTACTTTTTAAGATTAAATCAGTCTAATGCGCATACAACAAAAACGAAGAAAGAATCTCAGGCAGGATTAGTATGAAATAACAAACAAATGAATTATGATGGCACAAATAAATATAACAGTTATTGTCCTGCGTGTCCCACTGTAAATACGATTGTATATCAGGGTAGCTGATATGTAAAGGTATTTTTGCCGGATTTTTAAAGTTTTTTCATTTGAGTTGAGCGCAAAAACATGAAAATCCGGCAGGAAGTTGGTCTTACTTGATCACACGGAATTTTCACGATATGAATTCGTAGCGGCAAAAAACCGTCCCGGCAGAATGCGAATTTACTCACTGCTCAACCCCAGGGCCGCCAACTGGTTCTGGAGCAAAGCCAGCGTTCTTTCGAGAGTGGCATAACGCGCTACCAATCTTTCTTCTTTCTTTTCAAGACGATCTTCCTCGGCCTCGATTTTTTCCTCGAGATTTTCTATCTGGTCGCCGATATATTCCTTGTCGATTACGACCGAGCCAGTCGTCGTCCTCAGCATCCTCTCAAGAGCATCCTCCATCGCACCGGCAAAACCCTGTTTTACTCTGACTGTGGCCGTAAATGTCCCGTCATGGCTCAGGTTGACGCTCAACTGAAGAGAGTTTTCGGGATTTACAGGATCACCGTTCTCATCGAACGAGCTTTCCCCCGTGATAATATTGCCGCTGATTGTGGCATCGCGATATGTGGATTCGTCCGAGAGTTTCATTCTGGCGCTGGTTATTTCTCCGCCGCTGACGACTACCTCTACGTTATATGTGCCGGCGGTCGTATATTTACTGCTGGCGCCATAGAAATTTATTGTGTTACTGTCACTGCTGCCGGTTTTATCCGCTCCGATTAAGGCAAGAACACCCATGTAATCCTCGGAAATGGCCTCATCGAAAACATTCGAATCCAGAGACAAAAGCCCGTCACTGTCCAATTCGAAACCTATCTGGCCGGGCATCAGGAACGTATTGATGTCCTCGATAAATCCGTTCGTCTGAGAGATAAGCGGATTTAAAATCTGATACCTTATAGATGAGACGGTATAATCTCCCATCAAGGAGCCGGCAACCTTTGTCGCATCATCGTAACCCGTAGCTTCCTGGATATACGAAACAACCTCGTTGTAGGCCTTAACCATAGCCTCGAGTTTTTCCTTTACCGATTCTATATTTCTGGTAAGAGTGATTTCCTCGCCGCTTTCATCCGTCGTGTCGTGCAGGTGCAGGGTGACACCGTGGATCACGTCGTCGATAGTATTTGAGCTACGGCTGATATAAACCGGCACGCCTTTGGTCGTCTCCGTAACCGTTGCCGTGCCGCCCGGTGTGAGGGCGCCGCCGTTGACCGAAATCATACTCACATCACCCAATACACCGTCGAAAGTAAAAGTCACCGCCCCGTCTGCCAAGCCGTTCGCTCCGCCTTCGACTGTAATATCTCCGGCATTAACAGTCGATAACGCTTCGAGAGCGGCCTGAATTTCGGCGGCCGTAGCATTATATGCAATCTCCCCGGTCGTCTGCCCTTCGTAAGTCAACGTATATGTCCCGCTTTCCGGCAAGGTGCTTCGCTCCAAAGTCTGGACCTCGGAAACCGCCGAACTTGAAGGAAAACCATCGACTTTAATCAGGGAATCCTGCGCGGCCTGGGTCTGGGTGAAATCTGAAAAAGTGAAATTCTCAAGATTCCCCGTCGTCGCCCCGCCTTCGGCTGAAACCGCCATCGTCGGCACAGTCAGAGTCGCTGCGGAACCATTGGCGTTATAAGCCAGGTTTATGGAAAGCTCGCTCGTACCGGAGGATTTGTCGGTCAAAACAATCTTGCCGTTTTCAAATGTCGCCCTGGCTATCCCGTCGAAAGCATCGTTAATTTCGGCGACGAGGTGACTAATCATCGTGTTACTCGTAATATTCAGGTCCACCTGCGCTATGACATTGCCGTTATGGTCGGTTCCGGTTATTTCGATAACTTCGCCGCCTTCGAGAGGATTTTCTCCGAACTGGTCGAGGTCCTGAATCTTCGTGCTCAGCGTGGCGTTATCGCTGTCTATTGTAAATTCGCTGTCCGCCTGCCAGGTTTCCGTACTGCTGGCGTTGACCGTTATTCTGTAATCCGTGCCGGCGTCATTACCGTTGAGAACCAAATGATAAGCATTGTTATAGTACAATAAGCCAGCGGTAACGCCGGGATTTTCCGCATCGTTATTGATCAATCCGACCAATTCTTCGAGTGTCGTAGTTTCCGTTGTTGTAATTACGGATTCCTGATTATTGTACGAGTATATAAAAGTTCCTTCTCCGACATAATCCTCGGCATATTCCATACCGGCGGTTTGCACCCAACGTTCGGCATTGGCCAATTGACTTACTACGACAGTATGACTGCCCTCGTAAGCACTGTAGGAAGCTTCGGCGGTAATTATATCGCCGTCGCTGGAAGCTATCGAAAACGCCTTAAGCTCGTCTGCGTCGGAAATAGCCTTGATAGAGCTTTGTAAACCGCCCAGCTTCGTTTCCAAAGTGCTAAGGTCTTCTTTCCTTTCTTCCCAAGTTTCCAATCGCCCTTCGTACAATTTTAGCGTTCTGCTCTCGGCTTCTATCAACTTCTCGATAATCTTGGTTGTGTCAATACCCGTTAATAATCCCGGAAAGTTTATGGTTGACATCTTTATTCGCCTCTATGTTAATACAAAACCAAATATCTACCGACTCGCTTTTTATTATCGTTAAAAAACAATAGTTCCTTAAGTACTTAAAATGACCGATTCGTACTGTCATACCCGGGAAAGCGGGTATCCATTTATGATTTCGCAACAGTGGATTCCGCCGTAAGGTGTCCCTGACGGGACTGCTTTCGCAGGAATGACCGTCCGCGATAGGTTATTATTACATATTCACTTATGACTATACTTCATTATAAATCGGTCAGTTTGAGTTAAGTACTAACGCGGCAAAAAGCTATCCGAAATTCAATCAGCCGCATATCATATTTTTCCTTCCCCGGCCAAAATAGCTGTCCGGTGGGCTTTCTGCCGGGAATTTTGCCTTTGCATTCGACATTTTTTCAATAACTGTCGGATATTCTCGTTATCCGGCTCACTCTGCAGGCACTGCTTCAATTCACCCTCGGCAAGCTCACAGGCCATCCGGTTATAAACCGGCGGCGAATTCGTCTTGAGATGGGCGCTGCCGATTGAAAGATAAGTCGCGGCAACTAAATATTTGGTAAAAAATTCTCGTTTTTGCGGATTAATCTTTTCCCATGCAACATCCGGGAACAGCTCGTCATAAGCGAACGTATCGACAAATCGCCCGAGGATATCGAAAAGACTTTTTGCTCTTTGTGCCGCCATCTCCTCTGTATTATTCTCAAGCAGCATTCGCCGCATGTACAGGGCGTTCGGTAGGTGGTGTATTTTCAATCCCTGCTTTACAAACCGCCGCATCATGTCATAGTCCCAGCCAGCGGAAAGATTTTCGTCATAATATCCTATCTTATCGAAAACACTTCGTTTAATACAGGTTCTGAACGGCACTATGGGAAAACCGCTGCGAAACAGGTCTCTTATCAGTGATTTATCATCGGGATACTCGGGACATTTAATCACACGGATTTGTCCGCCGTCCTTGTCAATCAGGCAATCATCGCAATAAACCAGGTCGGCATCGGGACAGTTCTCAAACTCGCGAAGGTGGGCGGATATCAAGCCGGGCTTCATCATATCGTTAGCATCAAGAACACTTATCAATGATCCTTCGGATTTTTGTACCGCCAGATTTCGAGCGCTCGCTGCGCCGCCGCAATCCTTATAAAAATATTTGATTCTCTTATCATCAAATCCGGCAATTATTTCTCTGGTATTATCCGTAGAACCATCATCGACAATAACGAACTCGAAATTGTCGTAATCCTGCTCCAACACACTTTCAATCGCTTTTTGAATATATTTCGATGCGTTTAAGGCAGGCATTATTACCGAAACCAAAGAACCCGACCGTTCGCCGGGGTGATTTTTAATTTCATCAGGATTTTTCAAAAGCGAGAGATATCGCTCGATATTGGCTGTTCTTTCCGATTGCCCGGCAGCAGAGAGCCTTTGAACGTACTGAGCGGTTTGCTTTTCAAAATCGTGATGCGAATAACGAAAGTCACCCGACAAATTCTCAGAAAATGTTAATAACGCGGCTTTAACCTCTTCGGGCAGACTGGAATTATTCAGGTTATCCAGCATGCTTCTCAAATGCGGCATCAATGCTTCCTTTATCTCGCCGGGGCAACGCTGCGAGAGCCATTCACACAGCCTATCGAGCAAGGCGGTATTAAAACAGCATCTGTACATCATCGCATTTATATTGAAAACAACCGCCATCGTTTCCTTAATTGCCTTCGCGGCCCCTCCGGCGGTAGTCAGGTCGATTAACGGAAAACAATCGCCGTATTCATGCGAGTTCAGAAATTCCACACAGGCCCGGCAGGAGTCGAAAGAACCGGCCTCCGGAAAACTTCTCATGCCCTGCTTTTGATGCCAGCGGGTGACACAGGTTTTGCGGTCGATGAAAAACGACCTGTAACAAGCGCTTATCCTCAGCCACATATCGAAGTCCTGGCCGCACCTGTACTTTTCATCGAAGTAACCGACCTTGTCAAATACTTCTCTGTGAACTGCGATGCTTATGCCGTTGACATAGTTTGTTTCAAAAAATTTCAACACCTGAAGTTCCGCCGGCGCGACTATTTCCCTGTGATCCGATTTCAACTCGCATTTAACTTCCTTTTCATCGTCGAAGAGATAATAATTCGTATGGAAAAAGCGTATATCAGGATTCTCCCGAATTGTCTGCAAATGCACTTCGAGTTTGTCCGGCTCGAACATATCGTCCGACGAGAGCCAGCAAATCCATTTGCCGCGTGCTGCTTTGACGCCCTCGTTCAAGGCGGAGGCAACGCCGCCGTTTGTTTTATTAATTACGCGTATTCGAGAATCTTTTGCCGCATAACGATTAAGAACTTCAGCCGTTCCATCGGTCGAGCCGTCATTAACAACGACCGCTTCCCAGTTGCCGCAGGTCTGGTTTATAAGACTATCTAATGACTGCGGCAGAAATTCCGCCTGATTGTACGTCGGGACAACAATGGAAAATAACGGCCCGTCTTTTACGGCAATTTTCTTTTCTCTCTTTTGTGAGACCTGTGCTAAATAATCCCTCGCGATACGCGTTTGCTCGGTTTGGCCGGCACTCTCCAACCGTTGAGCATTCAGCTCCATTTCACTCAGCGGATCATATTGCCGGTACTGAAAAGGTTTATCCAGGGATTCGTATATCAGCTCGAACGCTTTATTAATCTCCTCCGACTTAAATAGCGCCGATATATTTCGAATTGCCTGTCCAATCTGTGACTTTATAATTAATTTTATCTCAGAAGAAGCTTTTTGTGTAATCCATTCGCGCAGCCGCCCCAATAAAGCCGGGCCGTACCCACAACGATTGACAAATGAAAGCGGATTTATAATTACTTTCAAAACATTTTCAATCGCAAACATCGCTTCTTCGGCAACGGACAAATCAAGGCACGGGAAAATCTCCGAAAATTCATGAGAATTCAGAAACTCCAGACATGCTACCGCCGAATCGTAAATCCCGGGAGAATCGTAAACCGCCTTGTCAATCGAAATATTCGTTCCCTGAGCAGGATGTATCCGGGTTATACATGTTCTTTTATCGATAAAAAACGATGGATACAAAGCACTGATCCGAAGCCACATATCAAAATCCTGGCCGTTTCTGTACTTCTCATTGAAACAGCCGACAGTCTCAAATACATTTCTATGAACGGCAACGCTTATACCGTTAAAGTAATTAATCTCGAAGAATTTCAACACTTGCAATTCCAGTAGCGGGATGAACGTATCCATATCCGATTTGGCCGGCATTCTGCAGTTAGACCGACTGTCCATGATATAATAGTCAGTATGGAAAAAGTACGTATCCGGATTTTCCCGGATCGCCTTCAGATGTATTTGAAGTTTATCTGGCTCGAAAAGGTCGTCTGAGGAAAGCCAGCAAATCCACTGCCCCCGAGCGTGCCGAAGGCCCTCGTTTAAAGCGGAAGCAACACCGCCGTTATCTTTATGAAAAATTCGGATTCGCGGATCTTTTTCGGCATAACGATTAAGAACTTCCGTCGTTTCATCGGTCGAGCCGTCGTTAACTACAACCGCTTCCCAGTTATCATAGGTTTGATTTATAAGGCTATCCAGCGCATCCGGCAGAAATTCCGCCTGATTGCACGTCGGAACCATGACAGAAAAAACAGGCTTATCGTATCTTCGCGCGTCGTTTGCCGCATTTCCTGCATTCTGCCGTCCCCTGCTTCTTTCAGCGGTGTCGAAACTGCAATCGAGAATTTTTTCGAATTGAGATACGAACATTTTATATTGATTTTCTTTGGAGTTTTCCTTTGCCGTCTCGATTCCGTTTTTAATAAGGTTGTCTTTAAGAAAATTATCACTAATCAGTATCTCAATCGCCTCGGCCATTCTTTGAGGATTATTCGGCTCAATTAAGAGGCAGTTAAACCTGTCCTTAGCTACCCCGTCCAATCCCCGATTGTCCGCCTGAACTACCGGGATACCGCAGGCCATCGCTTCAATAGACGGCAATCCGAAACCTTCGTACCAGGACGAGTTGATATAAATATCCGATTCGCAGTAGGCCCGCTGCATTTGCTCCTGAGATAAACCATATTCGATCCGGCAGTTAACGTTGCCCGGGATATCGGCAAAAAGATTTTCTTTCTCATACAACTTTTCGCCGCATACGATGGTCAGACTAAAATCCAGATGCGGACAATTATTTGCAACCAGGCATAATGCGCGTTTAATATCGTCCTTACCCTTGAGCAGATGTGCCGGATTTCCACTGCTGAGTATTTTTATTTTTTTGCCGGAGCTTTCTTTGGGCCGGGGCTTAAATATATCAAGATTGATACCATTGAATATATCGAACGTTTTCTGGTTATAATTCCGCTCGAAGTAGTCGCGAATGTGCGGCGAAACAGCGATACGCCCTACGGGCAAAGAAAATAGAAATTCGAAAATCGTTTTCGGAGCCATCAGGGATTCGTACGTCGATACACAATAATGATGGTCCTCGATGCCCTGGGCCAAATGATATATCATTTTGTTGGTCGTATCGCAACAATAGAGCAAATCCTGCAATTCCAGAACAGAATATATAATAACCACAGGCTCGGTGATCGCCGAGTATCTTTCCCTGGTATCTTCGATACAATAAAATCTGCCCTTTATCTCCATCCATTCCGGCGGTTTGTCGTTGGAATAAATGGCAACATCAACACCCAAATCCGAAAGCCAGTTTGCGTATTCCAATACGTTTAATGTCCCGCCCCCTATGATTGACGAATATTTTATTGTAAAGGCAACGGAAGGTCGCCGGTTAATATTCGCTCGTGTCCGGCGAAATTCAGCCTGAGCGGCGGAAAAATCATAGCCTCGTTTAAGCGAGTCGAAAATATCTTTTGCCGTAACAAGAAGATTTTCTTTTGTCACCGGGTCAACAACAGTAAATTCCTTGAAAGGTTCGTTATAACCATTGGTTATTTCCGCATCCCATTGCCTGTTGTTGTTCGAGAGAACAAACTTTAAATAATATAAGCCGTCCGAAGAGGTTTTCGGCATGCAGAGTTTAGAGTAAATTATATTGGCTTTTTTTGTTGTCAGCGAGCCTTCCTGTAAAATAAATTCTTTCGGCGCAGGTATCGTCCCTAAATCCGTAAAAATATCATTGGCGGCAATTTCACCCGTCGTCTGTGCCTCAAGCGGCGAGTCCATCTCGCCTTCTTTTAGATGATAAACAAGCGAGTCCAGGGCGGTGAAATGCTTGATACCAATGCTTCTGAGCCTTTCAAAAAAGACCTGGTCCCCGTAATTTATAACATCATCAAAAGACTGTCCCGCGATATTTCCTTCCGGATATAATCCGACCTTAACCGCCGAATCCTTATAAAATATACACGGCATAAAAGCACCGCCGGCTTCAATGCCGGTAATTCTTTTCTCATCGCAAAAATCCAGAAAAGCCTGCTTGTTGAAATTATCGGGATGATTGCCGAATTCGCCGTGATACGCTCCCGGAAAAATCGGATGTTTCGGGTGCTTTCTTTCGACAAGCTTCGAGCAGACGACCATCTCGGGTGTGAGATACTTCAAGAGGTTTTCAAGCCAGTCCGGAGAAAAATAATTGTCGCTGTTTACCAAAACAACGATTTGCCCATTTGCATGTAAAATCGCCTGATTCCAGCCTCTATAAACTCTGTGTATGTATTCGGGTTTGCCATATCCCATTTTGAACAACTGCTCTTCGGTCAGGCTCTCATTGCGATTTATATAGTGTTTGTAACCTTTTTGCCGCAGGTGCAACAGCAATTCTTCAGTGGGATCGTTCGCCACAAAATAAAATTCGGCTTCGTTTCTCCGCAGAAAAGGTGTAAACTCATATACAGATTCGTAAATCCAGTCTGCAAATTTTGTGGATTTATAAATAAGAGCGGTTATCGATATTTTTACCATTCGATTCCCCTTCTGCTTAAGTAATCTTCCCACTTTCTTTTGACCGATTTGCGATCCCAGCCCAATGAAAAGATGTCGTCACGCGGATTATCCGAAGGCACGAAGTCCTTCTGCACGTCATCTAAGATCACCATCGGCAGATTACAGGCCATCGCCTCCCACTCAATCATAAAAAACGGTCTCAGCATGCCGCAGCAGAGATAAAAATCCGCCGCGTTAATTAACTCCACCAGCACATCCTGCGGAACTAATACGAAGTTTTCCGCCCCTTCCATATAGCTGGCTTCGGATTGCTGCTTCCAGACTATTATCCAGTGTATGTCAGGATTTTCTGCGGCATATTTCTGAAGTCTTGAATATCCTTTCATCGGATGCATTGTGCCGCACCAGAAGCCAACTCTTTTATTCTTCGGAATATCGTATTTATCTCTTAGTGCATTTTTATCAGCAATCGGCCTGAACAGATCCGTGTTTACACCTATCGGAATAATTTCAACCGTCCCGTATTGTTCGTAGGGAGCAATAGCAAGATGGCTGGCTACAGTACGATATGTGCTGAATTTGGCACATCGATAAATCGTATTCAATTTGTCATCCCATTCGTTCGAAACCAGTGTCTCTTTCATCTGGGGATACAATTCCCAGAGCAAAGCAATAGTTTTAGAAGGATAAACATCTATCGGTCCTAATGTAGAATACCTCAAAACAATATCTTTTTCCGTCAAAGATTTCGGCCTATCGAAGGAGCTTGATGGAAATTCCCTTTTGAACCACGTCCAAAAAGTATCTTCCCCTAATCCGCTGACTACTTCGGCATTGAGATATATCATAATATGTTGCCTCTAAAAATTTATTGGAACCTCAAATTGTGCAGATAGCCCGTAAGAATTCTGACAATTAATTCGCTGACATTTTCCCTGAGATACTCCTGTGGAGCAGTCCAGTCTTTTTTCAGCGCCAGGACGGTTTTCACGCATCCGATTATACTCTGCGTTTGCGTGCCGCTGAGGATATTACTGCCGCACTCGATTGTCTCCGGGCGCTCGGTAACATCGCGAATTGTAACTGCCGGAACATTAAATACGGTACATTCTTCCTGAACTGTCCCGCTGTCGCTGACAACACATAGGGCGTTTTTTTCAAGAGCGATAAACTCAAAAAAACCGAAAGGCGGCATAAAACGAATTTCCTTGTTGTCTATAGTAATTCCGAATTCCGCTATTCGCTTTTTTGTGCGAGGGTGAGTGCTTACGATAATCGGAACATCGTATTCGGCCTGCAATTCCCTCAGTGCCTCCACTATCGCAGTCAATCGCGATTTTATATCAACATTCTCCTCACGGTGCATTGTCACGAGAAAATAACGTCGCCGCTCAAGACTCAATTCTTTAAGAATCGAGCAGCTTTCTATCCGTTCGTCGTAATATCTTATAACCTCGTAAATGGGATTTCCAGTGACATAAATTCGCCGTCCCTCTACCCCCTCCCGCAACAGATTCGCCCTGCTCCGCTCAGTATAGGGCAAAAGCACATCGCTCGAATGATCGATGATCCGGCGGTTTACTTCCTCCGGAACGCGGTCGTCATAACAACGATTTCCAGCTTCCATGTGATAGACCGGTATGCCCATTCGCTTGGCCATAATTGCCGCCATGCTGCTGTTTGTATCGCCCAAAACGAGAAATTTATCCGGTTTTTCCTTAAGAAGGACTTTTTCCATCTCCGCCAATATAACGCCGATCTGTTCGCCGAACGTGCCTTTGGCATTGAGGAAATAATCCGGCTTTCTGACTTCGAGCTGCTGAAAAAAGATTTCATTAAGATTAAAATCGTAGTTCTGGCCGGTATGGACAAGAACATGCTCACAAAGCTCATCGAGCTTTGAAATCATCCGGCACAGTCGAATAATCTCCGGGCGGGTTCCTAAAATCGTCAGTATTTTCATTGCCCCAGCCCCTCAAATCGATAATCAAATGCGGCAAGCTCCTCGACCATCTCGCAAACAGACGGTGGGCAATCTCTATACCCGGCACTTTCCCATATTTTCATATTGAGATTTTGATTTTCCGTAGCCAGCCTCCTGTCAATAACCTGACGTGCATCGGTAGCCGTAATCCGAATATCACCACGTTCATAACACTGCGCAAAACAACAAAGAAGCTCATGTTTCATAATCTCCCCATCAGGGATTATATGCTGTATAGCAGGCAGGGAAATATCACCTTTAATGATACCGCGGCAGATTTTGGCAAAATGCAACGTTGTCACTCCATTCCACGAATGGTTCTTATATCCGGAAACTTCCGCATCCGCCTTTTGTCGCCGAAACCATTCGAGCAGCGAGACGTAGCTCTTCGGCTCCGGGCCGATTATGGAGCAGCGAAGGTGACTGATATTTGCTAATCGAGTTTCGCCCAGGCTTTTGGTTTTGCCGTAAACATCAAGGGCATCGTGCTTATCACTTTCGAGATAAAGTCCTTTCGAGCCGGAATAAACGCAATCGGTGGCAATCTGCAGTATGCGGGATTTCTCGAAAGACCGGGCCAGCCAATGCGGAAAACAGGAATTCACGACCAATGCACGCTCGACTTCATCCGGCAGATTATCATGAATGTAAGGCTTGATGATTCCGACGGCGTTTATAATCCAGTCAGGCTCGGCAAATTCCTGGAACTGCCGCAGCGTCCGGTTCTCGTCTTCAATCGCAAAAATCCGCCAATCGATATTATCCGCAAGCCGGCGGGCTTTGTCGATAAGCCCCGGCGAACGCATAGTGGCGTTAACGGCCAGGCTTTCGTCTCGTGAAAGATAATCCGCCACCATCGAACCGAGCATCCCGCTCGCACCAAAAATAAGAACCTTCGTTTTCTTCACAGGAATTATCTTTCATACATATCTTATCGTTCAACTACATTCCAGATGTCCCAATACCGAGAGTCGAAGCGAATATCGTCGGCGGCGCTTTGTTCGAGTGTGCTCGTCGAAAAAAACATCAGCCTGAGGTCGGAAGTCAGCGACATAAAACCGTTGGCATATCCGGCAGGTATAAAAAGCACCTGCGGTTTCTCTGATGACAATGTATATCGCCCTACCGACAAGTCGGCGGAAGGTTTCTGCCAGTTATCAATTTTTACCGCACCGACAAGAGCCGCCCCGGCGACGGCCAAAACATATTTCGCCTCATTTTTGTGGGCGTGCCACGCACGAACAAAACCCTGCCTGTGATTGGAGACCATATAAAAACGCTTTACTGACTCGAAACAAAAATCGTTCGCAAAAGCTATCTGCCCCCTGTCGTCAACCGCCAATCCGCCGTTGATAATAAATGGTTCGCTTTTCATCTTACAGACTCCACAACATTCATGTTAACAACGGGCAATTTAAATTGCTGAAGCTCCGGCACACATTTGGTTAAAAAAGCCTGATTCGTATAACGCGGATTCATAACGTCTTTCAAACGTCTGGTCTCGATCAATTCCTTAATCTCGATGATGCCGTCATCTATGGAACATCTCGGCCTCCACCCAAGCTCGGAACGTATTTTGTCACTGCTCACCCGGTAGTTACGCGCATCCTGAAATTCCATCGCGGTCTTGCTGACAATGGTATCGGGAAAATGATTTCGCACCTGATAAGCCAGGTCAATAATCCTCACGTTTTGCCGGTGCAGGTTATAAATTCCCGTATATTCGGTATCGACATATTCAATTATGGCCTCCGCCACATCGCGGACATGCAAAAGTGGCCGGAACTGTTCTCCGCCATAAACAGTCAATTCACCATCCAGCGCTGCCCGAACAGTCATTACGTTCACAACCAAATCGAGCCGCAAACGCGCAAATAAGTCACTGACTCCGAATAAAGTGCCGAGTCGAAAAACAAGTGCGTTCTTGTCACTCAAATATCGCTCTGCGTTCAATTTCGTTCGGGCGTAAATCGAAAGCGGCCCGGTCGGTGAATCCTCGGCAAGTATGCCGTTCTGCGCCCCATAGACGGAACATGTGGAAGTAAAAATGATTCTGCCGCTATAATTTTCACAAAGCCATCTAACAGTATCCTGGTTTATCCGGCGGCTCAGATTCGGATTGATGGCACATGCACCATCTCCGACAAGGGCTGCAAGCCAGATAACGGCATCCGCCCAGTCCAACTGTCCGCATAGCCGCTCGGTATCGCGTATGTCTCCATAAACAAATTCGACCGGCTTGCGATACGACTCTTCGTACACAAGAGAATCATAGACCCTTGTCCTGTGTTCGGTATGCTGTAATATATCCGTAATTGCACCGCCTATATACCCGGCGCCGCCTACGACTAATATGTTCATTTATCTTGAAACTCCGAAAAAACGATTCGTTCGATTATCCGTTTCTATCTTTCTTTCCTATTCAAATATTTTTGCGATACGTATTAATGGTATTTTTGCCTTTACGCACACGGCTCAACTGACGCGATGTTTCGTCTTTCTGCGCCGATATCGCCATGTAAAGATGAGCATATAAGTTTCGTATCTGCTCCTTTTGTTTTTTAAATTGCTCCGAGTCGAGAATTCCCGACAGTCCGATTTCATCTACCAGGATTTGCGTCTGTAACAGCAGTTCTTCAATCCTTTTACCCGCAGACCGGCCCTTTTGAACAAGCTCTATCTGCTTTTGCAGCAGTTCCTGCAGCTTACCTGCCAAAAGCATCCGGTCGTCCGAAACAATATTGGTACAGTTGACGCTCATAAAGTTTGAATCGCCTCCTGTCTTGCCTGGGCCATATTATGCTCAAGCTCTTCAAGCAGGTATGCCGCATCCCTGTGATTACGGTCGAGCGACAAAATATCGAGCAGCATTTTTTTGGAATCCTCTAATTTTCCGTCTTTCATATACAAAGCCGCAAGCGGATACATAACCGAAACGTCGCCCGGGTGCATATTCAAATACGTTTCCAGATAGTAAGTGACCTTCTCAAACGATCCCATCTGGCATGATGTCTGAAACAGCCCCAGGATACCTATGAGATTGTCGGTATCCAGCTCCAGGCATTTCAAGAACATATCGAAGGCCTTTTTATAATGGTGCCTTTGTTGTGCGACCAGACCTAAACCTGCATAAGCCCTGGCCGAATTTTTGTCAAGGCGGCAGGCAACCTTAAAGGCAGTTTCAGCATCGTCAAGAAGGTTCTTCTGCATGGCGACCACACCAAGACCGACATACGGTCCCGCTTCGTCGGGGCATAAAATCGCCGCTTTTTCATAAAACTGCTGGGCCTTTATATAATCGCCGACGGAAGTATGGCAGTCTCCCAATTCCTGCAAGATATCATAATGCTGGGTCGAGTCGTTGTCTTGCTCCGTATTTTTCTTTGTCATGTCCATATCAATTCATGTCCTTCGAGAGTTTTTGCCGCTGTTGTGAGCAATTCGATTGCCGAATCCAGATCCCCGTTTTCACGCCTGATTTTTGCCTCCAGAAAAAGAGTATCCACCGTCGGACGCCATCGATTAATCTCATTGCAGATATTTTGCGATTCTTCGTGTCTTCCCGCTTTGAAAAAAGCTCTTGCCGCCAGTCTTTTCATCCATAACCTGTTTTGAAACTTCTCGGCGATATACTCGTATATTTGTGCCGCCTCCAGCCAGTCACCATCTCTTTCAATCGACAGAGCCTCGTTATATAAATTATCGAACTGGAAAGGCAGCTCTTCGTTTCGGGGCCACCTGATAGAAATCCCTGCCGCTTTCAACGATTCAGAAATAGACAAATCCGAAAAGTGTGTTCTGGCAAATCGCAAATCATCTCTCCTAAACACTGCCGCCCACGGATGACCACCTTCTTTATCCAGCAAAAAACCCTGCCGCTGGTCTGAGCAATTAATCAGGGCGTAAATCGGATTTTCTATCCATAAATCCCTTACGGAAAAATCTGCCGGTACCAACGCTATATATTCACCATCGCATTTCTTGAGTGCCGTATCGAGTTGTAATTCCGCACATGAAGATGAACCGGCGGATACAAAAACCAGATTGGGCATATCAATATTAAGTCTATTGAAATCGGATTCGGGCATCGGCAGAAACAGCTTGTAAGGATAAAAAGTACGATGCCGGATTTCACCGATTGTTTTTCCCGCACGCTTGTCTAACCGCTCTGAAATAAAAATAATCGACAAATCTCCGAATTTCGGCCAGGGCTTAGGCGGCCTTGTAGTCATTATCGTCAACACATTTTCCATATATTCGTTCTTATCTTTACGACGCTGAACGGATATCCTGTCGGAGTCACCCGCCGGATGAGAATATTCCCCCGTTATCTCAGGAACATGGTAAAAATCGGAAAAGAACATTAATCGACGAGTCATATCCCAATCAATCAGAACGTTGAGTCGTTCGTTATAAGGTCCTGTCTTTTCAATCAGGTCGCGATGATGCATCAGGCTGACATGGAGAACATGATTGAACACCAGCATCAAAAAGCGATCGAAGTCGCGGCTGACCTCAACGACTTTGCTGAGAACCTGCTGAGTTCCGTCCGGGAACTGATTACAGTAAACTTTGTACAAATCACTATACGCAACCTGGCAGTCGGTCTCATTTTCCAGGGCATCAACCAGCATTCGGACATGAAACGGATAATAAATATCGTCATCGTCAAGATAGCAGAGATATTTACCTTCGGACCTGCCAATCGCTTCGTTTAAGGAATACGCCTTGCCTCTGTTTTCATTTCTGCAGATATATTCTAACCTGGAATCGTGAAACGAATCGACTATATCACGCACATCTTCGCCGCCGTCGTTGACCACGATAACCTGTAGATTTTCGTAGTCCTGTCGAAATACGCTGACCAGCGCTTTATATAGAGACTGCGGCCTGTTGTAAGTCGGTATAAGCACACTGACAACAGGCCCATCATTCGTATAATAATTTTCCGACATTACAGGAGTATATGAATATTTTTTACGAGTTAATTCCCGCCGTTTGCGGTTCAAGCTTCTGCGAACCTTCGCCCGGCAATGTTGATTTCTGCTTTAAATATATCTTGTTTTCGAGCCGAGTAAGAATACTGTTGACCGCAGCCAATTGTTGCCGCAGTGAATAATTTTCCTCGATGAACATACGATACTTATAAGACTTGTAATTCGGCGAAAGAATATGATCACAAAATTCTTCCGAGATGTTGAACAAAAATTCCGACCCAAAGGTGTCCTCGGCACCGGGGAAGTTATGTATAACCGGTTTCACACCGCAGGCCATAGCCTCTAGCAGCCCCATTCCCTGACTTTCTATAATGCTCGTCGAGACAATATAATGTTTATCTCTAAGCCACGAGCAGACATCTTCCTGCCAGCCGTCGAAAAATACCACATCGGCCAAGCCAAGCGCATTAACCATGTGCCTGATATACTGTTCAAGTGCCGCATCTTGGAAATGACCGGCGAAGAACAGACGATATTCGGGATTAATAAAGTGAAGCTTCTGCATACATTGTAAAATAAAAGCAGGATTCTTAACCGCGCGCAGGTTGGACAAAAACGCAATATTTTTGCCCGGGCCGCGCTCAGTATATTCGTATTTTTCCAGGTTAACGCCGTTCGGAATTTTGACAATAGAAGTTCTGTTTTCGATATCCGGCACACCGCTAATCAGGGCCTCTCTGACAAATCGATTACCGACAGTGATAAGGGTATCGACGTTTCGCCAGTTTACCTGCCCCGGCCACGGACAGTAGGCTTCATAACGATGCAGCCTGACGATATTTTCGCAGACTTTCGGTTTACGTGAACCTATTACCGCCAGATCGGTACACCATTCGAACCAGGAAATATCACTCCATTTCATCAACTCATAAAGCTCATCTTCTGTTTTGCCCTCGAAAAGGCGTGTCTCGAAACGCTGCTGCGCAAATTCATAGATATCATTTAGGAATGTCATCCCATCGCCGCCACAAAAGAAAGCCATTTTCGGCCTTTTGGAACGAATCACCTGTACCATTGGCAAAAGAATTTCCTGTTGGGGAGAGACTTCAAGAGAGCGAAGGAGCATCTCGATTGCACCGGCTTTGTTGTTCTGATTCAGGAATACGTTCGCAGTTCTGTTTAATACGTCCGCGTTAAGTATATTCATCCTATCCATATCGTCAAAAAGCAGCGAGGCTTCATCCGCCCTGCCGGTCGCAAGATATGCCTCTACCAGGTTCCAGACTATTTCGGCGGAGTCAGACTGCAAATTTCGGGCGTTTACAAGATGCATAATGGCATCCTCAGAGCGGCCAAGGCAATGCAGTATCGCTCCGGCGTCGTTGAGAGCCTGTGCATCACCGCCTGTCGCTTGAAGATGTTTCTGAATATATTCCAATGCCTGCCTATAATCACCGGCATCGGCAAATTTCAGCCCTTTTTCGTAGTCATTCATCTTCTCGAACACGTTTTCCCGCCCGTGCTCGTCGTATTTACCTGCATCTGTTTCGAGGGTCATTCGTATCACTCCTTTAATCGCCTGCCCGGTAGTCTTTTATTACAGGAAAAACCATATTTTCAGCAATATATGAGCAAATTCCGTGCCGTCTATCCGTAATCATGCATAAATGCGATTCTGCGGCAATTTCCACCATAAAGTGTATAAATATCAAACATTTATGCCGTATATTACACATTTATTGATGGTCAATACCCACCAGCCCGTCGGCTAACCGACATAATCCAGAAGCGACATAGACATCAATTGCCCGGCTACCGATAATGACATTTGATATAAAATCTCAAGTCGGGCAAGGTCTATGGCCAATTGGGTAACATCAGCCTCCTGAAGGCGAGTTACTTCATCATCCGCATCGTATTTAAGGTCAGTCAGATTATCCCCAAGATTGTCAAGAAAGTTGATTTTATACCCCAAAGATACTTCGGTCTGAGCAAGAAGATCGTTGACGTCTTCAAGTACACCCAATGAGTTTTCCAGCATATCTTCCACCTGATCTTCCGGCAGAGCCCGGTTATTACTCAATATATCTCGAATACTGATAAGCACATTGAATATGTCATAAGTCCCCGAGACACTGACAAGGTCGGTACCGGTATCGGTAATTTCCGTCGTGTCAATGTATAAAACCTGCCCTGTAATCGAATTAGTCACCGCAAGGTTAGTGTCTGTGCCGTCAGTGCTGAATGTGCTCAAGCCGCCGTCGATGGAAAGAGTGTAATTACCGGCGGAACCCGTTACAGTAAGCCAGGCGTAACCGCGCAAGCTGGATGTGCCCGTCCCGGCTTTGGCACCTGTATCACCCAGAAAGACAACCTCCCCACGATCGTCACATCGAAATATATCGTCACCTATCAGGGAAATAACCGATTCCAAACCCGAAGCCACTTCTATCTTGCGACTATTATAACCGCCCTGATAAGTCACATTCGTTATCCGGCCGTTAGTACGCTCTATCAGATATGGCTCCGAGGCCGTATTGCTTCCACCGAACAGGTGCTGCCCGGAATGCTCACTGTTGGCCAATGAAACCAACTGCTCCAATATTTCATTGACACTTTCGGCTACTCTCGCTCTGTCTTCTTCATTGTAAACTCCGCTGGTAACCTGAGTCAGTTGTGTCATAGTTTCAGAAACAGCAGACATCATATTCTGAACAATAGTTGAGGAATATCCGAGAGAGTTAACGACATTCGATATATTGTCAATATAATTTTTCAACGAGCTTTGCTTTGAATTAAGACCGAGGATCTGATAAGCGGCGGAAGAATCATCCGATGCCCTGTTGACCTTCGAACCGGTTGCCACCTGCTCCTGCAAACGTGACATTTCAGCGGTATGTAAGCCCAATGCATAGCTGACGTTATTATAAATACTGGTTAAAGTGCCGCTCATTTTTTACTTATCCCGAAAGTTTCACATATTATTTTTCTAAAAACATCAAAGCAGTTCCATTAATGTCGTCAAAGACGATTGAACCGTATCCAAATATTTCGCCATCGCCTGAAACATCTGCTCATATATCAGCATCTGCGCAGCCTCACTGTTAATATCCACTCCGCTTATCTCGCTCTGCTGTTCGGCAAGATTTTTTATTATCGCCTCGGTGTTTTCCTGCCGCGTTTGTTTAACGGAAAGTTCCAGCCCGATATCCGTAATAAACTTGCGATAAAATTCAGCCGGCGACAGCGAATCCAAATCAGCCATAGCCTGGTCGGCCAAACCGGCAAGTCGCAACACGTTGGAGTTATCCGTCATATCCGCACCCAGAGCCGCAGCTATACGTCCCGGCGAATCGGATATATCAGAGCAAACCGCTATAGTCGAAGCATCCGTTCCGGAAAAAAAGGTATTAATTCCAACTGCGGCAAGAAATCCCGACGTATCCGTTTCGGCAAACGCCTCAACCTCGAAGGTATTACCATCCACAAGGTCGCCCGTTCCGAGAGCTATTTTGATACCGTTATCCAAATCAAAGAAATCCCCTCCGGCGTAACCGGAGCCGACATCAAGTGTAGCAACAACATTGGAGTGACCATCTGTAACAGTAATACTTAATGTTCCGTTTCCAACCGAGCCGGAGCCGGATACCGTAAACGTAAAAGTCTGGTTTTCATTGCCCGTATAAATTCCTGAAACTGAGACATCTGGCGGCGACGTTGCACCGGAGAAATCACTATCAGTAGGTGACGGCAGAACAGACGGCAAAAAATCGAATTCATAACCAGCATCGGCCTGTATGCTGAGCACAGAACCGGAAACCGAAGCGGCCAAGCCGGTAACTGCGGAAATATCAGCAGCTATCGTTGTTAAAGAATCCGCCGATACGTCGATGGAAATCGCCGTTCGTGTTATCTCCCCGGTCGCGGTATCTATAACTCTTACATACACCGTACCATCAGTTAATGGTGGTTCAATATCAGCTAAATCTCCGCTTACCATCGACCAGCCTGTCAGTTGTGTAAACGAGCCTTCTGAGCCCACTCCCTGGATGTGGTATTGATTGACCTGCTGTATTATGGCACCCGCCAGAGTATTCAAATCGTTCTGGATATCGGCGATAATCTCGTTGTTCAAGGATAACAATCCTCCAAGCTTTCCACCCTGTACTTCAGTTTGATAATTCGATTCGCCTGCAACTGTAACACCCAATACGGATTCCTGCCGGTATCCGACTTCCAGCCCAACCGAGGAAACACCTGTGACAACTGGTATTCCGGCAATGCTTACATCAATAACACCGAAATCCCTCGACTGGGTCTGGACGTCAATCAATTCGGAAAGTTCTGCGATACACTGGTCTCTCTGATCGCGCAGATTATTTGCCTGGCCGCCACCTATTTCCAGCCTTTCAATGCTGTCGTTCAACTCAGCTATTGTGCTTATAAGAGTATTAATCTCTCCGATTGTCTGCTCGGCTTCCAACGTTATTTGATCTTTCAGGTTTTCCAGCAAATCTTCCATCGTTTTAAACTGATTGGCCATCGTCTCCGCCGCAGCAACCACCTGCTGCTGCCAAACGGACTCATCCGGATAAGTGGCCAGGTCCTGCAGCGAATTGAAAAAATCATCTATTGCCTTACTCAAGCTGCTGCCGGATGAAAGCTCGCCGAACGCCGTCTCTATGGTGCGTAATGTATCAGTTTCCTGTGACAGCTTACCCAGCGATGAGTACTGTCGCAGGATTTCATTCTCTAAAAGTGAATCAATCGACCTGGTTATTTCGGCCACGTCAACGCCGCCTCCGATAAGAACCGTACCAACCTGGGATGTATAGGACGGGACAAGATTTAATGTCTGACAATGGTATCCTTCGGTCGCCGCATTGGCTATATTATTGCCGATTACTCCGAATGCCTTCTGAGCAGCTTCGAGTCCGCTTATCGCTATACCAAAACTATCCAATTATAAACTCCTTTAATTCCGGGCCGAGATTTATTAAAACTTCATATTGACAAAAGCCGCATCTCGCTGCTGTTTTGCCGCACCGTTAGCGTTGTAATAAACCTCTCCGGTCCTCCCGAGATTGAAAATGCTTTTCAGAAGTTTATCATTGAATCTCGCACAATCGGCTAAAAGCATCGCAGTGCAGGAATACTCCTTCTTAAGCTCTTCAATCAATGCCTTTAATTTCATTTTATTCCGAACGAGAATTTCTTTTTTCGCTTCAGGGGCAAATCTCTCAAGTGCCGACAAAGTTATATCTTTAGCGGCACAACCGAGACACTCAGCCAGCTCCAACCGTATTGACTGCCGATTTGATTCGTTTTTTTTGTAGCCGTTCGATTCAGTCCTGATCTCTTCGAGCAATGTGCTCAAAGCCGCATCATCCCGCCTGATAACCAGAGTCCGCAGCTCATCCAGATATGACAAGCTCTTTTGAATATGTTCGATATCTTTATCCAGACAAACCAGCAGCTCGTCAACCTTATTTTCTATTTCAACTGCAAAGGTTTTCATATAATGTCGTCCATCGATTTTTCGACCTGCCCCGCCGGGCCGTTATTCTGCAAAGTCTTATATATATCTTCCCATATCCCTATTCCACCGTTATTCGCTATGTCACGGGCAAGATACATCCAGAATATTCCCTGAATCTGTGTAGAAGCGCCGTCTTTTTCATAGCCCCAGCTTCCGATGGTATCTTTCATTTCATCCAGCAGATGATTCAATAAAAGCGATTCGAAATCTTTTGCCGCCTGTTTCTTCTCTCGCTCCGAGGCCGCTTCCAGGTTCGGCTTATCGATTTGTCCGAAAGACAGTATCGGTGAAACCCGTTCGGTTAATATCGATTCGGCGTTATCCATCGTTTTATTCCTACATAATCACCAGTCTTGCCTGGAGAGCACCGGCTTCCTTCAGAGCGTTAAATATCGCTATCATGTCGCTCGGTGTCGCCCCGATACCGTTGAGACTTTTTGCCAGTTCGGCGACCGTAACGGAACGTGACACGGGAATCAGGTGCGCCTGCTGTTCTTCGACACCTATCGTGGTCTCCGGAATTCTTTCGGTCGTACCCGAATCGGAGAAAGGAGCTACCGGCTGGGAGACTCGCTCGGTCTCCGTAATTTTGACAACGAGACTTCCCTGTGAAATCGCCACGGCGGATATACCTACATTCTCGCCGACAACAATTGTTCCGGTCCGCTCGTTGATGACCACAACGGCGGGAACATCCACTTTGACTTCCAGTTTTGTAATATCCGCGATAAAACCTGCAACCTGAGCGTCGGAAATATCCCTGGGAACTTTTACACGTATAGTACCGGCATCGGCAACAGTCGTACTTTCCGGAAAATCCTGATCGATGACTTTGCTGATCTGCTCGGCTGTCGAAAAATCGCTGTTTCTAAGATTCAAAGTGACAACGCGACTGCCCCCGATATTTTCAACAAATGTAGCAATCTCCTCCTTTTCAACGATTGCCCCGTTGGGGATTCGTCCAACCGTCTGATGATTCTTTGTCACCGAAGCTTTATCACCGGCGGCCGTCCAGCCGCCGATAGAAATACCACCTTCGGCTATGGCATAAACCTCATCGTCAAGGCCTTTCAAAGGCGTCGGTAAAAGTGTGCCGCCCTGCAGACTTTTAGCTTCGCCCACAGCCGAAACATCGACATCTATCCGAGAACCCTCACGAGCAAAGGCCCCTAATTCCGCCGTAACCATTACCACGGCGATATTTCCGCCGTTAAGGTCGGAAGGATTTAGAACCAATCCCGACTTCCTCAATATATTCGTCAAAATCTGCCGCGACAGAAGCGACGTATCACCGGTGTTGTTCAGGCCGACGACTAAACCGATACCTCTCAGTGGATTGCCGCGAAGCCCCTGGATATCGACTATATCTTTTATACGCTCGCACTTACCTGTGTTCGCAAAAATGCTACAAACTACAAGCAAACTAACAACCGGTATTATATAATTTTTTCGCTGTCTCATTTGTTTTTTCTCTGTCGGATTCACGCTCTGCAACTTTCAAATAAATTCACATATATTGTCATCAAAAAGGCCAGATAATATCAAAGAGTGTGCCAAGCCATCCCGGCCTGGTATACGGGGCACTGACGCCCTTATTTTTTGTCACGAGATGAAAATCCGCAACCTGCTCGCTCTGAACAGTATTATCGAATGAGATATCGCTCGGCCTGACGATGCCGCTGACCTCAACCGTCTGGATGTCACCGGCAATATCACGTTTGCGATTTCCGGTTACAACCAGATTGCCGTTCGGAAGAATATCGACGACAACCACTGTGATATTGTCGGCATACTTTCGCTCATCCTTGTAATCGGCTTTGCTGGTCAATTCGTTGCCGGAGCCGGCGGACATACCGAACTCGCCAATGTCGGCAAAATTACCAACCTCGCCGTTAAAAGTTGTTGACCTGTCGGTTTCTTTTTTCAGGTCTCTTTTTGCCTTATTATCGACTGTGCTGTTTTCCGTAATTTCGACGGTCAGGATATCACCTATCTGCCGGGCCACATCATCGGCATATATTGCCTTCATATTTTTATCTCTCTTGGCCCAGATCGAATTTGCCTGCAGGCACTCGGTCGAAACAAGCATAAAAACCATCAATAGGATTAACCGGCTGATTTTTGCGTTCATTGTATCTCCTTCTAAAAGACAGGCGCCACAGTCGTGTCCTGGTTTATTTTCGCGATTATAATTCGTTGCGAGTCGATATTTCGCACTTTTATATATTCACCGACCTTGCCGTCCTGCATTGCCTTGCCGACAGCGGTAATCATAAAACCCGGCTTCTCAATACGAATGACCACATTTTGATTACGCTTGACAACAGTCTGAGATTCTACGGAACCAATCATATACGGCTGAATCACGGTATTTTCCGACAATGCGCGTTTTGCCGTCTGTCCATAAGGCGGCGTCCAGCCATCCGGCTCAGGATTGCTTGAAGGTTTCGTTTCAATCCTGACATTATCGCGGGTTATGATTGCGCCTTCCGGAATATCGACCGATGCTATGGCCGTGCGAACGTTATATTGCAGACGAAACGTCACATCACGGTCACCGATTTGCTTCTCGGCGGAATAAACAACGATTTTGACCTTTGCCTGATTCCTGACGCCGCTCCGGACAAACTCGCTCGAAAATCGTATATTTTTATCCGGTTCGGGGATAATCATGTCTTTCGGCTTAAGAATCGGATTCCATTGCGACACCGATTTATCGGAGATATTATCCTTGATGAACTTTTCCGCCAGTGTCACGAACTCGTCGTCGCTTATAATTTTCCGCCGCTGTTTTATCGTTATTTTTTCGGCGCCCAGCAACGTAACTTTCGAAGATGAAATCCCTTCGTTGGCGAGTCTGCTGAGAATAACATTTCTTTCAATTACAATTTCCTGTCCCGGCACCGATATACGGCCCAACGAAACTTCATTTGCCGCGGCTAAAAGTTTTTCCGGGCCTCGAACAATCCCGATCCGTCCAAGTTTCAGAATATCGCCTTCGATCGTAACTTCTCTCGGCAGATAAATCTGCAGGCTGGATTCGGCATCAGGACCATCCGTAGAATTTTCAGCCATCGCCCGGCAGAAAAACGCATACAGGATAAGCACACAAACAAGAACTTTCGTGCAAATATATTTATGTTCCGCCATATCTGTTCCGCTACACATTTTAGACCTTAGTTAACAATACTGTTGGCTGTCTGAAGCATATCATCGCCCGCCTTTATGGCCCGTGAATTAATCTCGTATGCTCTCTGTGCCGTAATCAGATTGACCAGCTCGGTCACCATCTGAACATTCGATTTTTCCAGAAAAGTGGATTGGATTGTTCCGAAACCGTTCTCTCCCGGCGTACCTGTCGTGGGCGTTCCGCTTGCCTCGCTTTCGGCATAAAGATTATCGCCTTCGCTTGAAAGCCCCGAAGGATTCGGGAAACGGGCCAGCTGGATATTTCCCACGACCGACTGCGTTCCAGATGAATCCGTGATATTCACACCGCCGTCTTTTTCGATACTTATCGAAGCCACATCTATCGGAATAGATATTGAAGGCTCTATCGAATAGCCGTTGGATGTAACCAATTGACCATTGGCATTTATTTGCAATGCCCCGTCGCGAGTGTATTTGATATCGCCGTTCGGCATAACTACCTGGAGAAATCCATCACCGGAAATAGCAATATCGAGAGGATTGCCCGTATTCTGAAGCTCACCAAGACTAAAGACTTTGATATTAGATGCGGCACGAACTCCGCTGCCAATTTCCAGGCCGCTGGGCGAATTTATGCCTGAGGCCACCTCCGTGCCTTCTGCCTGCATCTCGACGTAGAGTAAATCCTGGAAATTGATCTGACTTCGCTTGAAGCCGGTAGTGTTGATATTGGCAAGGTTGTTAGCGATTATATCCACCATTGTCTGCTGGGCCGTCATACCTGTTGCCGCAGTGGAAAATGCTCTTAACATAATGTTGTTCTCCTTCTTTATTTAAAGTTTTGCCGCATTAATCGGTTTTATCCCATAGCAACACTCATAAGGCTGCTGGTAACCTGTTTTCCCGCCTTCATAAAATCCATATTTGCCTCGTAAAGCCTGGTGACCATAATCAAATCCACCAGTTCGTCGATAAGTTCAACGTTCGAAGCCTCCTGGTAGCCTTGTTTTACTACAACGTTTTCGGCAGTAATCGGCTCGATATCAGGTTCAATCAACTGGTAACAACTACTACCTACCGGCGCAAGCTTGTTCTCATTCTCTCCGAAATCAACCAACCTAAACTGCCCGATAGAGGTGCCGTCGGCGCTAATTGTTCCATCGGCGGAGATATAAAGCTGTGAAAGACTAACACCGTTCGGAATAGTGATAGCCCCGGCCTGACCAGCCACGATCCGGCCCTGAGAATCAACAATCTGGCCGTTCTGGTTCGTGCTGAATGTACCATTCCGCGTATAAAGCGCCCCCTCGGGTGTCTCAATTACAAAAAAACCTTTGCCGTACAAGGCAACATCAAGCTTTCGATTAGACTCTACGATGTTCCCCTGAGAGAAATCGAATGACGAGGTCAAATCGACCGTGCCGGGTGAATATGTCTGCGAATCCAAGGCTTGCGAATCAAGTACTCTTGAAAATGCGTTGCATCTGCGTTTGTAACCGGTCGTGCTCGCATTGGCCAGGTTATGCGTTATTATCTCGAATTCCTTAGTTAACGCATCAAGACTCGCACCAATTTGTTCTGTAGTCTCAGACATTTCACATTCCTTAGACAGCAACTGTCTCCCGGGCCTTTATCCTGCCTTTGTTATCCGCCGGGGTATCGAGAAACTGCATCTCAAATCGAGCCTTTAGAGATGCGGCATTAGTCGCTCGAACCAGCTCACTGAGGTTCATTTCGCTCAGGCCCGTCAACTCGACCGCGATAGAAAATCCGTTTTGAACGGCCTCGGCGTGCCTGACCATACCGATATCTTCCACAATTCTTACAGCTTCATTATCCTCATTTCCGGCAAAAATAGAATCTGGCGGGGCATTCTTTGTCGATTTTATCGTACCGCGATTCTTATTATCACCGAGCTTCAGAATAACCACTACCCTGTCACCTATCTTGACCTCCAGCGGCGCAACCATCCGCAATCCCGGCCCGGCCAGCTCAGTCACATCGGCCCGTACAAATTTCGGCAGGCCCCAGTTAACACCGATGGAATTCGCCGAGTCGGCCTGTGATTCTTTGCCGATATTATCCGGCAATGTTTGTGAGAAAGGAAACGCCGCAATATAGGCCGGCCTGTTTATGGGAACCCGCAAAAAACGTCTGCGATTTACAAATCGTATATTATCGTTATGCTCGAGGATTAAATTATCGCCGATGCGCCCGATTACGGTCGTATCGAATTCCCATATAGAAGCTCCGAAGTAACATCGCACGCACAATAATTCGCCGCTGCCGATTTCAAGGCGGATTGACGGTTCGATAATAAATTCCAAATCATTGTTTTCGATAACAAAAGATTCCACGTTTATAAAATCGCCGGTCTCAAGAGCAGTTATATAAACGGTTCGATCCGCCGGTATCTGCCTGCTGCCGGGTCTGTTGGCAATTAATGTATCAACCGATACGGAGCTTCTTTTCTGGAACCCGAGCTTTTCACGCAAAACAGACAATTCCGCGTTCAAACGCCTTCTTTTATCCTGTCCCTTGATTGTCAGAGCCGCTCTGTTTATCTTTGTTGCCCCGCGATCAAAGGCATTTGCCATCGTAAAAATCGATTCTTTTTGTTTGAGTTTTGCCTTTGTCGCTATATACATCAGAATATGCCGCTCACGGGGGCTTAAACCTCTTTCATCCGAATATTCGAAAAACAAACGGTTTGTGAACTCCCTCTCTTTTCTAATTCTGCAGTATGTCACTATAATAAACAGGACGGCCAATACAATCAAGACAGCCACACATGCCATTACAAACCAGCGTTCTCCCATAAAACCAATATCGAGAAAACGAGCGGCATTCCACCTTTGTGTGGGTGTCAATGACAGGATAAATTCCGGCCTTAAACTGGTTACAATCTCCTTAGTCATATAGAATCTCGAAGTTATTATCTGATAAGATTGGTCAATTCCTGCAGAATTTCGTTTGCGACCGAAATACTTCTTGCGTTAGCCTGGAAGCCATTTTGAGCCTGAATCATTGATACAAACTCGGTCGCCACGTCTGCATTGGATTTTTCCAGTGACCCGCCGTGAATAGTGCCGGCACCGCCGCTCATAGCCTGCGTCGCAATGGCTTCTCCCGAGTTTGCGGATGGTATATAGTATCCGTTGCCAATGCCTTCAAGGCCCGCCGTATTCTGGAATAATGACATCTGTATCGTTGCGATGTTCTTCTTGATACCATTGGAAAACGCACCGATTACGATACCCTCGTTATTGACCGAAACGGTGGAAAGACTGCCCGCCTCATAACCATCCTGGCCTGAAGCAACCGCTGTAGAATTACCTGCAAACTGCGTCAAACCATCCAATTGCCCGGGCGTACCCATGTCTATATCAATAGTCTGCTGGTTTGAAGGATCATGTGTGAATGTAATCACAAATTGAGCCGAATCAGAACCGCTCAAGCCAAGATAAGAACCATCTGAGGCATCAAAGGCGATGTCTTCGATACGGCGGTTATCCATCGTAATCTCACTGATATCTCCTGTAACAGATGTCAATACCAGGTCCCATGTGTTTGTCGTATCGGTTCTAACAAACGCACCTGTGATAACATGCTCGCCGCCCTGAGAATCATACGCAGTAATATTTATACTTTTAACTTCCTCTCCGCCGACCGTTGATATTTCAAAATAAGCCGGCGTCGTAAGTTCGCCGTCGCCGGAATATGAAATCGTTATGTCTGTTTTACTGTAACCACTCGAATCATCCGTGATTCTGATTTGTCCGTTGACCAACGAGGCCGTCGAGCCGTCCAGAACATTTGTATTCAAGTGATTGATAAGGTCTCCGAGAGTCGTACTTCCATCAACTGCGAGGGTCAGCCCCGAATCAAATGCCGTGCCGTCTTTGTCATAGCCGCTGATTGTAATTGTGCCTGAGGTCAAGGTTCCGCTGAACTGGTCGAGCTGGTCTATTTCGGTTGTTTCCAATGCAACCGTATCGCCACATGTATAGGTTATGTTTGAGGTTACGACCTGAGTTTGTGTTACGGTAAGCGCCGCATCAGCACTCAAATTACCTGTAACGTCTATTTCAGACGTAGCTTTTGCCGGCATCGCAACATCATAAGGAATACGTATATTACTGTTGCCGGGAACCTGGAAACCGTCGCTTTCGCCTTCCGAGCCGATACGCTGGACATGATAACCAGTGGCCGGATCGACCAAATAAGAATCCGCATCAACCGAAAATGCTCCGGCACGAGTATAAACATTCTGCTGACCATCACTCAACACGAAATAACCTTCTCCCTCAATTGCCAAATCCAGAGCGTTACCCGTACTGATGATATTACCCTGTGTCATATTGGGTGATATGCCGGCTATTCCAACGCCGCTGCCTATCTGTTGAGGATTCGTGCCGCCAACACCGGATGTCGGCTGCGATGCCTTTTTGAGCGTCTCATTCAGAAGCTCGGAGAAAGTCACCCTGCTGGCTTTAAATGCGGTCGTATTGACATTGGCCAGGTTATTACCGGCAATATCAAGCATTTTCTGATGGGCCTGAAGCCCGGTGACTCCGGCGGATAATGCAAAACTCATTTTTATTTCTCCTTATATTGAAAATTTATTATTATCAAATCAATCGTTTACGGATACAACGTCATATAAACCGACAATATAATCTCCGGCGACAAGGACAATTTCCCCGTCATAATCATTTATAACCTGATCAATTTTCTGACTTTTAATATCCGCAGTACCGTCATTGGCTTTGGCTAAGAACGAAATCTCTTTGCCAATTAATGAATTGGCATACGTTCGCTCGGTAGCAACAAGCACTTCCTCGAAGTTGGTATTCATCTGCTCAATTTGCGCCAGTTGCGAGAACTGAGCCAATTGCGATGCCATTTCGTTGTTGTCCAACGGATCAAGCGGATTCTGATTTTGCAATTGCGTAACCAGAAGATTCATATAATCCATTTGTATTTCGCTTGCCGAGCTTGTTACCGGTGATATTGACATAAGTTTTTGACCTTTTCTTTATAGTTTCTAATCTATATTTATTCAAACTCACCAGATATAGCAGCAATTGTCGTGCCACACTAAATTTTGCGGCGAATACAATACAACGCAAATATCTATTGTTAAATAAGTTAGAGATGTTCTAAATTCGAGTCATTCGACAAATTCATCTTATAGATAGAATTTCTGACAAGGATAGATTTTCCTGCATAGGGGAAATATTTGCCGGTTATCATCCGATTGATTCAAGGCTCGCTCTACATAACGCAGATGAAACCTGAAACACCGAAGATAATTAATACATAAGATTAATTTCCACGTGAAAACTTACGCAATAAAGTTGACTTGCCACAACCGTCTGATTAGACTACGTTCCATGAAGCAAAAAAATAAAAATGAATTATCTGATAATAATAGCGGCGGCTGTTCCAGGTTTGTTTTTGAGGAACAACGCTTCGAGGGTATCGGAGAAAACTGCGGTCTTTTCGGCATCTTCGGAGACGAAGAGGCTGTTCTTAAAACTTACTTCGGCCTGCACAGCCTTCAACATCGAGGCCAGGAATCGGCGGGTATCGCATCAAGCGACGGCGAAGTGATCCAGTGCTATACAGGGATGGGTACGGTAAGAAGGGTTTTTCGTTCGGGTCAGGATATTTTCGAAAAATTATCCAATCCGATCGCTATCGGTCACGTCCGATATTCAACAACCGGCGGCAGCAAAGAAATAAACAGTCAGCCGCTTTTAGCGGAATACTCTCGGGGGCAGGTTGCCATAGCACATAACGGCAATCTTATCAACGCACCGCTCCTTCGAGACGAATACGAGGCATACGGCAGTATTTTCAAATCGACAAACGATACCGAAGTTATCATTCATCTACTCGCAAAGCCGACACACGTCAGCAAGCCGGATCCCATCGGGCACGTATTGAACCACCTCCAAGGGGCATACAGCCTGCTTTTTCTTTTCGATGACCGAATAGAAGCCGCTCGAGATCCTTACGGCATCAAACCTCTTTGCATCGGTAAAATTCCGGATGGTGCCTATGTAGTTGCCAGTGAAACATGCGCTTTCGATACTATCGGAGCTGAATTTGTCAGAGAGGTCCAGCCGGGTGAAATTGTTACGCTGAATAAAAGCGGCCTTCACAGCAGATTTTTTGTTTCTCCCGAAAAAATTACACCGGCCCATTGCGTTTTCGAACATGTTTATTTTGCCAAACAAAACAGTACTTTATTCGGCGAAAACGTACACCAGCTCAGAAAAAAGCTCGGCAGACAATTAGCCGTCGAACATCCCGCAGATGCTGATGTCGTTATACCTGTACCAGATTCGGGAACTTCCGCCGCGATAGGTTTTGCCGAGCAAAGCAAAATTCCTTTCGATATGGGTTTCGTCAGAAGCCATTATATCGGCAGAACTTTTATCTCGCCGGAGCAGAGGCAAAGAGAGCTGGAGGTAAAACTCAAGCTGGCGATTATCAAGGAAATAGTGGACGGCAGGCGTATCGTAGTTGTTGACGATTCCATAGTCAGAGGTACTACAACCAGAGGAAAAATAAGGGCCTTACGTCAAGCCGGCGCTAAGGAAATTCACTTGAGGATTAGTTGCCCGCCAATCAGATTCCCATGCTTTTATGGTATTGATTTTCCGACAAAAGAGGAATTACTGGCGAATAATCGCGACCTGGAACAAATCAGGGAATTCCTTGAAGTGGATAGTATCGGCTATATTTCTCTGGAAGGTATGCTAAATTGTGCCGCCCTGCCCGCCGAGCATTATTGCACCGCCTGCTGGAGCGGCAAATACAAAATACCTGTGGACGTAACGGTAAATAAGTTTTCTCTCGAACGTTACCAGTTACACATGTTCGACGAATCAGAAATTTGACGGCTTTCGGACATAAATAAATGAGCAAATTTCTCAGCTATGAACAGTCAGGAGTAAGCATCGATGCCAATGACCAGATGGTCGAGCAAATCTGGCCTGCGGTCGCCGGAACATTCGGACCTCGTGTAATAGAGGCAAAAGGTGGTTTCGCCGGAATGTTCCGATTGGATTACGACGAGAAACTCTTCAAAAAAAATTACAAAAATCCAGTTTTAATAGCCTGCACCGACGGCGTCGGCAGTAAAGTCCAGTTAGCCGCAAAAATCAAAAAATACGATACGGTCGGTATAGACTTAGTGGCGATGAGCGTCAACGATATGCTTGTCGCCGGAGCGGAGCCATTGTTTTTCCTCGATTATATCGCCGTCAACAAGCTTGAACCGCCGGTTATTGCTGAACTTGTAAAAGGCGTCGCGGCCGGCTGTCGTCAGGCCGATTGCGCGCTTATAGGCGGCGAAACCGCGGAGATGCCGGATACTTACGCCAAAGACGATTTCGACATGGCGGGATTTGCCGTTGGTGTTCTTGAGCGGGATAAAATTATTAACGGCGAAAATGTTAGAAAAGGAGATGTAATTTTAGGTCTCGCTTCAAGCGGTATACACAGCAACGGCTATTCGCTCGTTCGCAATATCTGTTTCAAACAGTTGGCTCTAAAAATGACCGATACCCCAGAGCAGCTCGGAGGTGCCGTGCTCGGCGATGTTCTTCTGGAACCGACGCGTATCTACGTTCGGCCGGTTATAAAACTTCTTTCACAATATAAAGTTAAACGAATCGTTCATGCAATGGCTCACATTACCGGCGGTGGTCTCGTCGGCAATATTCCACGAGTTATTCCTAAAAACTGCGACGCCGTAATAAAGAAATCGAGCTGGCCCAAACCAAAAATATTTACATTTCTGCAGAATGCAGGCCCGGTCGATGAAGAGGAAATGTACAGAGTCTTTAATATGGGCATAGGCTTCGTTCTGGTGGTCGCCGAGGACTTTGCCGATTCGATCACGGGAAAACTGAAAAAATACGGCGAAAAGGTCTATAAAATAGGCAGGATAACAAAAGGCGCAGGCAAAGTTGTGCTCAAATAATTTAGACCTGTATAAGGAGGGTATATAACGGTTTTTTCCTAAAACTAACAACAAACCAGACAAAGTTTTCCTTTCGTATTTGAATTTGCCGGCGCTAGTATGATATAATACCGATATCCGGAAACCGGGCGAAATCGCCGAACATTTGAACAAGGAAGTCACAGGCAAAACAAAAAGGAGGTAAATCATGAGCGGAATCTTTGGAGTGGCTACGAAGGGAAACTGCGCGGAAACAATATTTTACGGCACGGATTACCATTCACATCTCGGTACTGAATATGGGGGCATCGCAGTATTGGATAAGGAATTCACCCGTCAAATTCACAACTTAAATCAAAGCCAGTTCAAATCAAAATTCTACGACGACTACAAACACATAAAAGGCAATAAAGGAATCGGAGTCATCAGCGACTATGACGAACAGCCGATTTATCTCAATTCACGTCACGGGCCATTCTGCATCGTCACAAGCGGATACGTGGAAAACGCCGAAGAGTTGGCCCAGGAACTGCTCGATAAGGGCGTTTCATTCAGCGAAGTGAGCGGCAGAGCCGTCAATACACCTGAATTAATCGCCAAGCTTATCAATCAGGGAAATAATATCGTTGACGGCATAGAAAACGTTTTTGACGCCATCGAAGGCTCCTGCTCGCTGCTGCTGCTGAATAAGGACGGGATTTATGCCGCAAGAGACAGGCTCGGATATACGCCGCTTATCGTCGGAAAACGCTCCGACGCCTGGGCTGTAACCGCAGAGACAAGCGCATTTCCGAATAACGGATTCGAGATTGTCAAACACATTGCGCCCGGAGAGATTGTCTTGCTCAATGAAAACGGAATGGTTCAAAGCAAACCGGGTGATGACAGCAGGAACCAAATTTGCGCGTTTCTGTGGATATATACCGGTTTTCCGGCGTCAAATTACGAAGGCATAAATGTTGAAATCGTCAGGGAAAAATGCGGCAGATTTTTGGCAAAGCACGACAGGGATATCGACGTGGACCTGGTTTCGGGTGTCCCGGATTCCGGCCTTGCACACGGACTGGGATACGCGATGGAATCGGGCAAACCGTTCCGGCGCCCGCTTGTCAAATATACTCCCGGCTACGGCAGAAGTTACACTCCGCCGTCTCAGGAGCAAAGAGATTTGATTGCAAAGATGAAACTGATTCCGATTAAAGAAGTCATCGTAGGCAACAGCATTGTTATTTGTGAGGATTCCATAGTCAGAGGGACACAGCTCAAAAATTTCACGATTAAGAAATTATGGGATTGCGGCGCTAAAGAAATCCATATCAGGCCTGCCTGTCCGCCGCTGATGTTCCCGTGCAGATTCAATCTTTCCACGCGTTCGACAAAGGAGCTTGCGGCCAGAAAAGCCATTCGCAGCCTCGAAAAGAAAGACACCGAAAAAATCTCGGAGTATATCGACCATAATTGCGAAAAGTACCGGCAAATGGTCGAATGGATTGCAAAAGACCTGGATGTCACAACACTGAGATACCAGAGAGTAGATGATATGGTCAAAGCGATAGGTTTGCCGAAGGAAAAACTGTGCCTCTACTGCTGGACCGGCGAATGCCCGAAATCCGCCGGCTCAAAATCAAAAATCAAAATCGTCGATATCAAAAAATCCCCTAAAAAGGATTCGACACAAATAAAAGCCAAACTCTGAATTCGGGCGTTCGATTGAATACTTTGGAGATTGGAAATACTTACCGTGCTGAAAAACAGATATCTAATGTTCGTTGCCGCGGCTGTAGTTTATGCCGCTTTCGCTGTTTATCTATATCAGCCTTATTTTGAAAAATTTCGAACCTATGACATCCTTCTGCCGGTCAATCTTTTACTTGCCTCGGCGGGTGGTTATATTCTGAGCCGACGATGGGTATCGGGATTCGTCGAGTCACTTTTGGCCGGTGCGATTTACGGATTCGGACCTTTTGCCCTTTATCTCACTCGGTGTCACCCAACGGCCGGTTTGCTGGCGGCATCGGTGCCATGGCTGTTCTGTCCGGCGGTTTTCGCTTTCAAAAACAAAAAATGGCTGAGCGCCCTGCTGGCAACGCTGCCGTTTTTGGCAATCGTATTATTTTTTTATGTAACCGTTCATCTTCATTCCTTCGCCGTTTCGATACGCCCCAGATTCGAACCGTCACATTTCTACAGCCTTCTGAGCCCGCTGGTCGCCACCAAGCATCAGACACCTGCGATAGGTTTTTACCACGTCCCCATAGCCGCTTTAATAATGGGCTTCGCCCTGCTCATCAAAGCCAGGCGGCTCGGTATTATGGCCGCTTTAGCCTTCGGGATCATCCTGACTTTCTGCGATCCACTCAATGATGCTCTGGGAGTCAGCCCGATCATCTGGTTGACCATTAGCATGCTTTGCTGCTCCATAGTTATCGGCGTCGGCTTGCAGGGATTAGTCTGGGCCGGATACGCCGACCGCATGTGGATACTCGCAACGGCAATTTTCACGGCTATCCTGGCAATAGTGACATTATTTCTGGCAATTAAATATTTTCAAACATTTCTCGGACTCGGCTCGGGATATGCCAGGCTGTTTGCCGAAGAGGCGAAATATTATCTTCTCGGAACATGCGCCGTCGGATTAATCTTTTTTTTCACACATTTAAAACTGCGAATGCTTCTGCTGCGTGAGGCCGTTCTTTTCGCCGCGATAGCTCTGGATATGTTCCTCGGAGCAACGGATATCATCGATATGTTCTTCGGAGCTACATTTATTACCGACAAGATAATATAGATTTCAAACCTATGAAAATTTCTCACGCTCGATTTGTCCGAGAATGAATCGGCCATCGTTGCGCATAAAATTTATAATGGAATCGAACTGCCGGTCAACGAAGCGAGCTTCGTTACATACCACAGAGATCCCGATTACAGCGGCAGTTTTGTTGTCCTGCAGGTCAACTTCGGCAATAGAGATATTAAATCGACTTTTAAGTCTGCCGATAAGGCTCTTTACGATACTTCTTTTGCCTTTGAGAGAAGCAACTCCCGGCAGAGAAAGATGAGCTGTCATAACACCGACAATCATAGACGATTCTCATATCAGGTTTGTGTGTATTGCCGCCGGATTTTTTCCAGTAGATTTTTTGTTGCCGCAATGCCGTCGTTTTCACTGAGCCTGTTGCCTTCGTATTCGACATTTACATAACCGTTATAGCCTGCCTCAAGAACAATCTCCATCATGCGATAGTAATCGGTCCCGGTTTCATCGCCGTTTTCATCGAAATCGTAGCTCTTGGCACTGACACTTTTGGCATAGGGCATAAGCATCCTGACGGCTTCGTACCTATCAATCTGCGAGGGGAAATTTCCGAAGTCCGGCAATGTCCCGCAGTTCGGCAGATTTACCTCTTCGATAACGGCAGTCAACCATTTCGGGTTCGACGAAAGGCCGCCATGGTTTTCGACAATCACGTTGAGCCTATCTCCTGCGGCAAATTCGCACAAACGCCGGAGGCCGTCTGCAGCAAGTTTTTTCTGTTCTTCGTATGTACCTGCAGAAGCAGCGTTGACTCGAATCGAGTGACATCCGAGATGTTTGGCTGCTTCGACCCACTTATAATGATTTTCGACGGTCTGCGTGCGTCTCTTCGAATCGGGATCGCCAAGATTACCCTCTCGGTCGCACATAATAAGAAGGCTCCTGATTCCGTGATCAGTTGCTCTTTTTTTCATCTCAGCCAGATACTCAGTATCTTCGGCTTTGTCCATAAAGAATTGATTGACGTATTCAACTGCATCGAAGCCGAGGTTTCGAGCCTCCTTTGCGAAATCAAGATTGTCCAGCTTAGGCTCGGCGGTACCGAAAAGCCGCCGGTGTAAAGACCACTGGGCCAATGAAATCCTGAACGGCATTTTCCTGCCTCCCATGATTTTTTCGAGTGCGGCACAACCGCCGAGAGAAAAAATTCCCGCCGTACCGGCACCAAGAGTAAGAAATTTCCTTCGGTCCATTTTTTCCATTACGTTTTCTCCAGTCGGGCTGCTTTTATTGAATCACTTTTCACCGAGCCTGCCCAGGCAAATACAAACTTCAAGCTTCGGTTCTTTACACAAAAGGTATTACCTGAGAATAAAAGAATCCGTTTTATTATCAACATCCTTGCCAGTAACGTCGATATTACTTATCTTAAGCAACCTGACCACAATGCCCCATGGCTCAACTTCTTTTTTCAGCATGGCTCGAAGGTTCCCCGCAATAGTATCGTGAGAAGCACTAAGGTTCTTAGCCGGATGTTTGCTGCATTCGTTTCTTAAAGCGGCACGCACGACATTCTCAATAGCACTTTCATAATTATCAACTTCAAAAAGGGCCTTGCCGGGATGTTCGACTTTGTAACAAATCATCACGTCAAGCCTGCACTTAAGGCCTTCGCTGCCGACAACCGTCTCTCTGTCATATGTGCTTGTAGTCTCCTTACACTGGATAAGCGGCATATTCTTATATGGCCTCTGGTATAATCCCCAAAAACTCCATATAAAACCAAGTCCCGGCTTACATACTTTCCGATATTTTCCGAATGCCGTTACGACAAGGAAATTGCCCTGCGGCACGGCATAGAATTTACATATACCCAGCGTAGCTAATCCAAGTACCCTGCAGAAAAAAACCCTCTCACGTTCCAGCCGCTCCAAATCGCCGCGTTGCGGCGTCGGCGTTTTTTTCGGGCCTTTATTCGGCACTATTTCAAGACCGGGAAACTCCTCGATCTTTTGTTTAGCTACATCTTTTTTACGTCGATACCTATCCTTAGAAACCTGTCTGCGATTTACCGAATAGAGGACATAGCCCAAGCCTCCGACGATAAAAGCTGTGCCGCCGCAGACATGAACTGGCAAAGGCTGCTTCTTGAATGCTTCCCATGCTTCGCCGAACGTATCTACTTCTTCCAGTGTTGCCCTGTTGAAAGAAATCCTCTTTCCGTCGATTCGCCCGAAAATCACCAATCCTAACACAAGTGCTATAATTCCCATAAAACAGGCAAAGATAATTGTTCTCATTTCTCTAATCCATTTTAATTGTAATTAAACGCCTTGTTATCAATTGTTTAGCAACCTATTCCTTCGTCATTAAGACCAAAGAAACCGAATAATAAACGCTCATAGCTTTCCAGTCAATCCATTTATCACCGTTATTACCGACAGAGCCGATATTTTGATATATTATTTGTCGCGGCGAAAATATTTTACTATCATAAACTATTATAGTGCCGTCTGAGGACCGCATCTTTGCTTAAAAATATGCGGATTGAAACCATAGCCATGTTTTTCCAACAAAACATCGGAGGGAATTTGGCTAAGGCTAAAAAGGAGAAATTATGCAGCCAAAAAACAAATCCAAAATTGCCAAATCTGCATTAATCATGGCTTTACTATCAAATGCAATCATTCTGGCCGGATTAATGAGTTGCCAAAGGATAAAAATTGCAAATGATAGAAACAAAACAGCGGCAAAAACATATACAGAAATCAAACAAGTTCCCAAATCCGGAAAGTTAGCTTTTATCTCCAATAGAGAAGGCATTTACGGCATCTATATAATGGATGAAACCGGTAATAATCAGCAAAATCTTACGGATAATTATATCCACGAAGGCCAGTTAATCGGCTCATTTTCATGGTCGCCCGACGGCAAAAAGATCGCCTTTACACTCGGCGGGAGATTGGTGTATCAACTACATGTTATTGATTCCGACGGCAGCGGATTCCTAAAGCTGACTGATTTTGAAGTTCACAAAGAGATGCCATCATGGTCGCCGGACGGCAAAAAGATAGTGTTTTCGTCGAAAGAAGACATCTATCTCGCCAATGCGGACGGCAGCAAGCTGAAAAAACTGGGAACTTCCCCCTTATCTTATAATCCCCGCCCTTTCTGGTCATCTGATGGTAATTCGATACTATTCAAATCATATCGAGATAATACCGTTTCAATTAATGCTATGAATATCGACGGAGGTGGCGAAAAAATAGTAGGTAGCTTTTTTCCCTCCAATCACGCATGGTCGCCGGACGGCAAAAAAATAGTTATGGCTATATATACCGCCCCCAAAAACAGCGATATATTCATTATGAACGCCGACGGCAGCGAATACAAAAGGCTGACAAACATCAACGCCGCTATGCCTTCATGGTCACCCGATGGGAAAAAAATCGCTCTTACATCACATAACGAAATTTACACTATGAATGCAGATGGAAGAGAACAAAAAAGTCTGACAAACTATCCCTTTACCGGCAACATGTCTCCCTGCTGGTCGCCGGACGGCAAAAAGATAGCTTTTGTTTCAATGCGGGATTTCGATTTCGAGATTTATATTATGGACGTCGATGGAAACAATCAAAAACGCCTGACATATAATCCCGGCGTCGACGACATGCCCTGTTGGTCGCCGAATTAAAACAAGATCAAGACAAACGGGAAAATATTGCCGCATTTAAGATCAATGCGGTCACTTTAGCCCAGCAAAAAATCTCTTCGCCATTCTAAGCCGACCTTCTTTTGAATTGAACGAAAAAAATGGTTAATCACACTTACTTTTACTCAACAAAATCCATTTCATGATCAAGGAAAATGCCCCTGATATCATTTTCCGAATCATAAAGCTGCAACCAGCCGTTCCAAAAATCAATGATGTCCTCAGGTTTATATTCGCAAAATACCGACCATGTTTTGGAAAGTGACGTATCGCTTAAAACGTCGAGATTATCTTCATTGCAACAATTATCGTCAAAAATATCCCATAACGCACAAGTATTCATATTTTCATAATACTGCCCCGGCGAATTATGAGCTTTCGTATCTTTTTCAAGGTCTATCTTAAACGTATATCCACTCTCAATATCATCATCCTGATACATAGTATCACCGGAATACGGGTATCTCGTATCACCATACTGTGTCGCAATGCTAAACAGGGTAGCCCAGGCCTCACGAAACGTAAGATTTCTCGCCTGTTCCTCGGTGCGTTCAACGGGAATACAACGTAAATCCTCATCCCAATAGTGCATCGGATTATCGCCGACAGAACCCTGTGTAAAATTACATACCTGTGCAATATAATGGCCGTATTCATGCATTATAACGTCACGATCTCTTTTATCATTCTCAGCAATAAATATCCCGCGTTCCGGATCATAAAACGATAGATCATAGGAATTCGGCCAATATGTTGTGATATCTTCCATTTCGATATCAAAGAAAGTTTTTGCTTTATGAAAGCCCTCTACAATAGAATCATAGACCAGAAATGCCCCTACTTCCCCCACCGCCCTCATATCAATTACGACAGACGAATCCTGAGGATGAGGATAAAGCGGACTTTCTAAAAAATATATCTCGCCGAAGACTTCGTCCCTCACATCGCAAATCATACTTGAAGTCCCCGGATATGCACCGCTACGGCCTTTCGTGAAAACTTTCACATAAATTTCATTATTACCCTGTACATTATCCGAAACAACAACGCCGTAATTTCCATTATGGTCTGTATGTGTTTGACCTATTATAAGGTCATCAACTTGACTTTCAGTATTTTGATTATCATATATTTCTAATGAGGCATATCTAACTGGTATATTATAAATCGAATACCGATACTCAATTCGCCCGCATACGTATCCAGATGGATGGATACCTCCTACAGCCGAATTATCATAGTCTGTATTATTCATATAATCATAATCCTCCGGACAAGTAACTATTACTCCAACATAAAAATCACCAGTAGGAATATTGGGAGGTAATTTACATGTTGTACTATAACTGTGTTGCACATTGGGTAATAGAGCAACACGATTATTATAACCAATATGGCTATCACTCTCCGTAATAGTCACATCATCCGATATATAATAGTCTATCGTGTAATCACTTGAAATCTCATCTCCAATATTCTTAATAAGACTGTAAATGACAATTTCATCTCCCGCCATATAAACACCGTCTGCAGCGTCCACCACCTCAACCTTCAAATCAGGATAAGGCCCAACCCAAACCATAGAGGAAAAACTCATTTCATTGTCCCCCAAACTGATTTCTTCCGAACAATCAGCTCTGGCCCAAATAAGGTAATAACCAGCAGGGATATTATCCGGAAATTTACATGTTGTTTTAATCGAATCAGTTTCATAAGGATCCAAACAGCAGCCACCCCCACTACCTATGTTGTAATTACCGGCAAAATATTCAATACTATATTCTTCTGCTTCCTTATTGCCGATATTTTCAATTTCAGACGAAACAACTATCGAATCACCCGGCCTGAAGATTCTCTTATCGACATCGATTTTTGTAATAGTAAGATCTGGATATGGTGTAACTATCTTGATTCTGTAAAAGTGACTGCACACATTATCATTCGGTTTATCATCATTCGAACAAATTGCTTCTGCCCAGAAATTATAAGAGCCATCAGAAAGATCTTCAGGGAGCGAAACTGTCGTACTAAAAATATCGTATCCATCAACTTCCAAAGGACTACGAGATTCAGATCCCAAAAAATATCCTTCAAGATAAAAATTGACAATATAGCTATCCGAAATAACATCACCGACATTCTGAACAAAACATTCAACATCAATATCTTGTCCGAGATCGTAAATATTATCTGAAGGCCTATTCAAAATATCTAAATCATATAGCCATATGTTTGAAGACAAGGGGCCAACAATAATATCTGAATCATCCGATTCTGAATTATTGTCCGGGTTACTATCACCTATACATGTAACTTCCGCACTAATAGTATATTCGCCATAAGGAATATCTTCGGGGAGGGTGCAATACACATGATAGATACCATACGGACCTTGAGTTTCTGTAGCTATGACATAATCATCGGCATAGACTATCGTAGTAATACTTGATGGAACTTCACCTCCGAGATAGTCAATCACAATAGTAACATGAACTTCGCTGCTCTGGTAAAAAATATTATTATATGGCCTGTTCGAGACACTTACACTTGTTACACATAAATCCACTACTGCCATTGCATTGTTACCAAGAACGTATGTAAAAATAATCGCAAAGATAATTCCAGATTTCGCATTAAAGAATAATTTTTTCATTATTTATATCCTTTCTTCAAGGAGATAATCTCCGCTTTTTTATTTTTTAAGATACTCCGGGACAGAAACCTGCCGCTCTGACGCCGGCTGGCCGCGAAATGCTTGAAATGAGGTCCTTTTTATTTCATCACCAGAACCTGTATTCGCGCTTTCAACTAATCCCTGACTTTCGGATTCCTGCTCTGTACCAATCCTAATTCGATTCAATTCCCGAATCTTTTTTGCCACTTCCGGGTCGGTATTTTTTAATTCTTCGATTTTCCTCTTCAACATTCCTGGATCAAAAGACTCGATAGCGGCGATTTCACGGGCCTGTGCTTGTACATCAGTGCTCTGCAACTCAGGCCTCAAGCTCAATAAGGCACTCTGCTTTAGTTCTTCCATCAACTCGATTCGCTTTATCTGCCGGAATGATACATTCGATGACAGAATTTTTTCCTGCCGAACATCCAAATATAGCGACTTTGAAAAACCGAGAGTTTCAATTTTGCCGAGTGGTAAAAATTCGAATATTACAACGAATCTATAATTTCCTACAGGCAAAGCATCCATAACATAATCCATCGATTCAGAAACAAAATCAGCAGGTTTGCCCGACCATAATTCCATCCTCTCAGAGGTTTCTTCGCCGATTTGTGGGATTTTCAATGTTATTTTTCCTGATTCGACCGGTACCAAAGACAAAGCCGAAATAAGCATAGTGACAGGATTCTTCGGATTCTCCCCCGATATCAGCTCGAAAGACAATTCCGCAGGCACCTTAATTTTGCCGTAATTCCGAGGCATTTGTTTTCTGCCAGTTACATTCCGGCAAAGCTCACCCCCCCGGCCTCTCTCAACCGGTTCGATTTTATGATCCTGCTGCCCATTCAGATAAACAAGGCCCAAAGGACCTGCAACAAGGATAGTAACACATATTATGAATATAAGTCTCGGATTTTTCATTGCTTATCCTCTCTTTAAGAAATATTATATCCGCTCCTCATAATGCGGCAAAAAACAATGCATCTACTGAAGACCGGACAGAAAAAACACCAGATTATTACTAAAATTGGCTGCTACGAAATGCCATGCCGTCCAATCTATCTCGACTACAAAGGACTATGTCACTATTTTAATGACATCCCACGCTTAAGTCAATGGGATAAAGCAGAAATTTTCTCTAATTCCCGAATAAAATTAATGTAGCATATCCCCTGAAATTAATTATAATTGAATCGATTAATCAATTACTGCGTATAAAACTCAAAGATTTCAAAAAAAGATTTTGCCGGGAGATGATTATGTTTACAGCAGAAGAAATCATGACTAAAGACGTAATTAGTGTCACAAGAGAAACTCCAATACGCGAGGCAATGGAACTGATGCTTCAACATAGAATCTCAGGTCTGCCGGTTGTTGATAACCAGATGAATCTTCTCGGTATCATCTCCGAAAAAGATGTGGTCGGCCTGCTCTATGATACTGAAAGTCTGGAAACCCAAAAGGTCCGCAATTTTATGACCGAACGGGCGATTCATTTCGACATTGATGATAGCTTAATTGATATATGTGATTTTTTTTCAAAAAATCTTTTTCGTCGGGTACCCATTACATCCGACGGCAAGCTTGTAGGGATTGTTAGTGTCCCGGATATTATCGATTATACGCTGAAAATCAAACAGGAAAAAGAACACACTAAAAGCGTTTGACAAGGTTGGATTGTCGGCCTTGACAACAATTTTACTGAATTCTCAAAAGGTTCAGGCCGGAAGCTTCATCGGGCTTTCGAGATGCGGATAGGCCTTTAATCTCGATAATCGTCACCTCAAGAATCAAAAAAGTCTCCACCCTCCCTCTCGGGCAGCCGACAATTGTCTGGTCGTTTTTGCCGATTGCCGAATGGATATGCAGCTTCGGGCCTTCCTCGTCACAGTAGATAGTGCCGACGCCGAGCACCTCCCCCGGTCCGGCAAATTCCTTCCTGTTGCCGATTATCTTCGGATGTTCCTGCTTCGGCCCGACAATCACGTCGGCCTTCCTGAAACCACCGGTAATCAAAACCGCGGCGGCCCGGATATTTTCCGCACGGGCTATTTCATGAACCGATTCATAAAGGTCTTCACCTTCGAACAATCTCGCCGCTATTACCCTGCCAGTCTTGCCTACAGCATATTCCATAATCTAAATTCCGGCACAAATTTCCTTTATTTCGGTAAAAGATTAATCATAGTCGGCTCATTACGGTCGCAGACCAATTCGCCGTCCTGGTATTTTAATTCCACAACCTGGATGGAGCTGCGTGCCTGTTCGTAAGGACTTCTCGGGCCGCCTTCATGTCGGCTCGGATGGGTAAAATAAAACAGATAAGCCTTATCGCCGCTTACAACCACATCCGGATGGCCGCCCTTGACCTGGTCGTCCAGACCGGTGCCGGGCTGCTCGACGAGATTTTTCTCCTGGCGCCGCCAGTTCAGTAAATCATCCGAATAATACACACCCAATCCGCTCCAGACATCCACAACCATCCAGTATTTACCGTGCCATTTAAATACCTTCGGACCTTCGCCGGGTCGCTCGCCCAGGGCCTTGCCCTTGTCGGTCCATTTATACAGGTCGGGGCTGTCGGCATAATAGATGGATTTGCCGTCAACCTCGTTGTTATACCATAGCCGCCATGTCCCATCCGGCAGTTGAAGGACACAGGCATCGATTACTCTATCCGAGGTCAGCTTTAACGTAGATTGATAATCCCACTTGAGCAGGTCCTTGCTGGTTAGATGAACAATGTCCCTCGGATGCCTCCAATCGTTAAATATCCCCGGCACGAACGTCAAAAACATGTGATATGTGCCGTCATGCTCGATGACTTCCGGCGCCCAATGGGTCTGGTTAGGCTCTCCGAGATCGATCTGGGAGATTCCCCGGTATGTCCATGTCGCTCCGTTGTCCGCCGACTCAGCTATACCGATATGCGTACCATGTACCCATGCAACTCCCCGCCCGCTTGCCAGCTTGGCCCGGCGGTTCGTATAAAACATGAACCATTTTTTTTCAGCACGATTCCAGCACAAGACAGGATCCGCCGCACCATCCTGTACCGGATCACGGAATAGAGGCTTTGGGGCAATCTTAAACGACGGCTGCTGAGACCGGCAACCGAACGGCAAACCGGCAAAAAATATAACCAAAAACAAAAATCGAAAAGCTTTCATCTTTCATTCCTTTCCATCAAATATTTCAAAGCAATCAACTGCATATTACATATCATCAGCCAAGAACGAATTCTTATCTATTTCATCGTTTCGGTCTTAACTACAAGCTTCAATTTGGATAGATTATCAAGTCCTTTCCGAAATTTCAAAAAGGAATGCAATAAAACAAAAAAAATATGCAGTGCGTTCCCCGTATACAAAAGATTTATTAAATGTTTGTTTTAGAAGGCTTTGCAAATATATGGATTTTATTTTACTGCGGCCAACCAGGGAAAAAACCTCTTTTATTCACATAGACTTCGATTTTGTCTTAAAATTATATTGACAATTTACACCATAACTGTTAATCTTCCCTTTCACAGGAGATGGTTTTTTTCGTTGGTGGTTCGGGGGATTTCGATTACTGGAGGAGGCATATAATGAAGAGGGTATCGGCATACTTCGCACTACCAGCCTCGTTATTTAATTTTTCATTCGGCCATTTAACCGCTTTAGGTGAATTCGCAACCGGTCATTTGTCACTGCAAATAAGAAACTATGCCGAGAAAGTACAGATTTGATATCGTTTGCGTTTGAAAACAACATCGTAAACGTAAAAGACTATAAAGCTCAAGGGTGTGAGCTTTATACGGGCTGTAAGCATGATGCCAGCAGCTCTTTCAAGCCCCCGTCTTGAAGTTGGCTCCTTTGGGCGGGGGCTTTCTGAATTACAAGGTGATTGTCACAAAATCAATTACTATTGAATTTCGATAGCAGTTTCGCTCCAGGTTCTGCCGGAATTAACGCGCCCGATGCGCACAAAAATTCCCCTGCCGAAGTATCGGATATGATTGTTTCGTATGCTTGTATCCTTTCTGCGAATAGGCTCTCACTCTACGGTAAATAATGCCAAAGACTCCTGATCCTTAATATAGATACGGTTGCCTGAGACAACGGGATATGCATAAGTCTGGGCTTCGGAAACCTGATAGCTGGCCAGTTCCTTATATTCCTTATTATTAGGCTCTAACACAGTCAGTTTGGAACTCGAATTAAGTGCGATTAAAACCGAGCCTGCATCCACAACGGAACCAAAACCGCCTCCGCCCATACCGCCGCCGCGTCCGCCTCGCATCCCACCGCTGCCACCGCGACCGCCGCGCGTCCTACCACCGCCGCCGGCTGCGAAGCTCGCGAAAGCAGTTGTAACACCTCCGGGCATATTTATGCCGGCATTGCTCGAAGGTTGTACCCAGGCCCCCTGGCCGCTTTTGGCGTTAACACAGAAAAGGCTTCCTCGTTGCGAAATAGCATACAAAAAACCGTCTTT
>JAFGBG010000233.1 GCA_016933295.1 Sedimentisphaerales bacterium | reverse complement strand
GCAGGACGCCTATCGAAAAATCAGGAACACGCTGCGATACCTGCTCGGCAATATCGACGATTTCGAGCCTGAAAAACATGCCGTCCCTTACGGCGAAATGCTGCAAATTGACCGATGGGCGATGCAGCAGCTTCAAAAGTTGATTGCCAACATCACTCAGGCTTATGATAGTTTCGTTTTCCACAGGGTCTTTTCCCTTTTATACAATTTCTGCACGATCGAGATGAGCAGTATCTATATGGATGTGCTCAAGGACCGGATGTATTGCGACGCTACGAGTAGCCTGTCCCGGCGAAGCGCCCAAACGGCGATGTACAGAATATTGGACAGCCTGGTTCGTATGTTGGCTCCGATTTTGGCCCATACCGCCGAAGAGGCGTGGGCGGCGATGAAATTCAAATCGGAACATGTCGATACCGTCCATTTCGCTCACATGCCACAGGTCGATGCCGCAATCGATTATCAAAAAGACGAGCCGAAGTGGCAAAAACTCATGGAGCTTCGCGACGAGGTGCTTCGCGTGCTGGAAGGACTCCGGCGGGAAAAGCAAATCGCCAGCAACCAGGAGGCGAGCGTAACCATTTCATGCAACGACGAAAACGCCGCTTTGCTCAATGAGTTCGGGATCGAACAATTTGCCGCTCTGTGCATCGTCAGCGAGGTCCGGCTGCAACAAAACGCCGGAGATACTATCGTCTCGGCACAGAAGAGCGAGCATCAAAAATGCCAGAGATGCTGGAACTACTGGCCCAGCGTCGGCTCAGACGGCGAATATCCCGATTTGTGCAAGCGCTGTATGGAAGTCGTTCGCGGCTGATTTTACTCCCTTCTTGGGTCTTGTGTCTGTTGTCTTGAGTCTTTTCAAGATTGGCTTTGTTTTGCCTGCCGCGTAGTGCCCGCAAATTTACATATTTACTTATCACAGAAGAGCTTATGCCAATTTGCCTACGGCAAATTGGGTTCGTTTTTTCAACTTACTTCGTAGTTCGTATGTGGCATGTCGTATGTCGTGAGGATTTGGAAGGCACAAAGGTCCAAAGGCACAAAGATATAATCCTGCTTACTATTAACATAACCAACTTTATATCAAATACTTACATGAATATACGCTGTTCGCTATACGCTGACCGCTAAGTAAAATTGGGTTCGTTTTTTCAAATAACATAGCAAGTCGTATTTCGTATCTGGTATCTCGTAAAATGGAATTTCACATAACTTGTGTATCGATAAATAGATATTGAAAATTTTGACTTTTACGTTTTGGTTTTACGCTTTTCGTTTTAAGATTTGAACTTCTCGATGTTTTGTTCGCTGTTTCCCACCCCGTCGAGTTTGATGATTTACCATATTAAATTGTAAATTTGTATTATATCGCGTTCCGGCTAAAATGCAAGGAAAAAATTCTCGATTCTCGTCCGTTCTCCGTAGAAGCGGTGCTGCGAAGGGTGAAATACTTGATACACGATTTTCATCCTGTGTTCGGCGTTCGGCGTGCAGCTTGTAAGGTGGCGGCTTTCGTCCTTCGCAGCCCCAAAGGGGCATAGAATGGATGCCCCACCGATATAAAAATAGGTCATTGCGAGGAGCGAAGCGACGCGGCAATCTTCTATGAAAAATATAAACATGATTAGTTATTAGTTGAAGATTGTGGCGTAAGCCATCTTGGCGACTTCACAGAGCCTGCAATGACATATTTTTGAAACAGGAAGTTGTATGGCTGACAACGCTAATAGAATATTATAATCCTTTTAATTTTTCTGCACCACTTTTTACTTTAGGGATTGTTGTTTCTTGTGGCTCTCCTAAAAGAACTTGTTGTTCAATATTATTTTTCTCAGATTTTATAACCTCTTCTTTGGTATTTATACCTCCGTGGAAAGCAAAATAAATGAATGTGATCATTAATAACAAAACACCCAAAGTTACAGCACGAAGCGAAGCACGATAAACTCCAACTCTAAAGTCATTAGCTAATGATAAACTTTTTTTGCACTTATAAAAGGACTCCGCTAATTTACTTTCATTTTCTATTTCGTATTCCGGTACGGATATAGACTGAACACCAAAATGAACTAAAATAAGAAAAATTGAAATCATTGTTGGAATTAATGGAAGAAGTACCAACCACTTGGGTTCAATATTGGATGCAATTATTGCATTTGCTGCTACAAGAAGCGATGTAACTGTCAGAAGCACTTTATTTTTTTCATCGATAATTTTGCCTCTAATAACTTCTCGCTCATAATATTCACGAGCTGCATTAATATTAAATTTAGGTTCTGATTTTGTAGACGTTTCACTTTTGTAGTTGCTTAATGGAATCATTATTTCTTTTTTGACTTCGATATATCTATGTCCTGGATTTAATATTAATAGTAGAAGATAAGTAGCTATATCGCAAGAAATCTTACCGAGTTTCTCAAGGTATTCGCACAATTTTATGATATAATGACTCATTATTAAAATTATGCTCCCTTTAATTGTTTGATAAATACTGATGCTATGTCAGATTTACCATATAAATCAAGCCATGCCCATTGACCATTAGGATTTATTTCAAAGAAATACCATTTCCCAGATTCAATAATTCCAAAATCAAGAGTAGCAAAACGTAATCCATAACTTTGAATTAATGATCTTACAGATACGGAAACATTTTTTGGCACTGTTAAAGGAAAATACTCCACATCCGACATGTTGTTTCGTCTTATATCCAAACGTTGATTGCCGTTTTTCTCGAAAGCTTTCATTCCGATAGCAACTATAATTCCATCAAGCATCGTCATACGAACATCGAATATTTTCGGGATTTTTTCTTGGAAAAGAACTGGACAAAATTCGATTCCCTTAAGAAATTTATAGTTTTCTTTTTTGAATTCGTTTGTATAAATAATTGTATCTTCTTCTGGTATATCTCTTTCAATGAAACCGCTGGATAATGGTTTTATAATCACACCGTTCTTTTCAGAAAGAATAAACTTTTCGGCTTCATGAATATTATTGGTTATAAGTGTCCTTGGAATACTCAAACCAAATTTTTTTGATCGACTAAGCTGTTCAACTTTATGGCTTGCCCCACTATTCTTTGCAGGATGATTAATCCAACGGTTTTCCTCTATATGAGCAAGGAATCCTTCTATCACCTCCGACCATTCTCCAGCAGTATGATTATCAGAATAAATGTCTCCATTTTTTTGAACCTCTATGGGTTTAGGTCGTCGAAGAATAACTGCTGTTATTTGTTCGGGTTTTAGGTTGTTTGATAACCATTTAATACTGGGTATCCCCGACTTATATAAGAATGCAGTTGTAAGGCAATCCTTGTCAGTGTTGAATCGAGAGAAAAAGACTCCTTTTTGTTTAAATCTTGAGCAGAGATAGTCTGAAGTGACATCCAATGAGTTTGTGAGAATTAGAACATGCTCTTTCATTATTATACTCTTGGGTTAATTGGTATAGCAGAATATTTTTGGCTGCTTTCATCTTGGTGGGGTTCCTCTCTTTGTTCGGTTAGCGTCTCAGGGCCGCAAAAAAATCGCTTAGGAATTGCATAATACTGTTTATTTTCAGGACCTGGATCTGGCTCTTCCCTTGTAAATGTTTGCGTCTCAGTTTTACGGGAAATATGGTTTGGAATTGCACAATATTGTCTACTTTTGTTATCTTGGTCCGGTTCTTCCCTTGTATTAGTTATAGTTAATACACCCGATGAAAAGCATTCATTTCGTTGGTCCGGTTCTTCACGTTGTCTTGTATGTGTACCATCAATATTACATGCTTTTAATGCATGTTCTTCAAAGTGTCTCCAAAAAGTTAATGTTTTCACTCTTTCACTAATATCCATATATATCTCCTTGTAAAATCGACCCAAAATTATCTATTTTGTACAAAGATAATTAAAAATATACTTGTCTGACAGCGATATATATACAGACAAAGGTGTGAATCTTTGCTTTCAGACTTCAAGTATATATAATAGCAAGTAATGAAAAATACAAGCTTTTTTATAAGTGGCTATTCGCAAACTATGAGGCAAAGGTTACATTAATTGCCTATGGTAAGTAAGGCGATGGAAATAAGGCTGTAACAAAATCCATAAACATTGCTCATAGAAGGTACGCGTTTTTTGTATTGAATATAGACAAGTACGCGATATTATCTAGTCATCACGTTTTAGCTGCTCTGTGACTTTTTGGAAGACTTCATCGACGGTGATATTTGAGACGTTGTGTTTCTGGTTGATGCTTTTGATTTTAAGTCCCCTGCCGTATGGCTCGCGGGCGACCATGCACTGGGGCCTGCCGTAGGGGGCGATTCTCGCCGGGTTGGACCAGCTATACATTATAACCAAAGGCACACCCAAAGCGGCGGCGATATGGCCCGGCCCGGTGTCGTTACTAACTACAAGAGAGGCGGCACGTAAAATCTCGACCAACTCTTTCAGTGACGTTCGACCGGCGAAATTAATAACAGAAGTCTCGGCCAGGCTATTGATTTTTTCCGCTAAGGGCTTTTCGGAATTCGAGCCGATGGCGATTATCGGCATCTTGAATTGTGAGGCGATTTTATCAGCCAGAGAGGCGAAATTTTCAACCGGCCAGCATTTGTCTTTATGTGCCGAGCCGGGGATAAAAACAACGTACTTGCCCGGTCTTAGGCCGGAATCGGCCAATAATTTTTTTGCCGCTTCGAGAACCGCCGGACTCGAAGGCAGCTCAAACCGCACACCGGGATTCTTTGCCCCGGCGGCTTCGACCATTTTCAAATAAAAATCGACCAGGTGGATACTTTCGGAGTCCTGCTCGATTTGGTCGGTATAGAACAGATGAGCTAATTCACGCGAATTGGCTTTTCCGAAGCGTTTTTTACAGCCGGACAGCCGCGCCAGGGCCGCAGTTCTGAAAAGGCCCTGAAAATCGAATATCGCGTCAAATTTACTTTTGCGAAGCTGCGAAATCAGCCGGATAAGCGCGCCGAATGATTTCGGGCAGCACCACGCCCTGCCGAGAGATTTACGATCGAAAAGGATTATTTCATCGATATACGGGTGATTTTCGAGCAGCGGCGAAAATTCCGGGCGGACGAGCCAGCTTATCTTCGCATCGGGAAAACTGCTCCTCAAAGCTGCTAAAGCCGGCAGTGCAAGGACGATATCGCCCAAGGCGCTTGGTTTCATTATCAGTATATTTTTATAGCTTTCCGGCATAAATTAAACCGCCCTGCCAACAACATAAGCGGGCTATTGTATGCGATCGGACAATTTGAGGCAATCAGGTTAAGAAAAATAAGAAATGAAATGCAAAAAACCTGCTTTCATATTAAAATGCTCCAAAAAGGAGTTTATCTATGGCTACAAAAGGCACATATATTTATGAATGGCCGCGTCCGATGGTTTCCGCCGACGCGGTGGTCTTTCAAATCTCGGCGGAAAAAACCTCAATCCTGCTCATAAAGCGGAAACACGACCCTTTTAGAGGCCAATGGGCCATCCCCGGCGGTTTTTTGGAGATGGATGAAGAGCTGGATGTCGCCGCGGCGAGGGAATTAGCCGAGGAGACGGGCCTGACGGGCGTGCATTTGGAGCAGATGCACACTTTCGGCACGCTCGGCCGGGACCCGAGGGGAAGGATGATTACTGTAACTTTTATCGGCATCGCGGACGAGCAGAATTCCGCCATAAAGGCCGGTGACGATGCGGCCGAGGCGAGATGGTTCGATATCGAGAATCTGCCGGATAATCTGGCTTTCGACCACGATAAAGTGATAAAATTCGCCATCGCAAAACTCAGGGCTGAAAAAAATTATGAGTGAAAACATTGATATGTCGGTGGAATTTGCCGGATTGAAATTGGCTAATCCGGTGTTTACCGTCTCCGGGACGTGCGGATATGCGGACGAGATGGCCGAATTTCTGGATTTAAACATCCTCGGCGGATTCATTACCAAAAGCATTACACTCATGCCCAGAAAAGGCAACCCCCCGCCGCGAATCGTCGAAACAGACGCCGGAATGCTCAACGCAATCGGCTGGGCGAATATCGGTCTGGATAAATTTATCGAGGAAAAAATTCCCGTCCTGAGCAAGATGAACACGGCGGTTTTCGTCAACCTCGCGGGCAAAACGACAGACGAATACGCGGCGGTAGCCGAGCGGCTGGCTTCGGAAAATGCGATTGCCGGATTCGAGCTGAATATTTCCTGCCCCAACGTCGAGCACGGCGGCATAAGCTTCGGAACCGACGCCGAGCAGGTCAAGGTGGTGACGAGCGCGGTTAAAAAGGTATGCGGCGAAAAGATTTTGATGGTCAAGTTGGCTCCGGCTGTGACGGATATCAGCGAAATCGCCTCCGCGGCAATCGAGGCCGGGGCCGATGCTCTTAGCCTGATTAATACTTTTACGGCGATGGTAATCGATATCGAAACGCGCCGGCCCGTTTTAGCCAACAAAACCGGAGGCTTGTCCGGCCCGGCGATAAAACCGATAGCGGTTTATTTGGTCAACAAGATTTACAATGAAGTCACAAAGAACAGCGGGATACCGATTTTGGGCATGGGGGGAATCAGGACGGCTTCGGACGCGGTCGAATTTATTATCGCCGGAGCTTCGGCCGTGGGTATCGGAACGGCGAATTTTACAGAGCCGGACTGTGCGGCAAAAATTATCGGAGGCATAAGGCGATACTGCGAGCGAAAAAATATCACAAATATCAAGGAGCTTATCGGCTCACTGTCACCTGGTTAGCGGCTAATTGCGGCAATTTATCTCATTTCTTCCGAATATCACTGTCGCCGGGCGGCACAGGAATAATAAAAAGGATTTATTGCCGCCTTTTATGAAGGATTTTGGGTATATCCAAGCGATACTTGTGTAATTGAAGGAATCTGCCGCTATTTGATTTGATAATATAATATAACATAAAAATGCTCACAAGAATATCCTGTAATCATCTTAAATTATGTTATCAAAAGTATAAACATAAGTCAAGTTTTTGATAGAAATTATACTGTTAATTCTACCAGGAAGACTTCAGATTTATAAGTTTTAAGCTTGATGAGATTCTTTCATTCGGTACAATCGTTTCATAGTTAAAATGGCTTTTAATTATCAGGGATCGAAAAAGAAACAGGTATTCGATGGAAACTCTAAGATTATTATGCGATTATTTTCCGACGGCGGTTTTTACCGGCAGGTGCCTGGTATTTATAAGCGAGGATTGGCGGGTCGAATTGACCGAACACAAAGACAGTGATTTCAGTATGGCCAAAGACCAGCCCTCGATTATACGCGTCAGGGTCTTCAAGAGAGCCTTGAACGGGGATTTGATTGCCGGCCATTACGAGGATTTCCAGCTTGCTTCATTGGGTGAGCTTGCCGAGCAGATCGAAAAATACGTGCAACTGGCGGTCGGAGCCAATCTACGAGAAAAAATATAGAGATCGAAATAAAACTGCGACGAAAACACAGGTGTTTTTTTGGATGGATAATTTTATAATTCGAGAATCTGACGGGGGTGTTGTTTTTTCGGCGAAGATTGTGCCGGGCAGCAACTCGCCGACGCGCATATGCGGTTTGCTCGACGGAGCGCTGAAACTCAAGGTTTCCGCCGCACCGGAAAAGGGAAAAGCGAATCAATGCCTGCTTGCTTTTTTGGCAAAGCGGCTTGGTATAAAAAAGAACGCAATAAATATCATCTCCGGCCAAACCTCTCCAATCAAACAAATCAGGGTCACGGGCCTTTCGAAGGATATGCTGCTAAAAAAACTGAATCTTAATTAACCAGGACATACGTCAATGCCAGACATATCAATTCCGCCCGTACAAAACGACGCCGACTATGAAGCATCATTGGCATATATGCTGAAGGTGGCAGCACCTATGATAGTGACTACCATCTCGTTTACTATTATGCAGTTTGTTGACAGGTATATGGTCTCACTTCTCGGGACAAACGAGCTGGCGGCGATTTTGCCCTCGGGTTTCGTGAGTTTTTTGCCGGGGGCCTTTGCGATAGGCTCGCTGACAAGCCTCAACACTTTTGTCAGCCAGAGCCTCGGCCGGGGTGACAGAAAAGATTGCTCGAATTATTTCTGGCAATCTCTGTATATGGGATTCATGTATTTTTTGCTCGTTTTGGTGATAATGTGGCCGGCGGCGCCATGGATATTCAAAATACTCGGTCAGCCGGAGGAAGTACGCGGCCTGGAAGTGATATACCTTCGAATCATTCTTTATGCTAACTTAGTGGCGGTTGTTAACTGGTCGAGTAACCAGTTTTTTATGGGGATACACAAGCCGATTATCACTATGTATGCCTCGGTGTGCGGGCAGATAGTTAACGTGACATTCAATTATTTGCTGATTTTCGGGAAATTCGGTTTTCCGGAAATGGGAATTGCCGGCGCCGGCTGGGGAACATTTATCGGTATGGCAGTTGCCGGCGGTATAAACATTTTCGTTTTTTTGGGTGGAAATATAAACTCGATTTTTCAAACCAGACACACATTGAACATCAATCCCGGCAAAATGTGGGATTTGCTGAAAGTCGGGCTGCCGGCGGGATTCGGATTGATGGTAAACGTCGCTCTGTGGGGCGTGATATTATTCGGTTTGGTCGGAAAATTCGGGAAAGAAGCTCTTGCCGCAACAAGTGCGGTACTGTCATATACAAGCCTGGCGATAATGCCGGTTGTCGGTATAGGGACGGCTTTGACGGCATTTGTGGGTAAGATGATAGGTAAAGGCAGGAAAGACCTGACGGTCAGGCAAACAGGTATGTGTGTGAGGATCGCCCTGATTTATATGACCATAGTGGGGATATGCTATTTCATATTCAGAGATACTATGATGGCTCTTTGGTCCGACGAGGAGAAGGTTATTGAGATTGGAACCCGGATACTGGCTTGTGCCGCAGTTTATCAGATATTTCACGCGGTAGGAGTTATATACAGCGGCTCACTTCGTGGTGCCGGAGATACGGTATGGCTGGCGTTTATTTCTGCGGCCTGTGCCCTGCTGATACTGGGCATCGGCGGTCTTCTTGTAACTATTTTTCTTCCGTCTCTTAATGTTGTGGGGCCGTGGATTTTCGCTACTTTAAGTATAGTTACTGTTGGACTGGCCAACCGCTGGAGATTTAGAAGCAAAAGGTGGATGAGTATCGATTTATTCAAACGCCGCTCCGCGGATGTGCCGGTTCAAACAGAACCGACTATTGAATAGCCCGCGAATTACCCGCCGAGTTTCCTTAGCTTTATGTTGCGAACTGCTCCGGTGGTCCTCCATGTCGCGATACCGAGCGGCTGAGATAATTCGACCTCGATACGAATGTCAAGATTTCTGCCGGTCGTGACAAAATCGACTATCTGCTCGTTATCAAGCCACGCCTCGATCCTGTCGGGGGTAACACTCAGAAAAACATGATACCAGCGTCCGTTTTCAAACGGAAAAAATTGTGTGGTTTCGTTTTCCGAGGCGTCGAAACCGTCGATGCTGGACAGGCCGCAAAGCCTGCCGCCCCAGCCCCCGAGTATTAATGTGCAGGGCCTGTCGCCGACCGGAAAAGTCAGGCCGCAGAAAAAGTCGCCGCCGGAGACCCGCATCGCATCGAGGTTTATTTCATAGTTCATGCGCACCAGCGGGCCGGTCCATGTAATACCGGTCATATCATCGCCTTTTTCAAGGAAAATAACGCCGTCTTTAACATAGACATCGCCCTGTGCGCCGAAATCAGTAATTTTCCATTGTCCCAGCGTTTTGCCGTCGAAAAGACTAATTTCAGTTTGACTGTGACAACCTCCTAACAAAAAACAGCCGAGTAACAGCAGCGTTTTATACTTCCGAAGACATGCTACAGAGCTTCTTAAATAAAAAGTATATAGGCAGTGGATTTTTTTTGAAAAATTTAGTTTTTTTGACGCCATATTTCTCTGTCTGCCGAAAAATTTAGCATTGATAAAAGCAATCTAGTAACCTACACTGTATCATAATATAAAGTGTGTTCCTAATTAAAATAAAAGACTTTTCCGGAAAATCATCAGGAGAAGTAAAACATAAAGACATCGAATATGTTCGGGGAAGAGATGAAGAAGTTTTATGCCGTAATTATATGCGTTTTGATTTTATCTCCGTTAGCTCCGGCACACCGTCAACGACCTCTGGCCAACGAGAACAAACCGGGACTTTACGCCAGATCGATAGAACAGGTCCTTCGGCTCAGGGAAAACGAGGTTGATTTGGCGACCGCCGCATTGATTATCTCGGAAAACTGGAGCGATATGGTCAACGGGCGCAGATACCTCGCTGAGCTTGACGATATGGCGATAGAGATACGCGAAAGGCTTGCACGCAAACGCATAGAGGCGGATTTCAGAGCGATTCCGGTAATAAACGAGTACTTGTTTGAAGAGCTCGGTTTCAAATCGCTTTCAGAAGCGAGCGATCCTAACAGCTTGTTTCTTCATACGGTGCTGGATAAAAAACAGGGATATTGCCTTAGTCTTTCCGTCCTTTATCTTTCATTGGCGGAAAGGCTCGGCCTGCCCATGTACGGCGTGGTTGTGCCGGGACATTTTTTTGTCAGATATGATGACGGCAGAAGGCGATTTAACATTGAAACAACCAGCTCCGGCGGAAACGGCTCGGACCAGCAATATATGGAAAAGTTCAACGTTCCACAGGGGAACAAATCCGCTATTTATATGCAGAATCTCAATAAGATTCAGACCATAGGCTGTTTTTTTAACAACCTCGGCAACAGCTACGACAAAATAGGCGATATCGATTCGGCTCTGAAGGCATATAAAACAGCGGTCGAGATTAATCCGACTCTGCCGGAGTCAATGGTTAATGTAGGCAACATTTACCTGAAAAAAGGACAGGTGAACAAAGCAATAAACGAATACTTATCGGCGTTAAGAATCAATCCAAGAGATGCCACAACACATAATAATCTTGGTAACGCATATACGGAACAGGGACGATATGGTTATGCTGTTTCCGAATACCAGCAGTCTTTAAGTTACGATCCGAACTTCATAGACGCTTACAGGGGCCTTGCCATCGCCTATGCAAAACAGGAAAGATTCACCTCGGCGATAACAACTTTGAGACGCGCAATTATCTTCGCTCCCAACGATGCCAACTGCTACTATCAGATGGGCGAAGTATATAACAACAAAGGCGATTACGACCAGGCGATATTGAATTATAACAAGGCTTTGAAAATCGAGCCGAACCTTATCGAGTCATATTACGGCCTGGCCGTTTGTTACAGTAAGATGGGTATGGTCGAAGAAGAAATTTCGGCCTATAAGATGGCATTAGCTCGCAAGCCGAATACTTTTGCCGCACTGGTTAACCTCGGCAACGCATACTTCGGGCAGGAAAATTATTCGGAAGCTATAATACAGTACACAAAAGCGGTTCACATACAACCCGACGAGGCCATGATATATTATAACATCGGTGCCGCATATTCAAACAGGAAGGATTACGATAAGGCCGCAATCGAATATCTAAAGGCAATTGAAAAAGATCCCAAAATCGGCGACGCGCACTACGGGCTTGCAATAGTATATTATCATCTTAAACAATACCAGCTTTCATGGAGTCATGCTCAAACAGCGCTGAAATTAGGAGTGGAAATAAGCAAGGAGCAGCTCGATGCAATAAAGAGACGTCTGTGACTTATTCGGGACGAGCAGGAATAAATCCGTAATTTTCGATATCGAATAATGATTTAAGATATTTACGAGGCTTGACATTTAGAGCAGTATAATATTATCATAACGGCGTTACAATGTAATGCGGCGTGAAAGAAATGTGCAGTTTTAACTATAATTTATGGAACGGCAAATTTTAAAGGGAGAATGTAAATGAAAGCAGGATTTCTACGAAAGCTGGTAATTTGTACTCTGGCCGGGACGCTGTTTCTGTCTGTTTGCGGTTGCAATGAAGGCATGAAATGGCATCCTGTTTACGAAGCGGCCATAGTCGGCGGCATTGTCGGTGCGATAGTCGGTCATCAGCACGACGAAGACTGTAAGGGAGCCGTCATAGGTTCGGCCATCGGTGCGCTGGGACGTTATCTCGAACAGTATGATAACCTTGCCGGAGCGGAAGAGGTCGTTGTCGAAGTGGCCAGCGAAGACGGCGCGGTTATTCCGGTAGTGCTCAAGAAGAAGGACGGGACCTACTTCTGCCCCAACGGCGAGCATTACAATAAGCTTCCCAGCCAGGAAGAACTTAGAGTGATCTTCGGATTATAATCTCTTTTTAAGTACATCGATAAAGCGGCTGATTTTCAGAATGCCGATGCGAGAAATTTCAGCCGGAATACGTTCGGAGCGGTTTGCAGATATATAAAATCGGGCGATGTTTATGAAACCGGACAGCGATATTTTGGATTTGCTCAGGGCCGAGAGCATCGAGGCCGAACGCAAAGCTCAGCGAGCATTGATAATACAGCCCGGAGCGATCGGTGACAGCATGTTGACGCTTCCGTTGGCGGCATTTTTGAAAGAAGCTCTGCATTTAGGAGTCGTTGACGTGCTCGGGCATACCGAATACGTCGGCATCCTGCCCGGCAGAACCTGTATCAACAGGATCAGCTCGATAGACTCGGTAGAACTGCACAGATTGTTTATTAAGCCTGAATCATTTAACCTCGCTGACAGAGACCCTTTGTTGCACGCATTTGCCGGTTATACATGGATTGTGACTTTTATGGGCGAGCCGGGAAGTGACTTCGAGCAGAATCTTATTTTTACCGCCAACTGCACTCACAGCACCGAGGTAGTGACCTTGCCTTTGAAGCCGCCGAACGATTATTCCGGACATCTGATCGATTTCCACATTCGGCAATTTATAAATCAGACAGGCCTGCCTGAACAAGCCCAAAACTGCCGCTTTGAGAATGATTTTATAAAGGTAACAAACGCCGATATTAATAAAGGCACGGAACTTTTGAAGGAGACGGGTCTCGATCCCGGTCAGAGACCGATTGTAATTCATCCGGGCAGCGGTTCGCCGAATAAATCCTGGCACATAGAAAATTTCCTGGAAATCGCGCGCGAGCTTTCCTCCTGCGGCAAAAATGTAGTTTTTCTTTTAGGCCCCGCCGAGATGGAAAAGTTCAGCGCCGCAACAATCAGAAAAATCAAAAGCCTCGCAACTTCACTTATGGATTTATCTTTCCCGCAGGTGCTGAGGTTACTGAGCTGTGCCAGGATTTTTATCGGCAACGACAGCGGCATAACTCATCTGGCGGCTATGTCGGGAATCAGAACAATAGCCGTGTTCGGTCCGACAAATCCAAACGTGTACAGACCTGTAGGATCGAATGTGAGTGTTTTAACCGGGAATTCCCGGACTTTTGCTAAAAAACCGTCGCCGAAACTTCAACGTGAGCTGCTGGCGATTTTAGAGTCTTAAACTCATTATTCGGTTTTTCCTGCTTTTTCCATTCAGGATATACAACATATATGCCGCTCGTGTTCTAAAAATGCACTTTTTTTGTCTTGATTCAACAGTTGACCATCTGCCGGAATTATTGATATAATAGCCGCTGATTGGGCACGATTTGATTGCTTGTCGTTGTTTACTAAACCGATATTGAATTTCACTTATAAAGGTATTAAATGCAGGAAAGAACTCTGGGTGAATTAGCCGAATACGTAGGCGGCCGCGTCTGTGGGAATCCGGACGTTTTAATCAGATCCACTTCGACCCTCGGCAAGGCGGGCGAAGGAGATATAAGCTTTTTGAGCAACCGCAAATACGAGAAGCAGGTGTGGACGACAAATGCGAGCGCGGTAATCGTGGGCAAAGACATCCCCGCGACCTCGGTTTCTCTATTAATAGCCGAGGACCCATACTATGCCTTTATGCAGATAATGGTTCTGCTGCACGGCCATCGCAAACATAAAAAAACCGGTATCAGCCCAAGGGCTTCCATATCCGACAGTGCAAAAATAGGGGCGGACTGCCACATAGGCGATTTTGCGGTCATCAGCGACGATGCGAAGATCCGTGACGGCTGCATTATTTACCCGGGTGTATTTATCGGCAAAGGCGTGCAGATAGGTAATGACAGCATAATTTATCCCAATGTTACTATTTACGAAGAATGCAGGATCGGAAATCGTGTGATTATAAACTCGAATTCCACAATCGGCGAAGACGGTTTCGGATACGCCACCCATAAGGGAATACACTATAAGATACCCCAGACGGGGATTGTGGTTATTGAAGATGATGTGGAAATCGGAGCCTGCTGCGGAATCGAACGAGGTACGCTCAGTGACACAATCATAGGCCAGGGAAGCAAATTAGGGGACATGGTCACGATAGGTCACGGAACAAAAATCGGTCAGCACTGTTTACTTGTGGCCCAGGTCGGGGTTGCCGGTTCGACCAATCTCGGCAATCACTGTGTCGTCGGCGGACAGGTCGGTATTGTAGGGCATATTAATATCGGCAATAATGTCACCATAGCCGCTCAGGCGGGTGTAATCAACAATGTTCCGGATAATGCGGTGGTGTTGGGCTCGCCCGCCATAGAAGCCGACCAGGGCCGGCGCGCCTACAGTATGCTTCGTTATCTGCCTGATATGCGGCAAAATATCCGTGAGCTTCAGAACCGGATAGAACGAATTACATCTGACGCCGGATTCGATTCGGAAAAATCCGCCGAGCAAAAAGGCGATTCGTAAGGTTTTCAGGAAAAGCTGCTCAATAAAATCGTGTTACAGGCGAGAGCAAAAAGATAATGTTAGAGATAACATCTCTATAATATATTGAATTTCAAAAAGGACATATCCTTGACCGGGACGCGTAACAAAAAAACGAATGCGCATGATGTGCTCGGTTTAATCGCCGGCGAGGGCAGGTTGCCTTTTCTTATCGCCGCCGGCGCGAAAAAAGCGGGATTGAATGTTGTCTGCGTTGGTCTGACAGATGCAGTCGATAGCAATCTTGCCCGAAACGTCGATGTGTTTTACGAAGTTGCTATTGCCAGACCGGGCACATGGATACGAAAGCTAAGAAAACACGGCGTGACAAGAACTATTATGGTAGGAAGAGTTTCGAAGGGTCGTCTTTTCACACCCCGGCGAATTCTGCACTATTTACCCGACTGGCGGGCTTTCAGGATTTATTACTGGAGGCTTCGCCGTAAAAGCAAGCTTAACGATTCGATATTAAATGCCGTAGCAGACGAGCTTGCCAGCGGCAAAATAATACTGGAGGATTCTACAGTGTATTGCAGGGAGCATCTGGCAACTTCAGGAGTGATGACGGCGGCTAAATTGCGTCCGTCCGTCCAAAACGACATAGATTTCGGCTGGGAGATTGTCAAAAAGCTCGGTGAGCTGGATATAGGTCAGGCGGTTGCCGTAAAAGAAAGGGAAATTATCGCCGTAGAGGCTATAGAAGGTACGGCCGCGATGATAGAGCGGGCCGGCAAATACTGCAAATCGGGGGGATGGACTCTTATCAAGGCCTCGAAACCACAGCAGGATATGCGATTCGATGTGCCCTGCGTAGGCCCAGATACAATCAGGGCTCTGGCTGAAAACGGAGCCGGTTGCCTGGTCGTGGAATCAGGGAAAACTATCATTATCGACAAACCGGATACAATTAAACTTGCCAATGAGTTCAACATTTCTGTTGTAGGGCACAACTGCTGAGGCTTGCCTGCTAACCGGAGATATTATATCAGATACGAAATAATGACTGAGGTTCCATTTCAACTTTTAATAAAGCGATGCGATCCGAAAAAACAAACCGAACGTTTGTTATGCACGGAGCTTTTACGCTGCGTTCCCGGCAGGCGGCAGGTTTACGAAGCCTCGTGGAACGAAAAGTCGGTTATAGTAAAGGTTTTTTCAGACAAGATTAGCGCCAAACGCCATACAACAAGAGAATGGCGGGGTTTGGAGGAGCTTTCAAAGCGTCAGTTAACCGTGCCACAATCTTTGTTTTACGGACAAACAGAAAACGGCGGATGGTCGGTCGTATCGGAAAAAATAGTCGATTCGTCAACCGCGCTCGATATCTATCAAAATTTACAAACTTCCGCCGAAAGACTTGATCTTTTAATTCTTGTCGGCAGGGAGCTTGCGAAACAACATATCAAAGGAGTGTTACAAAAGGATTTGCATCTGGGAAATTTCCTGCTGAAAAATGACAAAGTTTTTTTGCTCGATGCGGGACAAATGTGTTTTTTAGATGGTGAGATTGGAAAGAAAGACAGTTTGTACCAGTTGGCTACGTTAGCGGCATGGCTTGACGAAAATGAAAAGGAAAGCATAAACAGACTGTGCTCGGAATATTTCGATGTTCGCGGCTGGAATTTTGAAGAGGCCGATAAGGCGGCGGTCTGGAAGTATTTGGCCTCCGGCAGAAAAAAAGCAATCAAAAGGGGTTTGAAAAAATTTCTCCGAACAAACAAAAGGCACATAAAGATAAATAACGAAAAATATACCGCCGTATTTGACAGGGAATTTTGCCTTGGCGCCGAGCCGTTGGAATTCATCGAAAAAATCGACGCCCTAATGGACGACGGTAAAATTCTCAAGGACGGCAATACCTGCTATGTATCCCGTTTGACCTGGAACGGCAGAGATGTCGTAGTCAAACGATATAATCATAAGGGATTGATTCATTCGATTCGGCATACAATCAAAGGCTCCCGCGCCCGGCGATGCTGGATATGCGGGCATCGACTCGGAATGCTCAAACTTGCCACACCAAAGCCGCTGGTTTACCTCGAACATCGCAAAGGACTGCTGATATGGAAATCATATATT
>JAFGBG010000232.1 GCA_016933295.1 Sedimentisphaerales bacterium | reverse complement strand
GGCTTGAAATATCTTGCCGCCATAGCCATTACAGCGACAAAATCCGCCGTTGCCGCAGAGCTCCAGTCCGTGAAAAATCTTTTCTCCGTATCCATTTCCGGCATAACAAAGCCGGAGAAGTTCAGTCGTGTCAATTTATGCGAGACTCTTCCCGAACCATCCGGATACTTCATTTTCAAAAGCCAGTCCGTCTCCCATTTCAGCTCCTTGAGAAAATCCGGATAGCCCCGCGAGGTTTCTGGTATATCGAGCGAGATTTTCTCCAATTTCTCCTGAAAATGGTCCCAGGCCAGAAACAAGCAGCCCATAGTAATACCGGCATTGACTGTATATTTGCCGTAATCGCCGGCGTCGTGCCAGCCTCCGGTGCCGTCTCTTTTGGAATCGTCGTCAATGCCCATATAATCCTGATACGCATCGTTCAGGTGGCAGCCATCATGCAAATATTTTTTGCCTTTATGCTCGCCCTCGACCTCGCAGCCGCACCGCCAGAGATAAAAACCTCGCATCACGGTATAATAAGCGGAATCATACACATTTTCGCCGATCTCGAACTCACAGGACTTTCCCACCCCCGGCACATCCAGATAGAATCTGCCCTTTTCGCCGAATTTCGAGAAGTCGGCTACCCAGACATCCTGATTCACATCATCCTGATGCACCGGAGTGGAAATCTCGCCGGAATATACTATCGAATCGTCAGATGCTCTTTTGACCGTAAAATCTGCGGATTTTTTTATAACGGAGGCCTTTTTCGGCATTCCCGGCAGAAAACCAAGCGAATTTAACCTAATATCCGAGCCGCAGGCCGCCGAGAGCGAAAACATCAATATAACAAGAGCATAGAAGCCTCTCCCTTTATTCATAGTAAATCCCTTCCATTTGTTCTGTCACTTTTCATATTTCCCCGAATAACAGCATTATCTATATGCCGCAATAATAACGGCATTCGGGTATCCTGAACAACTGGAAAATGAACACTCTGCCTTAAATAATAGCAGATTTGATGAATTCAGATTTGAAAGTGGGCGGTACAGGACTTGAACCTGTGACCCCCTGCGTGTAAAGCAGGTGCTCTGGCCAACTGAGCTAACCGCCCCGAAACCAAATTTCGGGTAAATTTACACAAAACAGGCCGGGATTGCAAGATAATTGAGGCGAAATTCTCTCATTAATTCCCCAGGCGGCACAATATCATACGCAATTCACGCCGGATTGAGAAACCGAAAGAATTGGTACAGAAAAAACACTTACATCAGTCTGCACGATAAAATGAATATCCTTAGTCGTATGAGAAGTAAAAATCAGCTACTTTTACAAATCAAAAGGCACACATAAATTCTCATCGCTTTTGGCAATCCTGTTGCAGCGATGGCATTCGAATCTCGGATTTTCCGTCAATGCCCTGAATTCCCGCTCATCGCTCAGATGAAAACCCTGTGATACCAGATAGCATAAGTGTCGATCGTGAGATTCACTTTTACAGGTCGTATTATGTTGTAATTTTTGGGCCAACATAATTTAGCTCCTTCTTTATATAAAAGGCCTTGCCTTGTTAAGTTAGACAAGCCTGAATAATTCTTTTTTACGTATCTGTTCATACGGCGGGAAAAAAAGCTTGTTCTCAAATAAATTTCAACCGATTCCGGCTTTTTTAATATTTCATAACGGCGTCAAAAGTCTAACAGCCGATTTCCATCAGGAAAACATGGCCGCTTGTGCTGCGTGTATAATATGCCGGGTATATCAAAAAGATCAGGCACATAGAATAAAAAGTTTAGCCCGGCAGTTTATATCCGACCAAGAGACGGCATATTTTACCTTGCAAGTCCGGCTGCTATCACATAGAATACCCGTCGCGGTCGTACACTGATGTTTTCAGCCATGAGCGAAGGTTCTCCGGCGTGCTTGCTATTTCTCAAGACGCCGACGGGAACGAAGTCCGGGAAATATTGCTATATCAAGAACCCGCTTGCCAGAGGAACTCGAAAAAGAGATTGCATGGTTTGTTGGTACAACAACCGGTGCATATCATAAAACTATTGGGAATTTGACTCAGAATAACATGTATCATTGCCAGGGTGAAAAAATCCTGAGGAGGCGAAAAGAGTTACAACAAATAAATTGTTCCCGAAATGAAACAGTATCATAGTAAGATGATAATCGGAGTTGAGATTATTCTTTTGTATAAAATCTGAATTTTTCCCATTGCTGTTGACTACATACACCCAATGGGATCAAACTCGATTGATATTTAATGAGGAATTTCTGACAAACGACCTAAGTCAAGCACGACTCCAATCATACATGAAACTATAGGTATGTGGCGACATATCATTTGAAAGGAGACAAAGGATGTATAAGACAATGGAAGAAAAGAAGTGGATGCGATGGGTGGCTTGCATCGTTATGATGTTTGCCGTCTTCGCTACCACCGTGTTCGCACGCGATCCTGAGATCGATGCTGGAATCGCGGCGTTGGATGAGGTTCGCGCCTTTCTCGGAAAACAGCAGGATGACGCGATAAAGAACGAGGACTGGGCGAAAGCCAGGAGAGCATTGCAAAAGTGGAGAATGGTCGTTAACCTCCTGGGGATCCTCCGCGAGACAGAACGCAAGATCGTCTTTGGTGGAGTGAGAAGCAAAACAGCTCTCGCTGAGGTACATTATGACGATGGGAGCATTCATTTGCACAAGGTACTGCAAGGAGCAGATCCGCGTGTTATTGCACAACATCTTGCGCATGAGGCCTCGCATCTGGCACATCTGGACAAAAAGGGAACTCTGGATGGTGAGGTGCTTGCCTGGCAGGAAGAAATGGAAGTGTGGGTGCAGTTTATTCGAATTGCGCTTCGCAACAACAAAGCAATCGGCAACAAGTGGTGCGATGATGTCTTGAATGCGGTCCTTAATGGAGAGGCAAAGCTCCGCGGTCATATTCGGAGGCTTTATCCCAAGTTCGACAAAAAGGATGAAGACAAGATAGAAAAGATCCCGTCTCACTTATATCGAGCCGTCTTTCCATCCAAGTACAACGTGTTCTTCGATGAGGGCAAGTACGACCGCTACATCGGTCAGCACGCAATCGGACCGAGGAACCGTGCCGATTCGTACTCTGCTGGGATCTCAGTAACAGTTGCGCCGCAGGCAGTTGAAGGAGGACAATTTGATGAGCCGGCAGATCAGGTGAAATTCTTAGTGGCAAATATGCAAGCGAACGCGTCTAACTTTGACCTAGCCAAGAACGATGCTATTGAACTCGACGGTGTGCCCGCTCTGCGTCTGTTGTTTTCGTACGATATCCCAGTCGGAACAGAGCTTACCACGCGTTTGAAAGAGGAGATCATCGTTGCCAAGCGAGAGACAAGTCTATTAACAATTGTGTTTAGCGCTGATGAGAGCGAGTGGAAAAGTTGCCAGTCCGAGTTCGACGCCTTTCTAAAGAGCTTTCGTTGGGAGCCCTAAGGATAAACAGGGTCGTTTATCTAATAGGAGATAATTAGGGAGACACAAAAGGAGGAATCAAAGATGTCTCGAGAATTAGAGCAATTAAAGAAAATATATAGCCCAGTCCGATATATAATCTATGAAACCAACATCAATAGATTTAAGAGAACGGATAGTGGC
>JAFGBG010000231.1 GCA_016933295.1 Sedimentisphaerales bacterium | reverse complement strand
GCCGACGAGCTTGAACCGAATAGCTACAACGGACAAAACAAGTTCGGCTGGGCCGTTCGCCGCGCCCTTCGTGAACTGCACGGGACGTTCGGCCTGGCGATTGTCTGCTCCGATTTTCCTCGAATGCTTATCGGCGCCAAGAGGGGCAGTCCCTTAATACTAGGTCTCGGCGACAACGAGTATATCCTCGCTTCGGACGCCGCGGCGATTGTCGGGCATACGACACAGGCGATATATATGGCCGACAACGAGGTTGTCATCGTCGGACCGGACGGATTCAAGACCAAGACCATCGATAATGTCACCGTCACCAAGGACCTCCAGCAAATCGAGTTTTCCCTGGAGCAAATCGAATTGGGCGGTTTCCAGCATCACATGCTAAAGGAAATTTTCGAGCAGTCCAAATCTCTCAGCATGTGTATGGGTGGACGAGTGGACAGGCGGGAAAGCAGAATCAGGCTCGGCGGCATAGATTCGTACCTGCGCGAGCTGACGCGGGCAAGGCGGCTTATCCTGACCGCCTGCGGCACGGCGTTCCACGCGTCATTAGTCGGCGAATTTCTGTTCGAGCAACTGGCACGCATACCGGCGGAAACCGAGTACGCGAGCGAATTTCGGTATCGAAATCCGATTATCGAAGACGGCACAATCGTCATAGCCATAAGCCAGTCGGGCGAGACACTCGATACTCTCGCGGCGGTCGAGGAGGCAAAAGACCGAGGCGCGACCGTTCTCGGCATCGTAAACGTCGTCGGCTCGTCCATTGCCAGGGCAACCGACGCCGGCGTGTATCTGCACGTCGGCCCGGAAATCGGCGTTGCCAGCACCAAGGCTTTCACGGCACAAGTGGCCGTCCTGACTATGCTGGCGATAGAGTTAAGCAGGAGACGGCACATAAGCAGCGACGAAGCTTGTACTTACATCGACGAGCTTTCGCGGATACCGGAAAAAATCAGCCGGATACTCGAGCAATCAGAGCGTATCAAGGAAATCGCCGCCGCTAATATCGACAGGGACAACTGGCTTTTCCTCGGCAGGGGCCTGAATTACCCCGTAGCCCTCGAGGGTGCACTGAAGCTCAAGGAAATCAGCTACATTCACGCCGAAGGCCTGCCCGCGGCGGAAATGAAACACGGCCCGATTGCATTGATCGCCGACGAGATGCCGGCGGTTTTTATCGCGACCTCCGGCCCGCAGCACGACAAGATTATGGGCAATGTCGCCGAGGTAAAGGCACGCGGCGGCAAGATTATAATTGTCGCGACCGAAGGCGACGACAGCGTCGAGAAATACGCCGATCATCTGATTACGATTCCCGACGCCCCGACGCTTTTGCAGCCGATGCTGGCCGTTGTGCCGCTGCAGCTTCTGGCATATCACGCTGCGGTGCTTCGCGGCCACGATGTCGATAAGCCGCGAAATCTGGCTAAAAGCGTTACGGTCGAGTAATCTTTGCCACCGAAATTGGCTTTGTTTTTTATCGCGGTGTAACCGCAGACGAAGCCGGATTTCTCATAATCTTTTTATTTCAAAGAGCTTACACTAAATTACCTAATTTAACATTGGGTTCGTTTTTTCAAATTACTTTGAGTTGATGGGTATATGAGTTTATGCGTTGATGAGTAATTTTACCTTATTTACAGATTTACCGATCCACTGATTAACTAATCCGCTGGTTTTAACTTTTGCCCCATTCGGCTACGCTCAGGGCATGCTTTTTACTTTTGACTTGCTATTTGCCTCCCCCATTTTTTTAACTTAAAACTCGAAATTCAAAACTAAGAACTATCTTATTGAATTTCCGCCTAATTTCAAGCAAAAACGCCGTTTTTAGCGAAAAATGACCTTGACTCGCCACTCGTTATAAATAATGTACAGGGTATCTCTAATATAATTTTCTTATTTTTTCATGCAGATTGTATCATAATATCATTTGGTTAAGTGAGTACGTTTCTCTCTGATTTGCAACAGTTTGCTTTTTTCTTGCAAAACATTTTACAAACTCTCAAAAAAGCAATCAAGATTTGCGGCTCGGCAAACGCCTTATATTACAGACAGGGATATTGCATAAAGCGGAAGTAACTAAGTCGGTCAAACTGATATATATTTTATAGAGGCAGGTTTCCCATGTATAGGGAAAGGATATTTGGCCGGTGCCAGAAAAGGATTCTCAATCATTCATGCGTGAAATCCCCGGCCGTACCTGTAGAAATAATCCAATCTGATAGAACAGGTTTTACCCTTATAGAGCTTCTGGTTGTAATAGCAATTATTGCGCTGCTTTTGGCGATTCTCGTGCCTGTTCTTCAAAACGCCCGTGAGCAGGGCCAGAGAGCAGTCTGCCTGAGCAATCTGCGGCAGCTAACTACGGCGTGGATTGCCTATGCAGACGATCATGACGGTAATCTCGTCTCAGGCAGTGCCTTCAGTGGGGTACATTCAGGTAAGAGAGAATTAAGGGGATGGTTGGGCCGGGCCTTTCTCTTTCCTGAGAGTCGTTCGGCCATAATAGAGGGTCCCTATGATAAAGGGGCGCTGTGGCCTTATATACAGGATATCGACTTTTATCGCTGCCCCCGTGGCTCTGGTGGTCATGCCGCAACATATGCAATCTTCCCTGCTGCGAATGGTGTTCCTATAGAAGGAACGTATGTACCCGGTGTACTGAACAAAGACTTGACGCTCCAAAGCATACGCAAAGGCAATACTATACTGCTACTGACCCGACTGACGGATATCATAAATCCTGGTGCTGCTCAACGTGCAGTCTTTTTGGATCGAGGTTGTACTCCAGTGAGTGATTTAAGTGTCCATTATCTTTATCCCAAGTGGCATAAGGCTACACCACCTCCAATTCATCATGCCGAAGGTGTTACGCTCTCTATGGCGGATGGTCACGCGGAGTACTGGAAATGGAAAGGACGTGAGACTATATCAGGTCTGCCTCGCATGATAGTTCCCGCTAACAATAATCTATCGATGGAAATGTTAGAGGAGGATTACGAACCGCAGACCGAGGAGGGAATTTACGATCTACAGAGGCTCCAAAGAGCAGTATGGGGCAGATTGGGATATCCCGCCGAGTAAAATAAATAAAATGGTTAAAACTCCGAACAGTACAAAAAGATTTAGCTGGTTGAATAAAAGAGTTCTTACGGGATTTACCCTTATTGGGCTGCTTGTAGTTATTTCGATAGCTTCACGATCATCGGATTGTAAATCTTAACAGGCCCCAATAATCCTGATGCAAGAAGAGGTTCGTCTTTTTCATAAAATTTCCAGGTCGTAAAGGTAATACGGCCACCGTCCGGCTTTGGCAATCCCTGAGCATACCAGTCCGGCACCGCTTTGATGCCCCGGCTGTTTCCGCGTTCGTATTCATTCTCCGCGGGCAATTGTTCATCACCAATAATGCGATTAGGCCATAGAGTGGTCACCGTTATTTCCAACCGGTTGTCCCCGGGGACAACCGCTTCGGTTATGTCAAGCCGATATGGTTCCTTCCATACAGTTCCCAGATTCTTTCCATTGACGCTAATTTCCGCCAGCACCTCAACACGCCCAAGATCGAGAATAACGCGTCTGCCTTCGGAAAGCCGGTCCCGTGACAGTGAAAACTGATTTTGATAGGCTGCCCGGCCCGAAAAATAACGTATCCCCGGGTCGGTATGACGGTGCAGCGATATTAGCTTAGGCAATTGTATCGAATCGGGCGCTCCACGATTTTTCTCGAACTGGACCGTCCACGGGCCATCAATGGTCACAGGTGGCGGGACATCGCTATGCCACTTTAATCCGTTGGAAAG
>JAFGBG010000230.1 GCA_016933295.1 Sedimentisphaerales bacterium | reverse complement strand
TTTCCACAACACTTATCGGCAAAAGAAGCTGTTTTTGTTTGATAATCATTACCTTCAAAATTCCTCTAATCGGTCAGTTTGAGTAATATAAATAACCTCGAATTAAAATCCGTGGCGTTACCGCTCCAGGCTATGCATGCGGCCTCGTCGGACAACTTCATCTACGTCCTTAGAATTCCGGCAGAATATTAAACATTCAAAACAAGTTCCCGAACGTTTCGATTGTCTACGATAGGATTTTACGAACATTTCACTTATTTAAATCGTATAGTAGAAATTATTTAACGAACGACATTATTTTGTGTTATATGAGAGAATATGAAACGAACATCCGATGACGTCGAATCAGAAAAAAAGGACCACTATTTGAAAGGGTCGATTCTGGGCACGCTGGGCTTCTGCACCAGATGGGCGGTGGATTCTCAGGGAACAGGGCCTGAGTGGATTGAAATCGTTAATATCGATTTGCATTTGCACAGCCCTCACAATAAACTACATGGGACGCGTATAGCCCATATCAGCGACCTTCATCACAGCATAACCGTTAGTACCGACTATTTACGTCGTTGTATCGAGCGGATTAATCTTCTCGATGTTGACTTGGTAGTGCTGACGGGAGATTACATTACGTACGATTTTCGAGGAACTTATAGAGAGAAGGTTGTCGCTCTTCTCGGTGATATTGAAAGCAGATTCGGCACCTATGCCTGCCTGGGTAATCATGATTACGGTATTCGCAGCTTCTCGGATAACAGGCGAGAGCATTTGCTTCACCAGCTAATACAGGGAATGGAAGCAAAGGGAATCACTGTTTTACGGAATGAATCGACTGTATTGAACATTAACGGTCATCCACTTTGGTTCGTAGGATTAGGTGATATTAGAACCGGCGATTTCCAGCCGCATAAGGCATTTGCCAACGTACCTGCCGATCAGGTAACAATCGCGTTGATACATAATCCACGCGGAATCGAACACTTGGATGAATTCACGGCTCATGCTATAGTCAGTGGTCACACGCATGGAAGGAAAACCAGGCCTATACGCCCCCCATGGAGAATCCGAAACAGACGTTACCACACAGGCATGTATGAGGTTAATGGTAAGAAACTGTATGTAAACCGGGGCCTCGGCCGGGTTGGCAGAGCACGCTTGAATGTAAGACCTGAAATCACTGTCTTTACTCTCCGTTGATTCGGAAGCCTTTATCTCGATGTAAATACTGTCCAGGGGATTTCACGTAATAAGTTCTCTTTTATTTCTGCATCGAGGGATTTGACGAGTCGTTCGTCTTCCTTCGATAATTTGATATTTATTTCTCCTATCTCATATCTGTTTTCTCTGCACCGGTTAACGAAAGTTAATTCAGTAAAAAATGACATTTATTGTAATCGATACAGGTAAAATCATAGCCTGTGGAGGCATTTTGGAGAGATAATATCACCTGAAAATCGTTATGTTTTCAAGTCCCTTAAAAAAGATGTTATTTTCTTTGGCTTTTTTGATTGTATAGCGGTTGTACGAATATCGCTTATTGATAGGATTCACGAAGCAATTAATAAGTGTTTTGGCCACACAAAGATTTGCTCCGTCAAACTTTAAAATAAAGCCTAAAGTTTTAGCAAGAGCTGAGATATACAGAAAACAACAAATAGAAATGTTTTTTCCTAAAATGCCGGATCCCAGATTTTATCTGACTGCTCCCACGTGGGTTCATAAGCCTCATCTGGCAGCAGACCGAAATCACCACTCCGCAATTTTTCGTATTTTCTATACTCGGCGTGACCGTCTGCCAAAATCAAATTGCCGCCCTCATCGTGCACGTTGGAGAGATGTTCGCGTTCCTCTATCGAAATATAACTAGAATGGCGTAATCTATTCGCATACATATGCCATTCATGATAAGTGGTTTTTCTTCGTCCATCGAGCGCGGCCTCCGAGCGGTCAACAGGCTCGGGTTGGTTCCAGAGCTGGTTGGAAAGCGACCAGGCTTCCTGCAAGATAATGATCGCCGCCGGTCTCGGTATGTCAATGAACTTCCTGCCTAAAGGAACCGTATTGGCTGAAAAGCTGGTGCTACTGTATTCCGTAGGTGCATAGGCGGCACCCGGGTGTGGTTTCAGCGACGGACAATTATATACCTTGGGCGACATAGCCTGATTACTCGACTTGATAAAAGGGACAAGCAGATTCAACACGTTCGGCGCCGCGTCCGGATGGTTAAAATCGCTCGCAGGATGGCGCTTGGGCGGAAGCTTCTCATTCTCATTGACATACATCTGAAAAGCAATGCCGACCTGGCGCATATTGTTCATGCAGCTAACTCGCTTGCCCAGATCCCTTACTCTACTCAGGGCTGGCATTAGTATACCCATAAGCAAAGAAATAATCGCTATCACGACAAGCAACTCAATCAACGTAAATCCACTCTCTATTTTCTTTAGCATAAGTTACTACTGAACATTAGAGTTTTTGTATTGACATCATAAACATCTACAGAAACAACGTTTTTCATTACGCCCGGCAGGACTCGAACCTGCGACCCCCGGTTTAGGAAACCGGTGCTCTGTCCTACTGAGCTACGAGCGCATTCGGCAAAATTTTGAGTTGATTATAATCGCAAATTGTGTTCTTATCAAGAAAAAGGATTTATCCTTCGTAGAGCCGCCCCGCGTGGCCGCCACTGGCAAACACATGGGATTGTTCCTACGGAGAAAGAACAGAATCTGAGAAAGGGATTTTTATGCCGGCAAATATTACACACATGCTTATCGCCCATAAGGCGCTAAAAACGCTCAAAAACAAAGGTATTGACGAATATACGGAATTCGCCAATCTTCTCGATGATTCGGCCGAAGAAAAAAACTGCCGGGCTTACGTAAACCTCGGAAGCGTGGGGCCGGATCTTTATTACTACTCTAAAATGTCCAGTTCCGTGAAGGATATGATAAAAGAAGGTTTCGTTCAGGCCAAGGGAGTAACACCATGGTCGTATCATCTGCATTCATATAAACCAAACGAGCTTCCGCTGAAGCTCGTCGAAATAATTTTCCGCGATGTTGTCAGAAACAACGGCAAAGTTATGCTCGATGTCAACGACCACAGAAAACTCGCCTACATAGCCGGGCATCTGACACATATCGCCGCCGACCAGATTATTCATCCCGTCGTCAACAACGTCGCCGGACCTTACTATCGCAGCGGCGAAAATCGAAAAAAACATCGCGAGTGCGAAGTGTTTCAGGATTATTTTCTTTATTCGGAAGTATATCGCCTGGAAGAAAAAACAGGCTCGAAATACGATTTCTTCGAGCAGGATTTTAACAAGTGGGCGGATTGTGTAAGGGGGATGACTTTTAAGAATGCCGAAGACTGGTTCCGTTATTTCCTTCAGCGGGGATTCGTGGAAACCTATAGTGCATCGCCGTCCGAAGACGACATCGAGAATTCCGTCGATAATCTTTTGCTCGTATTGAAAGTCTGCCAGCAGGTCGGGCCTTACAAGAAAGCGGACAAAGAATACCGTAAAGACAAAGAAAATTCCAAAATGTATCAGGAATATATAAAGAACGTCGATTACATCAGGTTCTATCGTTTGGCCGTGGAACTGGCCGTGGTTTATCTTATCGCGTTGTACGAGATTTATTTCGTGCTCAGGCAGGGAAAAGACTTTACCAAAGGCCACAAGAAACGTTTCCTGAGAATCGTCAGAGATGCGGATTTGTCCTGTCCGCTCGAGCAGAATATATTCGAGAAGGCGAGTGCCGCACTGAGAAACAAAAGCAGTATGCAGGCGGCATTCAAGAAACACTCGTCAGACCTGCTGACAAAAATGAAATTTGTCACCCCGAAACGTATTTTCAAAACTGACAGTGACAAAGATATTCTCAAAGTTTAGCAACGGCATATCATATTCGTGCCGAAATACTGGATATAATCGCTAATGGATTTATCGATTGTTATACCGGCCTATGATGAAAGCCGAAAAATAGCCGGCGATATTAAAGCGGCGGCGGATTTCTTGGCCACTCATAAGCTGGTCGGGGAGATTATAGTCGTCGATGACGGCAGCAAAGATAAAACCGCCGAGACGGCGGAAAATGTTAAAGTTTCACACCACGTAAAAGTTATTCGATACGAGCAGCATCGCGGCAAAGGTTACGCAGTTCGCAAGGGCATCGAGCAGACAAAAGGCGAATATGTTATGTTCGTGGACAGCGGTCTTTGTGTGCCGTACGATGACACCTTACGAGGGCTGGAACTGCTGAAAAGTAACTCATGTGACATTGCTCACGGCTCGAGAAAAATGCCGGGTTGCCGCATTGAAAAAGCCCAGAGTCTGTATCGCCGAATTTGTTCCAAAATATTTCACTGGTTCGTGATACACGATTTGAAAATTCCCCCCGAGCTGACGGATACGCAATGCGGTTTCAAAATATACAAAGGCGAGGTAGCGCGGCATTTGTACGGCCAGTGTATTACCGATGGTTTCATGTTCGATATTGAAATCATCATACTGGCCCAAAAGGAAGGTTACCGTATAAAAGAATTCCCAATCGACTGGACATGCGATCGCGACAGCAGGTTGTCACCAACCCGCAGCTCACGCCGCGTTCTTTCCGAGCTGACAACTATCAAACGTACTATGGCCGATAAATAAAAGTCCGGCAACGAAATTATCCTATATGAGAAGCTCATCAGCCTTCCATGTACCAAAGTGCATAATTTTTTGCCCTTGCTCGTCCCGGACGGATTCAGCCGGCATTATCATTGCCATCACCTGCGAATGACGCGAGCAATACCGTTTAATTTCCTCGGTGCTCATAATCATAAAAGCCGTAGAAAGGGCGTCCGCCGTTGCGGCATCCGGCGCCGACGACCATGCGGCATATTTATCCCTGACCGGTTCCATTGTACGCGGATTTATAATATGCCGGCCTTTTTTTATGCCGGAGCTGCCCAGTGCCCGGTTTGCGAGATTGGGACGCGCTAAAATCTCCTTACGATTCTGCGGATTGCTCAACGTCAGAGGCCAACCCTTCGTATCAGGCGGCCCGTGAAGTGCCAGCACGGAACTATAACCGCCGGAAATCAGCACTGTCTCAATACTCCATTGCCGCAATAATTCCGCCATTTTATCTACGGCATAACCTTTGCCTATACCACCGAGGTCAACTTGAACGCCGTCGGCCAGAAGCTCGATAGTATGCTCGTCTTCGTTCAGCCGCAGAAGATTGGACCCCGTACACCGGCGAGAATTATCCAGTTCATCCTCCGAAGGCTCGCGCGGACTGCCGTCAATATTGCGCCAGCAGCTCAGCAGGGGCCCTATAGTGACATCGAAAGCACCATCGGTCTCGGCGTAAATTCGACAGCTTTGCTTTAAGCATTCGAAAGTATCCAGTCCCAAAATTAAAGGCCGATTGGCGGGTAGATTATTTATCCGCGCGACGTCACTGTTCTCGATAAATCGGCTAAGTTCGGCTTCGAGACGATTTACCTCTTCGAACGCAACTGCCGCCGCCTGCCGGGCAAATGTTTCGTCGTAGCCTGCTACAATAATCTCGAACGTAGTCGCCATTGCCTCGTGCGAGAAACGTTTCATTCCCGGTACGGCGGGCGGCTTTCCGTCGAGATATTCTGATTGTATTTCAGGTTCGGTCATTTCTTAGGGGCGTTTTTTATCAAATCATTCGGGTCCGGCCCCCGACCGGCGGCCTCCCAAAGATCCTCTCGAACAAAACCGAGCAGCTTGACTCTCGGACGCAGCCAAACATAGTAGGGCGGCTCTTCGAATAAATACATATACAAATGGCGATGCTCGAACGGTATCGATTCATCATAAAATCTTTCTCTCAAGTCGTTTTCAACCGCGTCCGAAGCGATAATCAACGGTGCCGGCAGCTCGTTTCTGCTAACTCTATCTCTATAATGCACACGAGAAAACGAACGCAGGTACCATGGCAGCGGCCAGTAATCGTGCCCCGGACATATTACTTCGATATCCATTCGACGGCCCTCCGGGTGCGCTGCGGCATAATATCCGATTTTCTCAACTACGGTAAAAACATCCGTCGTCGGGTGCGCATAGACATAAGGATTTCTGCTGTCGGCATAATATTTGTAATTATTGAGATATGACAGCCAGGTCAAATGAACGGTTGCGGCAAATAAAAGTAAAATAACAACAATGCGGGCCGGCAGAATCGGCATCAATCTTATCAATACAACCGCCCCGAGGCCGGCCAGCAAAATCATCCCCTGTAAAAAGCTCAACATACACCACGGAGTTTTATACGGCACGACCGAGTAAACAACCGTCATAATCAGTGTGTAAAATGCCACGAATCTCAGCAGACCGGCATTGGCAAAAGCTGTCCCTTTCTTCACAACCGCCGCGGCAAAACCTACCATAGCCAGCCCGACAATAAGAACTTCCGTCCAGACCGGCCCGCCGCCGTACCTGTAGTAGATAAGCATTCTGAGATAGTAATGCCATGGATGGATGTGAAGGTCGTTGTTTCCCGCGCGATTGAAATAAGTCGTATAAGTTGTAAACGAATCCAGTATCCCCCGCGGATTGGTAAGAAACGACGAGTAAAACAATGCAGAGACAAACAAAGCAGCCCCCAACCCGGCAAAAATATGAGAAAGTTTTAACGGCTTACGGGTATTCGAAACTTCGCGCCGGCAGTGTTGCATTAACAACACCGCCATAAGGGCCAAAATCATGGAGCCGAAAGCGATAATACATGTCTCTTTGGTGGCGTGCATGAGGCCGGCAAATATTCCAGCCGCCAACGCCCATAAGATATTTCTGCCGCGGGCATAGCGATAACCGGATACAATCGCTCCGAAAGTAAAACATACAAGCAGCATTTCCTGAATATAATAACGGCTGTAAAAAACCATCGCGGGTGAGATAGCGGTCAGTAAAGCTGCGCAAACCACCGCCGCCGGCCCCAAACCGTCGGCAATCAGCAGAACCAGCAATACCAGAATTATTCCACAAACCACAGGAACAACACGCAGAGTAAATTCATCAACGTCCGTCAATTTCTCAGCCGAGCTCAACCATGCGGGGATTAAAGTCAGGTAATTAAGTGTCGGGCCATGGTATTCATTCGGGTCGTAGATATAAACACCCTGTTCGAGCAGCTCTCCGAATTTGACGGCGTGAATGGCCTCATCTCCGTGCATGGGACGTCGTGCAATCTGCGGCAGGCGTAACACAAGCGCAATAATTGCCGCGGCGAAAACTATCGCTGCGGCTAAAATGAGAACGCAATTTTTTTTTGTCATCTCATTCCACGGGCTTGCCGTAAACTTCGACCTCGGTATAACGATTCAAATCGTCGCTGGTATTGCCGTTGCTGTAAAGTCGGACATAACGGGCTTTGACGCCTTTGGCATCGATGAGTTTGCCTTCGTTGGTCTCGGTGTAGTGCATATCTTTGCCGACACCGAAACCCGCCGAATTATCGATATCATTGTTGAATATCGTTCTTACATTCGTAACAAAATCAGCATCGTCGGCAACCTGGACTACAACATCGAAATAAACCTGGGCCTGCATATGGTGATGCCACACCACGATCGCGTAAATACTATACATTCCCTCAAGATCGATTGTCACGTACTGTTGAAGCGGCCCCAGCTCGACATAACTGCCGTCGGCGGCCTCTTTGTCACCGTCGGTGATATAAACAAGCTCGCCGATGATAGGCTCTTCGTCACTGCTGGAAACCGGCTTGCCTAAAGCGACGTTTTTCGTCCCCTCGGGGGCCAAAAACGGCGGACGCTCCTTACCCAGAGGCTTTTCGAGATTAGGAACCTTCGTATCCTGCGGCGTGCCGATAAACACAGGCTTGGGCAACTTTATATCTATCGGTACCCAGGTGGTTTCATCTGTTTCTGCGGCAACCTCTTGTGTGTCGTCGGCCTCTTCGATTTCATCAGGTACTTGTGCCGTGGTTTGGTCCGGTGTCTGCGGCGTATTGTCGCCTGTTTCTGTGCCGGAAGAATCCCCTACAGGAGGCTCCGAAGGAGATTTTTTACAGGAAGGCACGGATAACAAACAGAAAACCAATAAAAAACACGAAATTACTTTTACGAACAAGCAGATATTTTTTTTCGTCATTTCTATACTAACCTTAAATTCAGACTATTCAAAAATCCAGCAGCTATGTATCAGAATCCGCCGGACATCCGGCAGAATCGGACCGCTTATGTTATTCTATTTGTATGACGTTGTCAAGCCGCACAATGGTATATTTTATTTTAATACAGAACGCATACACGGCATAAAAACTAACGTAACAGACTTCCTCCGCGATACTTAACTGCATCAGGGAAATGCCCGGAAAACTCGCAAACCAAAGGCAGAGACCCGACTCCGTCAGATCCCTGCCATTTGACGAGTCCTTGTGAAAGAAATTCAACTTTCCTCAAGAATATGAACTTATTGTCTTATTTCAGCTTACCGAGAATAATAGCCAGTACAATCAGACCCGCGCAAATCGGAATAAGCAGCTTCAGGCTCTTCTGTATGGACGAACCTTTTGCCAGGTTACCGATAGTTTTTGGAATAATCACGGCGCCCAGCAGACCAACGGCAAAAATAATCCCAAACACGCTCCCAAAGTTGTCAGGGTGCTTGTCTTTGGTAACGCCGACAATCGTCGGAAAGCACGGGGCGAAGAAAAAGCCCGCACATGCGGCAAGTGCACTCGTCCAGATTGCACCGCTTTTTCCCATAGCTAAAATGATTAGTCCCGCGATAAGGGCGGCACCTGCAATATACCATGCGCCGTATGCGGTAATATTGGCAACTTGACTTGAGATTAATCGACCGGCCATCATAGCTATTGCAAAAGCCGAGAGCATCTGCTGGGACGTGGCATCCACAACCGCTCCATCCAGATTCGACAGATCCCTGCTTATGATCTCCTTGCTATACGGCGGCAGCCAGTTACAGAAAGAGGACTCAAGAGAGATATAACAAAATAGCGCCAGAGCGGCCACCAGCACAACCGGTTCTTTCAAAAGCGCGAACGCATCAGAAAACGCAAAACCCGCCGCTACGGAAGGATATTTTGCTATTATTGCAAGGACAACAGGAGCAGCCACAATTATCGCCAGAACGGAGACCGCGTTTTCATAAGTTGTCTTTCTAAACAGAAAACTTACAATCAACGGTGTGACGAAAAGGCCAAGTCCGAAGAAAACATTACCCAGATTACTCGCCGCCGCCGCATTTTTGCCGCCGAACAGTACTTCAGGGATAAGCGTATTGCCCGCGGTATTCAGAGCCATGGCACCAAAACCGAGCAATAAGCATGGTATAAGGGCCATCCCGTATGTTTTTCCCCGGGCGAGCATGAAGATACAGACCGCCGTAGCTAAAAATCCGAAAATAGCCACCGGTTTATAGCCGATTTTATCCACCACGACGCCGGTAATCAGCGAAGCAATCAGACATGTAAACATAAATGCCGAAATAAGCGAGCCGAACTTACCCTGGTCGATTTTCAGCCGGGGCATCAGCTTGACACTGATCGAACCAAGAAGCGAAAAGCACATACCCAGGCCAAAAACACATAAAAGAGCAACAATTTTTTCCATTTTACCGGCCTTTCAAAAAATCCTTTTTATGAGTGATTTACATATACCTATCTCTTGCACATGATATTCAAAAAATTTGAACCTGATGCCGCATTTAATAACAAACAGCAAAATTAAGAAAAACTCAAATCTAACCGGCACAAAATATTCGAAAGACTTTTCACAATCGGATCATTGTTATTCTATCTGAGTTCGTATAAGCAGATAAGTATGAACAATTACGACCAGGACGAAAACCAAAGCTGTGTAACGATGTATACTCAAAAGAAGTTTCTGCCAGTATGTCCCGAAATAAGGAAACATGCTCATGACTATTGACAAGATTAACGGCAAAGCCAGAAAGATTATCAGCCAGAAACTAATTCTCTGCCCAATGCAGATTTGAGATTTCGTCCCTTCATTATCGACATTTTTTGCCAGGGTAACACGCTGGATAATTCGCCGCAGCCACGGCCAATCGTTCGCCGCAAAACGGCAATTAGCCGCCCACATCACGGCAAGAATCGCCAGACAAACAGCGAGAATAGGCGCGAAGGTGGCGTGAATCATCAGCAAATAACCGGAAATGTGTTCGCCCAAAACAAGTGTCGGATAAAAACCGGTAATTGCCAGTATCACAAAACAAAGCAGTGCCAGCAGATATACGAGCTTTCTCAAAGCTTCCGCCGGGCTGAGCTTTTGTTCTATAAAAATCAAAGTGAAAAGCCTGACGAGCATTTTCAAGGGATTTCGCCGGCACTCTTTGCAGGGCCAGAGCAAACAGCTCAGGCCAATCCCGCCGAATATAAAAAGAAACGATATTATCGAAATCCAACGATACATTTTATCCACACATTTTCATCGCTACGAGCTACTGATTATTACCTGTAAATAATTTCACAATACAGGCCAAAGCTCTCAATGCGTACAACAACAAAACGCCGGCCAAAATTGCACTCGAAGCGAGTGCAATAATTTTCAACCAGGGACGAAATACGAACGAAGCGGCAAAAGCCCACGCGTAGAACGGCCCGACGTCCTGAAACTCGACCATTCGCACGAAAGAATCCCTCTCTTCAACAACAGGGGAATCTATTTTTACATCGCCGAAGAAAAACGGTGCATCGGTGGCATGGCAATCCGTGCAGTAACGGACACCAAGCGCCTGGGCTGCCGGCCTGACATTATGACCAAGGGGCCACAAATAAGGCTTCGCCGCAGGGTGGTCATCCTCTTCGAGAAGCTCTCCCGAATCATCGAGGCTGTATAGCTTACCCCCGCCGACATAAACCGCCTGACCGGCACCAGAAGTACCAAGGGCTTTTATCGCCCTGGCAATCATTTCCTTTGTTATCTGGGGCCAATCGCCCGTTGGAGCCAACTTGATATCGGCAAAAACTTCTCCGATAACTTTTTCAACAACACTCAGCTTAATTGGCTTGACTTTCCCCTGCTCCAAAATCCCCCAGTAGGACGGCCATAAAAGCTTATAGGGCGCTATTTTGCCGCTATCCGTAGCCATAAGCCCGCGCTCGTACCCGGCGCCGGCCTTACCCTGGCTGGCAAAAACAGGCGAAAGTATATGAGGCAATCCTTCCTTCGCCTTGTTCACATTGGGTGTGCCCAAACGATGGGTGCGTGACGTTTTGGTCGGAACGGCCTGTTTATCAGGCCAAGGGCCGCTATGACAGGCGGTACATGTCAACTTCTCGAAATGAATCGACGGTATGCCGGGATGTGTCGGAACTGGCGCACCGAGACGACCTGCAACAGGGTCCTGCTGGTCCTGCGGCAGGTGACAACCTTCACAGGTGCTTACAGCGGCCAAGGGGTTATCCGAAATATCCGCCTCGTTGTCGTATCCCCTTATGATATTATGCTCGACGCCGTTACGGTGACAATCCACGCATTTAAGTCCCGCCGTCAGGTGAATATCTTCGTCCTGCGTCCACTTTTCGGTCTTTTCGTCCGTCTTGTGATATAAATCCGAATGGCAGTAATAACAGCGCTCGTTGGGAATCTCCCTTACGATCTGGAAAAGCACTTCGTTATTCTTATTAAACGCCTCTTTATTATATGTCACCATAGGCGCGTTTTCTTCGTCCGGATCCGGCATAAACGGGTCGTATGTCATCATCATCTGAGCCGCCGAGCCGGTAACGGAAGCGAATTCAGAGGAAGCGGCGGCCGCCCACCGGAAATTCTCACGCGAGACCTGAACGGCGTAGCCG
>JAFGBG010000229.1 GCA_016933295.1 Sedimentisphaerales bacterium | reverse complement strand
GTTTCCACAACACTTATCGGCAAAAGAAGCTGTTTTTGTTTGATAATCATTACCTTCAAAATTCCTCTAATCGGTCAGTTTGAGTTATTTATTTCTTATGCTTTTTTTATTTACAATTTAAGGCCTGCTTTTTCAACAGCCCCAACGTCCCAATGTTTCCTTTTCCTAACGTTGCTTTTCAGCGGGCGTGGTTTTTTGCGCTCCGCTGTAAAAGCTTTGTTATGTTGTGGGTTGGTTCCCGGTTTGTCGCGCATATGCCAGTCGAGCATTGAATTCATTGACTTTGTGTGGAGCGATATATACATACTCAATTATGGCACGAAAGAAGTCGTCAATCACTTCCACGTACTCTGGTGCAATTGTTTCATCTCCAGCATGCGAACCAACATTACCGAGTTGGCGTAGAACATCTGTCATTTCAGCAAGTGTCTGGGGTATCTCCCCTCGCTGTGCCAACTCAGCAAGGTTCTGTGCGAGCACACGGTTGGTTGCACCGCGATCCTTGCAAACCGCTTCGAGTGATCGCCGGATCTGATTTGCGAATGCGTTAGGCGCACGCGATTTGATCGCTGCTGCTTCCGCATAAACCTTCCGAACGGATTCGGGAACGCTCGAATGGAGAGTTCCCTGAGCGGGCCACACGAGTTCGTATTGCGACAAATCAAATCGTCCATGCGAAGTCTGAGGTCCGCAGTTTGTCGGATCGATCTGACGGTACATCAAACCTTCGAAACATGTTTGACACTGAGTGAGGAAGAAGTTGTGTGAACCATCCTTGTTGTGTAGGTGTGTGCATGTACCGTGTAGCGTCTGCGGTGCGTGATTACCGCAGTGCGGGCAGTATCCAATAGATTGCTCATCCATATTCATACTCCTTGCACATAACATGTTATTATATGTTTTTACCGCCAATATTATCTATGCGGAATTCCGGGGCACCATACTTAATTCCAGCCGATGTCCTTTATCTTCCATCGTCCATCATCTATCGTTTTATCCCACGTCTTATGTCCCTATGGGGCAGCCATACACCTTCAATTCCCCTGCCGAATATCTGCGAGAAATCAGGGTGATATGGCGAAATCCCAACCCATTTCAATCGCCAGCCAATGCGGAAGAAGCATTAGCGACCGAGAGAAATCCAGGCCTGCGTTCTCGATATGATCCCTTATTGCCATTGAAAACGGACTTGCCGCCGTCACAATAGACGCCAGTACCGCCGGAGCGTCTTCTGTTGATTTCGGATCGTTGGCTGCGAAGCAGAGTAGGGGATTCGAACAGACAAAATGCGTTCGACACACGAGAGGTCTGGCGGGATAGGCGATGCATGCACCATTTACCAGCAGAGGGCAGCAATGGTCGTAGTTGGAAATATCTATCTGCTCATCGATGTCGGCCGACGGATATCTGCCCGGCCTGGAATTGTCCCATTCATGCCATTGATGCGTTCGCATCCGAAGGTCGTTTATCTGCTCTACCGACAATTCCCGCTTGACATATTGCGCCAGGATGTGGGCCTCAGCAATGTTCGTAAGGATATGAAACCGGCAACAGTGACAACAGCCCAATGTACAGGTTGGAATGATGCCATCTTCACTGCGCAGCCGATCCAGTCCGCATGCAGTCGCTTCATCCACGGCCATGTACGCGTCTCTGACGAAGTTCTCTTGCGTTGTAATTGGGATATCGGCTCCGAATTCCTCGGTGCCCATACCGAAATTGCTATTCTCAATCAAGTTCATCATTCTCTCTTTTTCCCCAGAACTTCAATCCACTCCGATTTATACGAATCGACAGCCTACATACTCCGTTCCCGTCGGTGAGCCTAAAATATATATCACACCGGACAGCCTTTACGTACGGCTCGAAAATCGGGAAATCATCGCAAAGGCACATTTCGTCGGTCGCATTCCATATATTTATGCCTTAGGTATCTTAATTCGAGTTACGGCTAAAGATACATTGTGCTGCTCGCTCAAAGTTATTTCCATAGATTATATCTGGTCTGATCGAAGCTGCAAGCCGTTTTTTTGCATTCAGTTTGTAGCGGGCACCGTTTAGAAAAATTTAAAATACCCTAAACGCCACACCCTATCCCCTATTCAATAAGGCGTATATCACTGGATTCCGCCGGAAATGACGTGAAATAATAAAAGAATGCTTGACAAAGCCCAATAATATGGTATAAATGATTAACTACATGAAGATTAGATATCTTTAGGCCCCAGACTACGGACACCTAACCTTTGCAGCTTTTCTTTTTCTTGATTTTTCTAAAAGGAGTAACGATGGCAAAAACACTAAAGACTTCAGCCGACGGCAGGAGATGCGCGTTTCCGAAATGCAATTGTCTCCTGAGTATCTATAACCATGAGTCTTACTGTCATGTGCATCGTGACCAGGCGGCTCAGGAGGGGATGCGTAAGACTCCATATCGCCATTATGGATAAACCGACCCTATGAAGCGGCAGTTTCTTTGCCGGAGAGGTTTTTTTACTTGCATTTTCGCCGGATGCTTGTAGAATGGTAAACGAACTAAGGATGGTTCGCAGGGGGTAGGGGATAGGGAATTTGAAACATATCCGAAGCACTAAGTTCGAAACTCGAAACAAATTCGAATGCCAAAAAGCCTCAATTTTTAAAACAAAATGAGCAAAAAAGCGTTAAAATCATGCAAAATTTAGCAAAAAGCAATATGGGGGCACAAAGAGCCAAAGTGGCAAAGGCACAAAGTAACTATGCAACTCAGTGCCTATGTGGCTCTGTTCTTATGCACTTATGCGACTATGCACCTTTGTGCCTTCTAAACACCTCTGTGTGCTCTGTGGCCAAAAAAAATGGAAAACGAACCCAATCCTAACGGCAGAATACAGAACACAGGAAACAGAAGACAGAAGAAAAAAATGCAAAACGAACCCAATTTTAAAATGGGCAATTTAACCTAAACTCTTTTTTGACAAATGAATAGGCGAGATTTGGTGGTTTTTGACGAAAAAAACGAAGCCAATCCTTCGACAGGAGATTCAGCTTTTCGTTTCTTTGATTTTTTGCCAGAGCAGTTCGGTCAGCTCTTTTACGCCGGAGCCGGTAACCGCCGAGATTGGGTGGATCGGCTTTCGGAGCTTATCCTGAAGCTCTTTTAGAATTTCATCAGGATTGAGGTCGATTTTGTTGGCGACGATAATTTCCGGCTTTTGGGAAAGTATTTTGCTGTATTGCTCCAGTTCGCCGCGAATGGCGAAGTAATTTTCCGCCGGCTCGGAGCCGTCTATCGGCATTACATCCAGAATATGGGCTATAATCGCGGTTCTTTCTATGTGTTTAAGAAAATCGTGGCCGAGGCCGGCGCCTTCGTGGGCACCTTCGATCAGGCCTGGAATATCGGCTACAACGAATCGGCGGTATCCGCTCAATTCAACTATACCGAGTACAGGCTCGAGTGTCGTGAATGGATAGTCGGCGATTTTCGGCCTTGCCGATGTGCAGCGTGAAATCAGCGTGCTTTTGCCTGCGTTCGGCAGACCGACCAAACCAACATCGGCGATAAGCTTCAGTACGAGCTTGATATTTCTTTCCTGGCCCGGCTTGCCGGGTGTGGCGTATCGCGGCGTCTGATTGGTCGGTGTTGCGAAGGCCTTATTGCCTCTGCCGCCTTTGCCTCCGCGGCAAACACATACCTTAAGCCCGAGTTCGTTGAGGTCTTTGAGCATAAGGTCAAGGTCGGTATCGTATATGAGCGTGCCGGGCGGAACATTTATGACAAGGTCGTCTCCGTTTGCACCGTGCTTGTTATTGCCTGAGCCGGGCTGGCCGTTTTTGGCGTGCCAGTGGTGTTTGCCGGCGAAGTCAGTCAGTGTATCGATATTTTCGACTGCCTGGAAATAGACGTCACCGCCTTTTCCGCCGTCGCCGCCGTCGGGTCCGCCTTTGGGAATGTATTTTTCCCGCCGGAGGCTGACACAGCCGTTGCCGCCGTCGCCCGCTTTGACGT
>JAFGBG010000032.1 GCA_016933295.1 Sedimentisphaerales bacterium | reverse complement strand
GGTGGAACACGTACGATGATTTTTGGGTAGACGGCGATTATCATTTGAAATCGGAAACGGGAAGATGGAATCCGGATACGCAAACATGGGTAACCGATGATGTGACAAGTCCGTGTATCGACGCCGGTGACCCGAATTCGCAGGTCGGGGACGAGCCGTTCCCTAACGGCATCAGAATCAATATGGGCGCCTACGGCGGAACTACTGAGGCCAGCAAATCATTTTCCGACATACCAGAGGTCGTTAACGTTAACGATAGTGACAACGGCTCACAGGTCACACTTAAGCAGGGACAGCTTCTTGCCGTTACGCTCGAATCCAATCCCACAACAGGATATAGCTGGGAACCGGTCGAAAAAAAGAACTCCATCCTCGAGCAGTTCGGCGATTCTCTATACTTTCCATCCGAGCAGGACGATGAGACCGTCGGCGCCGGCGGCTGGGAAATTTTCTACTTCAAATCAATAAGTATCGGGAAAGAAACTCTTGAGCTTATCTATCGAAGACCGTGGGAAACAGACGTCGAACCTGCCAAAACATTTTCTATCGAAGTTACAGTGAACTAATGCGAACCATTAATCAAATAACCAGCCTGGTTGTTTTAGCTTGTCTTTTGATATGCAATGCAGCGGCAAAAATTATCTACGTCGATGACGATGCCCCCGGGGCCAACAACGGCACAAGCTGGAAAAACGCCTACATCTATTTGCAGGATGCCTTGGCCGATTCGGAAACTATCGCCAAGCCAGTCGAAATCCGCGTCGCCGGCGGCACATACACTCCCAACCAGGGAGGAGCATATACGTATAGTGATAGTAGAGAAGCTGCCTTCTTTCTCATCGAAGGTGTCACAATCTCCGGCGGATATGCGGGTACCGATGCGAACGATCCGAACACCCGCGATATCGAGCTATACGAAACAATTCTTTCCGGCGATCAGAAAGGCAACGACAAGCCGGCTAACGACCCGTGCGATTTCTATGAAATCAGTCGAAACGACAATTCCTATAATGTCGTCGTAGCCGAAGACACCAACGAAACCGCCGTACTCGACGGCGTCACAATCACCGCCGGGATTGCAAACTACGATAAGGACGACTACGCGGAAAACAGGAGCTGGCTAAAACACGGAGCAGGTCTGTTCTGCCGTCAAGCCCGGCCGATAATCGCCAATTGCACATTCGAGTTTAACGCCGCACGTGGAGGAGCCGGTTTGTACAATGAAGCCGGTGAGCCGAATTTGCTTAACTGCCGCTTCACCGACAATGTAACTTTGAGAGAAGATTACAATTACGGCGGCCTCGGCAGCGGTTTGCTCAACGTTTTTGGCAGAGCGACCATAAGAAACTGCGTATTCGAGGAAAATTTCGCCGCTTCGGGTGCGGGAATATATAATTTTCAGAGCAATCCGACAGTAAGAAACTGCTCGTTCGTCGGTAACTATGCCGAAGAGCACGCCGGCGGCATGTACAATTATGACAGCAGCCCCGTAGTGACAGGCTGCGTATTCGAGAGAAATACAGCCGATATGGGCGGCGGCATGTTCAACGCTCAATATTCTTCGCCCGTCATTAACGACTGCGTTTTCAGCGGCAACCTTGCCTTACATTACGGCGGCGGAATGTATAACAGCGAAAGCAGCCCGGATATATCCGGCTGCGTATTGAACGCGAACACGGCGTTTGACTGCGGCGGCGGTATATGTAACGACACAGCTACCGGCACAATTATAAAAAAATGCGAATTCACCGGCAATTCGTCATGCGAGGCCGGCGCCATGCAAAACTATTACAGTGACATGGAGATTTCAAACTGCATATTCACCGGCAACTCGGCAATCAGAGGTACGGCAATCCAGAACTATTCCGGCTATCTTATGCTAACCAATTGCACATTCAGTAAAAATAAAATAAGAAACGTTGCCGCCAATAGGTCCAACGGCACAAACCAAACCCAAAATAATGACACAGATATCTCAAGTATCTTCCCGTACGACCCCGACGAACCTTTCGACGAAAACATAGTTGAGCCGGGTGGACTCGAATGCCTCAACTGCATCTTCTGGGAAGAAGAAAATACCATCTGGAGAAGCATCGATGCGACAATCACCGTCAGCTATAGTGACATTCAGGGTGACTACGACGGGATCGGCAATATTAACGAAGATCCGCAATTTGCAAATCCCGGCTTCTGGGCGGATCGAAGCGACTCGAATGTCCTTCTCGAACCTGACGACCCGAACGCCGTCTGGTTCGCCGGGGATTATCATCTCAACTCCGAGGCGGGCCGATTCGATCCAAACGGCGACAATTGGGTGATCGACGATGTTACCAGCCCCTGCATCGATGCCGGTGCTCCGAATACGCTGGTTGGCGATGAGCCGGAGCCGAACGGCGGCAGAATCAATATGGGCGCTTACGGCGGCACAAGTGAGGCAAGCAAATCCCCGCCGCAGTAGAGCAAAAATCCCTCACATAGACATTTCTCTACCTACAGTCTCATATGACTTTACGTGACTTTTTTTTGGGAAAGTTATTGAAATTGTAATATAGTTCTGCAATTATATAGCTTGAATTTTATAGTAGCTCTTAAGCAGAATAACCAAAGCGGCAGAAACACCGTTTAGAATGTTAAAGGAGAAATCGGAATGTTCGATAAAATGTTGGATATAATGCGAGAAGCTATTTCGTGGATGTTTCCTTTAATGTACATCATTCTTATTGTGCTGGCGGCTATACGAAAAAGATTGCGGGCAAAGTTTTTGTTAATTGCATATCTGGCCGGGAACGTGATATTAAGCCTGATATGGAGAATCCCTCGACTCTTGTTCGAATTACATGTGATTGAAGTAGAGACCTTCTGGAAATTTAATGACTGGTTTGGAATTCCTTTGAATATTCTTAATATTTTAGTCATCTGCTTATTGATTCCCTATATATTGCTCGCACCGGTTCCCAAAAGAATAACCGAGCGCCCGCCTGCCAACAGGCCCATATAGAATTGCAGATACCCTGAAAACGACTGGTGAAACCGCCGATGCGAATAACTAATTTTTAGCCGCAGCCAAACGGCGGCATTATCAATATAGGTACCTGTGGTATTACTATGAAGGCAAGTAAATTTCTGCCGCTGTAGAGCTAAAATCCTCATAAATCCTTCTGAAATCAGCATATATTTTACGAAAAAAAACTATAAAAACATCTTGACAAAAATCGGAAAAAATGGTAAAAAACCGTATATGGAGTAAGGTATCTTACTCAACAACAATCCTGTACCACAGTGGTACGGAAAAAACAGCGGGAATAACATTGCGGCAAAATCTTAGCGGGCAAACAGTAAAACATGAGGTTTTATTATGATTACTAAGGAAAGACGTTTGTACGGGCCGTGGTCGTGGACGGAAGAAGATATAAGGCTGCTGAGAAGATTATACCCTCGCGGACATACCAAGAAAATCGCCGAACGCCTCGGCAGGCCTCTTACTACCGTCCGGCAAAAAGCATACGACCTCGGCATGAAAACCAATATATATCAATACTGGCGACCGGAAGACCTTAAACTGCTCAGAGAGATGTACGGCGATTCCTCGACAAAAGAAATAGCCGACCGGCTCGGCAGGAGCGAGAATTCCATCAAGGCAAAAGCCCAGCAGTTAGGCCTTAGAAAATCCAAAAGATACATTCAAATGATCAAATCGCTGCCGCGCAAAGGCAAAAAGAAAAGAACTCTCGCACTCCAGGGCAAGGCCTGAAACAACTTTCACGTTAAAATCCTCGGCAAAAATGCCGCGATATAATGAAAGCCTGATTGTTCGGCAAAGTTTTGTATAAACGACATTCACCGAACCTGAACGGCCAAGAAAACAATCCAACACAACATATCACTATATGGAGGGGTAAACAATGGCAAAGAAAAAACAGCTCAACACCAGACAGCTTAATGTAATCGAGGATTTATTCTCCGAAGAGCTTGACGAGCAGGCCGTGCTGGACAAGCACAACGTCGGCAGGCATCTCTATGCGAAATGGCTGGCCGATGAAACTTTCGCCGAGCATCTGGAAAAGCGAATCGCCGCTTCCTATCGGCAAATCGCCGCGTATATCGCCCGCCACGCCCGGCTTGCCGCGACGAAACTTGTCGAGCTGACCGAATCGGATAAACACGAGACCGCCCGCAAGGCATGCCTGGATATAATCGCCATGCCTGCTGCCGGCGGCAATCTCAGCAGTCGCGACGCGGCTACCGGCAAAAAGGACGCTCCGGCGACAAACGCCCTGCCGCTGACGCCAAAAACCGCTGGAAAGCTTCTTGACGTCCTCGCCGAGCAAAATAATGAATAATTTCCACAATTTTATTAATAATATTGTGGAATACGAACTAATTATGTGTATATTCGTATTGAATTAGGGATATATTGACGATAATATACACAAAAATCAGCTAATACAGTCAAATATTGGGTGTAATTATGAAAATTAAGCAAATACGAGTTGACGGTTATAAAAACCTCATAAATTGCGAGATTAACCTCGGGGATTTCAATGTGCTCGTAGGTCCGAATAATAGCGGCAAATCAAATCTCCTTGAGGCGTTTAATTTGCTCGGGGACATATCATTCGGGGGTCCAGAAAAAAAAGAGTGGATATTGAAAGGACTTACTCCGCGACAAACAGCAGATTTTTCAATATCTCACTTAATACAATACAAGAATATGCCTATTAGTATCGGAATCACTTTCGAAATAATTATTAATGATGTACTTTGGACTGCAGACTATGATGTTACAATTCAATGTGCTGTATCTGAAGAAAAAAAGGGAAGTTTTATTTCAGAGATTCTAACGGGTAAACCTTATAGTAGGTCAGGACGGACGACCAAATATATTTCGCGCACAAAAGAACAATTTAATGTTATAACAAAAAGTGGGCGAAAAAAAAGACATAAGATAACACAAGAAAATTCTTGTTTAACGGCCTTGCCATCCATCTACCCAGATCCTAAACAACTACCCAACGAGTTAGTCAAGCTATATTATGCAATTCATTCATTCGCCCGAACACCAATCTTTGCCTTTTCACCTTCACAACTACGCAAAGAGATTGACAAAGAAACAACGATTCGGAACTCTTGGGTATCATCTTTTGACCTTGGTTTAGTCCTTGACAACATAAAAGAAACAGGCACGTATTATGAGCTTTTCAAAGAAAGCATGTGCGATATTATGACACTTGAAAGTATTGAGCTTATTGTGGAAGTAAAGAAATCACCTTCTAAGAAAACAGATGATAACGGAGCAGAAAAGCGAATAAGATATATAATTGCACAACGTCATGGAGACAGGCCATCATTGATAGAAGAATATTCAGATGGTACGCTTGTAGCCGCAGCAGTAATTACAGCGCTATTCTCTGATATACGTAGTGGACCTATGCTTTGCCTGGAGGAACTTGAGACTTGTCTCCATCCTGCCGCTTTAGGGAAACTGATTTGTTTTCTTCAGGAACATGCTCATAAATGGCCAGTTCTGATAACGACACATTCACCGTATGTTTTGAATTGTGTAAAGCCAGAAGATGTCAATGTGGCAATCGTTGATGAAACAGGTGCAACACATTTCAAGAAAGTAGAAAATACAAAGCAACTGCGGGATTATCTCAAGAGCGGCTTCATGAGCTTCGGAGATATGCTTGCTTCCAATTTCGAGGATATTCTGGGGAAATAGGAAGGTGCCGAAAAAAACACCAATATTATCGCGTGATAGACCTGTGTCACTTCTTATTCTCGAAGGTTTCACAGAAGAAGTTTTTTACCCAATAATCCGCGATAGGTTCTTAAGGGGAATCAGGATTGAACTTGGAAACATAAAAGGTCAAGGAAATATAAACAGGGATGTTCTGAGCGAAATATTTAAGTTTACATACAATAACCGTAAGGATGTCGTCCGAGCATACTGCTGTGCTGATACGGAAAGACAAAAACAATCCGTAATCCAGCTTGATTTAGATTTTATTCGCGAGCAAGTCAAGTGCAGAAATATGAATAAAGTCCTAAGTGTTAATGCAATTTTGGCCGATCCGGAAATAGAATCATGGTTCTTCTATGATATTGATGGAATATACAGGTTTCTTCAGGCGAAAAAATCTCAACGAAGTAACACAAGATACGCCAATCCAAAGAATTTGTGCAAAAAAGATTTGCAACATTTATTTTCCAGATTTGGTAAAGCATACATCCCCGGCCAAAGAGCATCAAATTTCGTGAGCAATCTCGACATAAATAAAATCTTATCCAACTGCCCAGAGCTTCACAATGGTATTAATCTTATCAAACAACAAGCGAATGACATGACTAATAACATCTTCGCAGAAAGAAAAAACAAACGTAACTATGCCCGGGATTAGAATTAAATCCCTTGAGGGCAGGTTTTTGCCGGACCGGGTTGAAATTTATTTTTTATACTTTAAAATGAGGATATATGTATTGGTGAGAAAGCATGATGGAAGATAACGAAAAAAATCCAAACGCGGC
>JAFGBG010000228.1 GCA_016933295.1 Sedimentisphaerales bacterium | reverse complement strand
CGGCATTCTATTCATAGGAATAGAGTATATGAAGGGTGCGTTTGATGGTTTGGAAAAAAGCGAGCGTACTCAGGCATTTTTTGTAAAAATCGCGGATATACCTATTCTTGCTATTTTGGCCGGAATGCTTGTGACAATGTTAATACAGAGTAGTTCGGCGGCTGTGGCGAGTATTCAGTTGCTTGCAATGAGTGGTGCGTTCGGAACCGATTGGGATGTTGCTTTAAAGGTTTCGATACCGTTCATTCTGGGCAGTAATATCGGCACAACGATAACAGCCCAGCTCGCGGCATTTGGAGCCAACCTTTATGCACGACGTGCGGCATGGGCACACACGATGTTCAATGTTATCGGTGCCTGCATTTGTTACTGTTTAATTGGTTCGATTAAGACATTAGTGTGTATGGTTTCTCCGTGGGAACTTACAGCCAGCACCATAGGAGGTTCTATCGCTATTGCCCATACGACCATAAAATTATTTGAGGCCGTGTTTTTCCTGCCCCTTACCGGCGTTCTGGAAAAAATTGTTATAAGGCTGGTACCTGAGAAGTCGGGCGATTTAATGGCCCGTCCAACGGTATTGGAACGTCACCTGCTGGCGACGCCGGATCTGGCGGTTCAGCAGGCACGACGGGAGATAGTTCGAATGGCTCGAGTAGCAAAAAGGGCGGTGACAAGAGCGATCGAGGGGGTATCTATTGATGATAGAAAAAAGCTTGAGGCGGCCCGAATGATGGAGGAGGTAACCGATAATCTTCAGTACGAAATAACTTCATATCTTGCAGCTTTATCCGAAAAGGAGATTTCCGAAGAGATGTCGAGTGAACTGCCGGTGCTTATGCATACGATAAATGATTTGGAGCGAATTGGTGATCACGCAGAGAATATCGTCGAAATAGCTGAACGAAAGATCGAGCAGAAGCTGTCATTTAGCGATATAGCATTGGAAGAAATTGCTGAATTGAAGACTGAGATTGAAAAAATGTGTGATAGTATTATTTACGCCATGGAGAAGAATGACATCGTATCGGCAACATCTGCCTTAGCAAGTGAAAATAATATAAACAAGATGCAGATAGATTTTCGCCGCAGCCATGTCGATCGTATGGCAAAAGGTATTTGTAGTGCGGAAAGCGGATTAATATTCATCGATTTAGTGGATAATGTTGAAAAAATAGGCGACCACCTCACAAATATCGCGCAAGCCGTTATGGGTGGTCTGCAATGGGATGGAGCAGAATTTAAGGTTCACGAAACGCGCGAATCTGATGTTGATGAACATTGAATCTTAACGGCGGGAGCAATCTCAAAATACACGCTTGACCGGGGGATACAAATCAAGTAAAAGTACTTCCAAGTGATGAGAGCTTATGAAAGGTAGCCGGGACATACGGTAGAGACCGGATCGAGAAGTATTTTCTGACTGTGAAGCAAATATATGATTAAAGACATGATTTTCGGTGTAATAGGGGGGTTGGGGCTTTTTCTTTTCGGCATGGGATTGATGTCCGACGGCCTGAAAAAGGTAGCGGGGCAGAAACTTAAGAATATCCTCGAATCGATGACTAAAAGGGCACTTGTGGCTTTTTTTGTCGGTGCAGGTGTTACTGCATTGGTTCAATCCAGCTCGGCCACAACCGTTATGATTATCGGCTTTATTAATGCCGGTCTTCTTACCCTAAAACAGGCTATTACTGTTATTATCGGTACAAATGTTGGTACGACGGCAACTGCCTGGCTGGTGTCGATATCCGGGATCGGAACACTGAAAATTACAATCTATGCTCTTCCTGCTGTTGGGCTCGGATTCCTTCTTAACGTATTGGGTAAGAAACGCAAAACAAAAAGTATCGGGCAAATTATGCTTGGTTTGGGGATATTATTCCTCGGCCTTGATTTTATGAAAGAAGCTTTTAACCCCTTGGAAAAAAGCGCCCAGGTACAGCAAATTTTTATTTCTCTCGGTGACAAACCTTTTCTGGCAATTTTAGCCGGTACGGTGGTTACAATGATGCTGCAAAGTAGTTCGGCATCTATTGCCGTTGTACAATTACTTGCTATCGGAGGAGCTTTTGGAACAAATTGGCAGACAGCGCTTAACGTCTCAATTCCGTTTGTTCTTGGCAGTAATATCGGAACGACTATAACGGCACAAATTGCTGCACTACAGGCAAATCGCAACGCAAAACGAGCGGCTTGGGCACACACAATATTTAATGTCCTGGGTGCTGTGATAGCGTATCCCTTCGTTCATTTCGGTCTTTTCGGTGCTTTTGTTCTGTTAATTTCTCCTTGGCAGCTTGGACGAGATACAATAGCACCCTCCATTGCTATAGGGCATACTGTTTTCAATGTTATTAATTCCGGAATATTTTTGCCGATGTCAGGCATTTTGGCAAAAATTGTTATCAAGATGGTCCCGGAAAAGCCGAGCGAGGCATTGGTCAGACCTGTTGTTCTCGAAAAACACCTTCTCGAAACACCTGTTATCGCTTTAGAGCAATCGGAACGCGAAATTATCCGTATGGCAAAGACGGCAAAAAGGGCGTTGAAATATGCGATCGAGGGAATTTTACAGGACGACAGAAAAAAATTGTTTTCGGTAAGGGAAATAGAAGATTTTATTGATACCTTCCAAATAGAAATAACATCATATCTGTCGGCCCTTTCACAGGTGCAATTGTCCGATGAAGTTGCAGTTGAATTACCGGTTCTATTACATACCGTTAATGACTTGGAGCGCATCGGTGATCATGCCATTAATATTGTTGAAATCGCTCAACGAAAGCTCGAACAGAAACTGTCGTTCAGCGACTCGGCATTAGCCGAGGCGGAACAGATTAGGGCTGAAATAGATCAGATGTTCGATAATATTATTACTTCACTGGAACATGATAATGTTGAAGAGGCAAAATCCGCTCTGATTAAAGAAGCAAGACTCAATAAGATGCAAATCGATTTTCGTCGAAGTCATGTCGAACGCATGGGTAACGGCATTTGCACCGCTGAAACGGGATTGATTTTCATTGACCTGGTCGATAATATAGAAAAAATAGGCGACCATCTCACAAATATTGCCCAGGCCATTATAGGTGGATTACAATGGGAGGGGGTCAAGCCTAAAATTTCGACTAATCCTTAAAACTTGCTGTTGTCAAATTATCTGTATAATAGTAGAATTTGTTCTATGAGAAGCTCACTTCGTAAAATAGCGATTATTTTGCCGTGTTTGTATTTGCTCTTAAGTTTGACCTTTGGCGCCGAACCAAATGGAACTGGAATCGAGCAACCTAATAGCAAAGCGGCGGTAATTGTCTGCAAAAAAACCATCGACTATGGGCTATATAAATCGATCAAACGCAGGACTAAAATCGCGATTAATGGAGGTGCTGAATACCTTATATTTGAAATCGGTACATACGGAGGTCTTCTTCAATCCGCAGATGACATAGCTAAATTTTTAATCCTCGATATCCCGCAAATGAGCAATAAAATCCATACCGTAGCCTATGTAACTACCGAAGCAATATCGGCAGGAGCTATGATCAGCGTCTCCTGCCAGGATATCATTATGCGGGAGAATACTACTATAGGAGACTGTGCCCCGATTGCGCTCGGCGGCAAACTCGAGGGAGTTGAAAGAGAAAAAACCGAAAGCTTTACCCGTGCAACTTTTGCCAGAGCCGCGGAAGCTAACGGCTATCCTGGGGCTCTTCTTAAAGCAATGGTAACTATGCAAACAGAGGTCTTTCGGGTAAAAAATCTGCAAACCGGTGAATATGAGTTTTTCGAAAGTGAGGAGTTGCCAAAAGATCCGAACAGCTATGATCTGGAAAATAAAACGCTGATTGTCAGAGATGACGAGCTTTTAACTCTGACCGCTTCGGAAGCTCTTGAATACGGCATCGCACGAGCAACCGTTCAGGACCTGGCGGGGGCTTTAGACTTCTTGGCGAAACGCGATGGCGTAGTTTTTACCGATGAGCCGTTTATACTCGAAACAACCTGGTCGGAAGAAGCTGCGAGATGGTTGAACTCTCCGGCAGTTATGGGAGTGCTCGTATTAATTGCTCTGTTGGGAGTGTATGTTGAGTTCAATACTCCGGGGCTTGGCCTGCCGGGGCTTGTAGCGGCGATATGTTTCGCTATTATTATCGGCAGTAAATATATCCACGGTTTAGCCAACTGGATTGAAGTGGCATTGTTCATTGCGGGTATTATTCTGTTATTAATTGAATTTTTAGTCCTTCCGGGTTTCGGTATAGCAGGATTTACAGGTATTGTGTTTATATTTGCCGGCTTATTCGGGATGCTATTAAAAAATCCGCCGGATGAATTACCATGGCCGAAAAATTCTCTGGATTGGAGCGATTTTTCTCAGGGAGTTCTGGGATTGTCGCTCGGATTCGTGGGATTTGTCGTATCGGCATGGTTACTGTCAAAATATCTGCCGAAGATGCCGTTCCTCGGCGGCCTTATTCTTTTACCAACCGACGCAAAGCAGGGCGGCACAATGCGAGTCAGCATGACTGCACCATCAAAACGCAAAGCGGCATGCATTAATGTCGGCGACACCGGCGAAGTCGTTTCGACGCTCAGACCGGCGGGAAAGGCGAGATTCGGAGATGCCATAGTCGATGTGATTGCACAAGGTGACTATCTGAATATAGGAACCAGAGTTAAAATCATTGAGATTCACGGTAACAGAGTTATCGTCAAAGCTGTAATAAAATAATCGTGGGAAAAAAATAATGGATTGGTTGCTTATATTTGCCGTATTTCTTTTTTTTGCATGTGCGATACTAATTATCGCCGAGGTATTTGTACCGAGCGGAGGACTGATTAGTATCGTTGCTCTGGCTTGCCTTATCGGCGGTATAATAATATTTTTTAATCACAGTAGTGCCGCCGGTTGGATTGGTGTCGTTATAGCTGTAATAATGATACCTTCGGTTTTGGTATTTGCTTACAAAATATTCCCCAAAACTAAATTCGGCAAAAATGCGACGTTATCGCCGCCGGAGCGGCAGCAGGGCGATGCCATACCGGATACTCCGAGGCTTAAAGAATTACTTGGCGCCGAAGGTATTGTTCTAACGCCCTTGCGACCGGTCGGAATGTGTGATTTTTCAGGACAAAGAGTTGAATGTGTAGCCGAAAGCGGTTATGTTGACAAAGATAAGAAGGTCAAAGTAATCGACGTTGAAAGTACTCAGTTGACTGTTCGCGTAATCGAGGAAAATTCATGAAAGGAATAAGCATGTTTAATTTTACAAATATAATTTTAGGGGCCGGCCAAGATGCCGGCCAGGATGGGCCACCCATAGGAACTATGATTTTAATAGCAATTGTCGGTATTATTGCTTTTGTTGCGGTACTTCTCGTTATCAAGTTCGCCAGGCTGTGGCTGCAGGCGTACTTTTCCAGGGCCGATGTGAAACTTTCCGAGCTTATTGGCATGTGGCTGAGAAAAGTCGATGCCAGAACGATAGTGCTTAGCAAGATAACCGCAATACAGGCCGGCCTAAAATTAACAACGAAAGATCTGGAAAGTCATTATTTAGCCGGCGGCCGTGTCCCAAATGTTGTCAGAGCGCTGGTTGCCGCAAACAGGGCAAATATCGACTTGTCTTTACAAACGGCCACTGCAATCGATTTAGCCGGTCGTGATATTCTCGATGCCGTCCAGACAAGCGTCAATCCCAAGGTAATTGATTGCCCCGATCCTCAAAAAGGAAGAGAAACGGTCGATGCTGTTGCTCAGGATGGTATCCAGCTAAAGGCAAAAGCTCGCGTGACCGTCCGTGCGAATATCGAGAGACTTATTGGCGGTGCTACCGAGGAAACGGTTATCGCTCGAGTAGGCGAAGGAATTGTCACTACAATCGGCAGTTCCCTTACATATAAAGGTGTTCTTGAAAATCCTGATAGAATTTCCAAGGCGGTTTTAGCCAAAGGCCTTGATGCCGGTACGGCTTTCGAAATTTTATCGATTGATATTGCAGATGTGGATGTCGGTGAGAACGTCGGCGCTCAGCTTCAGGCGGCTCAGGCGGAAGCTGATATGCGTCGAGCAAAGGCCGAGGCTGAAAAACGCCGTGCAATGGCTGTTGCTCGCGAGCAGGAAATGCGTGCCCTTGTTGTTGAGAATGAGTCTAAAGTTCCGCTTGCTATGGCGGATGCGTTTAAGAAAGGCAACCTTGGCGTGATGGACTATTATAGAATGAAAAACATTATGGCCGATACTTCAATGCGCGATTCCATCGCAAAACCGAAGTCTAAAGACTAAAATAATTTATTTAACATCATTTTTAAAATAATATGTGTGAATTTTATTTTCATATTTTTTTATTGTCCGGTAATGACGATTTAGAAAAATGGGTAAATATATTATTTGTTGTTGTCCTCGCAGTTGTTTGGGCTATAGGAGGATTTCTTAAATCGAGGGCTGAGCAGGCAAAATTTCAAAAAAATAAACAATCTCGGCCTGAACTTTCAGGTTCCTCCAATAAAGGTCGGGATCCTGCCGAATTAATTCTTGAGAAAATTCTCGGTCCATATAGCCGAACATCCGGTAGTCATAATGTTCCCACAGGTACCCGGATTTCCAAGAAACCTCCTTTTTCCCAACCACCGGGTAAAATGCGGAATAACAAGCTTTTGCCGCAAAAAGTTTCACAACGGCAGAAGTTTTTCAAAACAGGCAGGCCAAAACCTTTTGTAAAAGAACAACCTGTAGTCTCTGATATACAAATATTACCCGAAAAGATTGCAGATGTAACTCCACAAAAGGAATATAAAAAACTGGAAAGACAATCTGAAGTTTCTGCAATTTATGGAATGCTTGATTTAAATGATGCCGACTCTCTCAAAAAAGCAATTCTTTATTACGAGGTTTTAGGTAAACCTTTGTCGTTAAGAGAACCGTCTAATTTATAGTTTTTATTTTATCCTGTATATCTTAAAAGAAAATACGAAAAACACAACGTCCTATAATATATGTTATGTTTCATACGGGTTGGATTTTTGGCTTAAAACCGAACATTTGGAATAATTGCATGATTACGACAAATTTCAAATACAATATAGAAAAAGTTTTATGTGGTATGGCCGGCCATATCAGAAATATTGTCCCACATAGCCGTGACTCTGTCTAATAAACCAAGATTTTGCAAAACAACGGATATGTTTACCGAAACATCAGTACATGCAAAATTATTATCCATAAATCTTTCCAGGTTGATCAGAGAAGATGCAAATTTAAGCTTATCACAATAAAGCAGCGATGTTTGATAATGAAGTTCGAGGGTACCCCTATCAAGACAGTCATAATCATTAAGAATGTTCAAAGAATCTGGTTTGCGGTCGATTTGATAGAAACAGACAGCTAATTTACTTCTTGCTCTTGTAAAAAGTGGATTTATTGAAAGAGATGTCTGAAAAGCTTCAATTGCCTTAAGAATTCTACCGGCTCCCATCATTAATATGCCAAGTCGATAATATAAATCCGGATTTTGAGGACGGTGAGAAATTTCCTGAAAATGTGTTGCAATAACAGCGTCAGATAAATAGGCGGGATTGTTAAAATCAGAAATACAATTCAATTCGCTTTGTTTAAAACACAAATACGCCATTTCAGAGAATAATAAAGAGCTATTCGGTTGGATTGCGGCGGCAAGAGATAAAGTCCCAAGTGCGTCGGTCAAATTACCTGCCATTTTTTGAGATATGGACAAACCGATATAAGCGTCTATAATTTTGTCGTTTATCTCGACGGCTCTATTGAAAAGTGCCGCAGCATGGTGATCCTGCTGTAATTGAAGGTATTGTGTGCCGAGCTTTATGGTTGCTTCAAGAAAATCAGGACATACGTTGATTGCATGTTCGTAATAGGAAATTGAATCTTCCGTGGAACCTAACATTTTCAATATATCCGCCTGCTTCAGAAGCAAATCAGGCCTGTCAACCTCTATCTGTAATAGTTCTTCGATATATTCAAAAGCTTCATGCAATCTTCCTTCTACGATAAGCTGATCTACTTCACTGTCCTGTGAGGAGAAGTTATCGGGATGCATCAGAATCGCCATGTTAAAAGTATCGGTCGCTTTCGCGTACTTCCCGGTAATAATATACAAATGTCCGAGAGTTACAAGTGTCGATATGTCGTCCGGATATTCCTCATTCAACAACCGATATTGCTCGATGGTTTTTTCATATTGCATGTTTTTGAAATAAATCGCGGCAAGTCTCTGGGCCGGTAACTGCAAATGCCGTTTAAATTTGATACAATCCTGATAAAATTCAACAGCCTGAGATTCTTTTCCAAGTCGCTCATAACAATATCCGAGCGCATAAAGGGCCATCGTATTATTCGGACGTCGCATATAAACCGAATTTAATTCTTTTATAGCATCATTGAGCTGGTTGTTATGCAGACAAATTGCCGCCGCCGCCATACGACCATAGACGCAGGATGGATTTTCAAACAGATATATTCGCAATTGTTCGGCTGCCGCATCTGTTTTTCTTCGCCTCATTAATTTGATAACGGCATCCAAATGATGTCGTTGGGCTGATTCTTCATCGCCTTCTGAAAAAATGACTGCTTTTAACCAGTGTAATATCAAATCGGATGTATCGACTGTTATCGCCCTGCCGAGAATTTCAAGTAATTGACTCATATCACCGCTCGCATCCAAGTTATATTTTATCAGGCTTTGTAAATTTCCGGTCAACCCGTTGAGGTTGTTAAATATAAACAATTTATCGACAAATAAACAAAACCGAATTAACAGAGTGTTAAGTAAATAGCGGCAAAAACAGCATTTCTGACGGCTTAATGAGGGATTGTGCCTGATGTACCGATTGTTATGATTTTAGAAGCTGGTTATAGGGGCTAAAGAAATCATTTTAATCTGATTTTGCCATTTGTGCCTGTT
>JAFGBG010000227.1 GCA_016933295.1 Sedimentisphaerales bacterium | reverse complement strand
GATAGGTTCGATTCAGGAGTTCAACATCTATGACAAGGCTCTCAACCCGGCAGACGTAGCGGCTAAATTCGCCGCTGGTCCGGTAGTCGCTCCAGTTGAGCCTGCAGCTCCTATTACTATGTTTCTCGATTTTGGGAATTCTGCACTAACAGAGGGACCCGATATTAACGGGAACTATTGGAACAATGTAGTGAATACTGATGCCGGTTCAGCTACTGGAAACCTGGTTGATGCTCAGAACAATCCTACTGATGTAAACTTGGTTTTAGTAACCGGTTCCTATCAAACAAATAGTGGTGCACTAGCTAATCCTGATCCCAGCTTACTCGGTGATTTGGCCGTTGGAACAGCAACCGGGGATTATCATGTACAACTCCTGGCAAACTACGGTATGGCACCGATATCGTTCCTGTTGACAGGGCTGGATCAATCGAAAACCTATGTGTTTAGTTTTTATGCCGGCCGTGATACCGAGGAAGAGCGTATTACCCAATATGACATCCAAGGGGCTAATGCGTATTCAGGTACACTGCAAACATCAGGAAGCGGTATCGGTAGTGTCCCGGAATACCCAAATGGAAATGACAGTACCATTCTTGTAACTGAACCTGTAACGCCAAATGAGAATGGAGAAATCCAGGTGACTTTTTCAGTTGTGTCTGGTTCTTATGGCTACCTGTCAGCCATGAAGGTGGAAGCTTTGTAAAAATCGTTCAGTAATTCAATGCTGTGCGATTGAGAAAAAGTACTTTTTGGGCGGGCCTATAGGCCCGCCCATTCTTTGTGCCTGAACAGTGTTAGGGCGGGATCAATGCAGGCACCTGCTCTTATAAAATATTGATAGCATTATATATATCACGGGACATGAGTATTGATGTGTTCAATTCAATATCGCCACAAGGATGTGTGTTCTCATACCGAAGACCGTGCGCTTTTTAATCTGCGTCGCCAAACTATAGTGCAACTTTTTTGTATTCTTCTAAATACGAATTTAAAACATTGCTGTGGTAACGCCAGTATCCGATTTCACCAGATGGCTATTCCCCTACTCCTGCTTTTATTCGTGTTGCCCATAGCAGCCCAACCTGTTGATAGCCAGTCCAAGGCATTGCCGCGAGAGCGTCTCTCACTGAATGCCAACTGGCGATTCACACTTGGGGATCCCGAGGATGCGGGACAGCGTTTGACGTATGATAACCTCAAGCCATGGATTCTCGCTACGGGGATTGAATTAATTGGTATTGGCCGAGTACGCCCGGAGCTTCCCTGTGGAAATCCAGGTGGCAACGTATCTTACGTACAGCCTGGATTTGATGATAGTACGTGGCGTCTCTTGAATCTGCCGCACGACTGGGGTATTGAGGGAGCCTTTAACCAAGATTTACCTGGGCCGGTTGGTAAGTTGCCATGGGCCGGAGTGGGATGGTATCGCAAGCATTTCACTCTGCCGACCACTGACACCGACCGTCAGGTTTTTCTCGACATTGACGGGGCCATGGCGTACTCTACCGTATGGCTCAATGGTCAGTTCGTAGGCGGCTGGCCCTATGGCTATTCCTCTTTTCGTATAGATCTTACGCCCTATGTGAAACTCGGCGGAGAGAATATTCTATCCATCCGCTTGGATAATCCACCCAACTCATCGCGATGGTATCCTGGCAGTGGTTTATATCGTAATGTCTGGCTCGTGAAAACTTCACGGATACATCTCGCGCACTGGGGTGTGTTTGTGACAACTCCGCGTATTTCCGATGATGAGGCCCTTGTGAATATCGATTTTGAGCTTAAGCATCGCAGCTCCGAACCGGCTACGCTCGAAGTCACTACCAAAGTCTATGAGCTTGGACTCGATGACAAACACAATCCTGAGCCAGTTGGAGTATCTTCGACTACCTTGGTATATATGGATCCGAAGCGTGCTCGCGAAGCGTTGCGGACCAATCATGTCACTGTGCCGAATCCTAAGCTTTGGGATGTGGCTTCGCCGCATCGTTATATTGCGGTGACTACAGTGGTCAATGATAACCAGGTTGTAGACGAATATGCTATGCCCTTTGGAATCCGTACCATTGCGGTTGATCCGGAACATGGTTTTCTTCTCAACGGTCGAAGAGTGTCGTTGCAAGGTGTTTGCAATCACCATGATTTAGGTGCACTCGGTGCGGCCATTAACACGCGGGCGCTCGAACGACAATTACAGTTACTGAAGACTATGGGGTGCAATGCGATTCGTACGAGTCACAATCCGCCTGCGCCCGAGTTACTCGATCTGTGCGACAAACTAGGTTTTTTGGTAATGGACGAAGCTTTCGATTGCTGGCACAGAGGTAAGAAACATGCGCCCGGATCGAGTCTCAAGTCTCCGAATCCTCGTTATGTCGACTATGGCCGCCTCTTTGACGATTGGCACGAACGAGACTTGCGTGCGTTGATTCGCCGTGATCGTAATCACCCTTGTGTCATCCTTTGGAGTATAGGCAACGAGTTGCTGGAGCAGTTTTACACCGACGGTTGGAAATATGCGAAAGAGCTGTCGGGCATTGTGCGTCAGGAGGATCGTACACGGCCGATTACCTATACGTTGTGCGGAACCGCCTCCGGCTTTAATGGCTACCAGACGGCTGTGGATGTTACAGGCTATAATTACCAACCCGCCCAATACCAGAAATATCACGCTGTACATCCGATGGTTCCGATCCTCGCCAGCGAGACCGCATCCTGCGTAAGCTCGCGAGGTGAGTACTTCTTCCCTGTCGGCGATAGCGAAGGCAAAGGTGGGAACGGATTAGTCGATTTCCAGGTAAGTTCCTACGACCTCTGTAAACCGGCGTGGGGTGCGTCGCCGGATTCGCAATTCCGGGAATTGGATAAAGCACCGTACACCCTCGGCGAATTCGTGTGGACGGGATTCGATTATTTGGGCGAACCGATTCCGTATTTTTCCGATTCCCCGCACATGCTCAAGTTTTCCGATCAAGCCGTAGAGAAACTTAAGGCAAAGGAACTTAAGGAACTTGGGCGAATCCTGGTACCTTCACGTAGCTCATATTTCGGTATTTTCGATCTCGCGGGATTTCCCAAGGACCGTTATTATCTCTACCAAGCACGTTGGCGTCCTGATTATCCGATGGCACATATCCTACCCCACTGGAACTGGCTGGAACGAGATGGTAAGGTCACTCCGGTATTTGTCTATACCTCGGGCGATGAGGCCGAACTCTTTCTAAACGGCAAGTCACTCGGACGAAAGAAACGCGGTCAGTTCGAATACCGTCTACGTTGGGATGACGTCATATACCAACCTGGCGAGTTGCGTGTTGTCGCATACCGAGAAGGTCAAAAATGGGCTGAGGATATTGTGCGTACCACCGGCGCTGCTGCCAAGGTTATATTAAAGCCCGATCGCGTTGTCCTCAAGGCTAATGGACGAGATATATCGTTCGTTACAGTAACCATTGCGGATTCTGAAGACTGGCTTGTGCCGCGTTCGAAAAACCTTGTGCGTTTTGAACTGACAGGCCCGGGAGAAATCATTGGAGTAGACAACGGTGACGCAACGAGCTTTGAACCGTTCCAAGCCAAACAACGCAAAGCTTACAACGGCCTTGCGCTCGTCATCGTGCGTACGAAAGCCGATACTCCCGGTACCATTATACTGAGGGTGCAATCTGATGGCCTCGAGACCTCTGAAGTTTCCTTGTTTAGTGTGGCTTCGCCTTAAGGTTGGTTTCTGCTTTGCGTTTTGCTTCCCACGTTTTTCCTGTAACCAATGCTTTGATTCAAGCCTCATCTGATCAGCAGTCTGCCTCAGCTTACCATTGGTATCAAGTACGACAAAATCTGTATATAAAAATAAAGCGATTAAGACAGTACCTCCAATTTGAAAAACCAGCTTTTCCCAGACTTTCAGGCCGACTCTACTACGATGTCTAATATGACTTGTTAGCTTCAGCCAGTCATCAACGCCGCCAACAATACCAAACCAAACAATTATAAAATCGCTTTTACAATATAAGGATTGAAAATTCGGACCCAAAGCAAACTACTATTTTCTTCCTTGAATCACATTGTCTACAGGTGATATAATCATGCCTGTCGTTGGAAATCAAATTTCCTATCAGTTAATCCGGTTTCAAAAGGAGTATTAAAATGAACACATGTAAGTCATTCATCAAGAAATACTGTCGTGCAATACTGCGAAAACGGATGCAGATGTTGCTGATTGCCCTGCTGGGGATTACCTTAATAATCTCGGCGGGTAAAGCAACTGAGAAGCAAGAGTCAACCGAGGTGATATTGCGTCAGGGTAGGTTCTTCACGCCGGAGGAGGGAGCTGAGTATATGAAGAAAAAGCTGGCTGAGTATCCGACGCTGGAAGCATGGAAGCGGGATGTGCCCATTATCCGGGATGAAATTCTAAAAGGGATGGGAATGGATCCGCTACCAAAAAGAACGCCGCTGAAACCGAAGATTCGCGGCAAGCGTGTCATGGATGGCTATACGGTTGAGAATGTAGTCTTTCAGAGTATCCCGGGCTATTACGTGACATGCAATCTCTACCGCCCGACGAAATCCGGTCCGTATGCTGTGGTTATTAATCCCCACGGACACGGCAGCGCCGGACGACTAAGAGAAGGTATAGATGCGCGTGCCGCAGCTCAGGCACGGATGGGCGCGATCGCGTTAACTGTGGATATGGTCGGCGCGGGAGAATCCCCAGTACCAAGTTCCCTCCACCGATCCTCGACCTCGATGAAGCTGCAGGTTTGGAACGTAATGCGGGCGATCGATTTTATGTTGACACTCGATGGCGCGGATGAAGACCGTATTGCCGTGACGGGATGCTCCGGAGGCGGAACGCAGACGTTTGTTTCAGCGGCTTTAGATGACCGAATCGACCTGAGCGCACCGGTGGCAATGGTGTCATCCTTTTTCTTCGGTGGATGTATGTGCGAGAGCGGACTTCCGATTCATAAGAGCAGCCGGCATGATATCAACAATGTGGTGATCGCCGCTCTAGCGGTACCTCGTCCGATGATCCTCGTATCCGACGGCGGTGACTGGACAGTCAATACGCCGGATATAGAATTCCCATTCATTAAGCACATCTACACTTTGATGGGCGTGCCTGATATGGTGGAAAACGTTCATTTCCCCGAAGGACGACATGACTATAACGTCGACAAGCGGGCGGCGGTTTATCCATTCCTGGCAAAGCATCTGAAGCTTGATCTCAGCGCCGTTCAGGATGCTCAGGGAAATATCACGGAGCAGTGGCTACCCCCGTTTGATCGCGAAAAATTACTGGTGTTTGACGAGGCGCACCCCCTCCCGGAAGATGCACTGAAGACGCCGGAGGCTATCGAAGAAACATTGCGTTCACTGCAAACAGGAAACTAAAACAGACGAGAAAATGAATTGCACTTGAATAGCCGGAATCGCTCAGTACTTCTGTTTATATGGATATGTGAATAGTCAGACCTTTTGTTGCTATTACACGCTTTGGTTGTTCTTGAAATCAGAGACCTGTCACCTATGGTGGTCAGGGCCATTGCCTGACCTACAAGACCGGCAGAATTTTCGAACGTAAACCTTACACATATACTTAATCCCGAATATAATCTGCAGCTCTACTCAACCAAATGGCATACGCATAGCAATTTTCCTTGCGATCAGGTTTGTTGGCGGCATCGGCATACCAGCATCCCACATTAGCGAACGGCAATATCGATACCATTTCCCGCCGGTTGTTAGTAAGTGTAATCACCACACTATAAGCCGGACCAAGAGTACCTGCGGGTGCATCGATTAATTTCAAACTGGCATCAGGACCGGATTCGTAAATTGCCAACTTCACTACGTCGGACAAATCATTGGGGACGTCACCAAGTGCCTCTGAAAGACTCTTGTCCCACCATATAGTATCTATCGCATAAACAAGCGGTCCATGCGTTAACGCCCACACTTCTTCATCATTGTTCAACCTTTTGACCCATTTAGGGCGCATTGGCAATGACAAAGTGACACTGTCTCCATCCTTCCATTTGCGATCAAGTTTCGCATAGGTCCCCGGTCCCGAGTCTCCGACAGCTTGTCCATTTACGTTCAGCGACGGATTTTGACACCAGGCAGGAAGCCGCACATACAAAGTAAACGAACTCGGTTTCTTTGGATGGACTTTTATTACAATCGTCCCGTCGCTCGGGTAATTCGTCTCTTGCTTCAGGGATACAATATTGCCCGAGTCAAGTTTGATTTCAACCGTAGAATCAACAAACTGATTGACGAACACTGCCTCATTGCCGACTCCATAAATGAGTAGAGGTATCATAGATACAATCCTGGGCCCGCTTGCCGTACAGCAGTTCGGACTGATTTTAGGGAAATACCCTGCCGGTTTGTTTCCGTTAAGCGGTGTAAAATATCGGAAGGCCTCGCCGTCAACGGTCTGTGCCGCAAGCAGATGATTCCAAAGCGATCGCTCGATCATGTCCGCATAAACGTTATCAGCAGTCAATTCCAGCAAATACTGACTGACTAGCATCCAGGACATTGTCGAACAGGTCTCGACCGCTTGAGGAACAAGCGGCGGCTGATTACCTGCCCAGTAGCCCTCATTGGAACTGACGCCTCCGGTGATGTAAGCCTGCCGATTAGCGATATCACGCCATGCTCCCTGTACTTTACGAAGCAGCGACTCGTCCCCTGTGGCCTGGTAGAGTCGAAGAAGCCCAAGCAGATTCATGTGGAGTGTATGCGCGTGGATACCGCGGCCGGAAAGTAACTGGTGAACGCCCAAGTTGCCATCTGCCACCGAATCAAGTTTCGAGAATGTATTATATCCCGACCACTTATCGATATTGCCAATAACCCATTGAGACCATTCCAGATATTTGCGATCGCCCGTAGCCAAATACAGTCGAAGCATTGGATCGGTAAGCAATGTTCCTTCAAGGCTGGCATGTCCAGCGTGGCCGGCGATTGTCTCGTTTTTAGGTTTTGGCCAGAATTCGGCCTTGCCTGGTCCAATCTTGTCCACAAAGTAGTCACCAAGACGCGTAGCGGTCTTTAGTGAGGCGTCATCATTCCACAATTCGTGTGTTGTCAACAGAGCGTGCAGCATAAAGTAAAGTTCATATGCGTCCATACCCCGTAAAGGGAGTTTGTCCGTACGTATCGCCGGATCTGTAATCCCCAAGTAACCGCTTGGTTCTTGTGACGCAACAAGGCGAAAAAAAATTCTCTCGGTCTCACCACGAAGTTTCTTGTCTCTGGATTGTTCGGCGGTCAGTACAGCCGATTCAAGCCATTTGCCGGCCTGCTCGCCTGGCCACCACCAATCCCGATGCGTCTTTTCCTCAAACATTTTAACATGAGTATCGATATCGAAAGTATGCAGATAACCGTTCCTGTTGGCATCCAGCCGTGTTCTGATAAAACCACCTATACTTGATACTGCCGTAGGAGCAACAGGATTTTCGATTCGAGGCGCTTTCGCTTCAACGGCTTTTGTTTCCGATGTCGAGCAAAGGTAAACCGTAGAAATCAAAGATGTCAACATATTAGTGGAATACGAAGATTGCAGATGGTTCTGAGCAGTCAATTCGATATTTACACAATCTCTTGGTATACTATAATGTGCCACAAGCGGCCAGAACATCAAACTAACTACAATAAACACACAAAACATAGAAATTTGCAGAAAAGTCTTGAGGAAACTCATATTTTGTCCCTTATTGAAACATAATGTTGAAAATCCATCTTATGATATGGACATCGATTTTAGGAATTAACATACAACCTTTTTACTCTGAAGTCAATCTTCTATAAAATCCGTTTGAGATATCCCATGAACATCGTATCCCATTGAGAAGGATTAGGATATACGGCTTCTACGAGCTATAGAAAGCTCAGGAGGCCGGGAAACACAATCATGTTGTCTCTTACTCGGTTGTAGAACTGGCCGCTCTGTCACTGGTTAAAATAAGGAGAGCTGGCCATTGCCACTTCGTCTATTGCCTTAATGGAATTCTTATTGGTAAATGATACTCCAGTGCGTCATCCGTTGTAAAATTAGAGAATCAAAAGCTATGCTTTGATCGTGCAATGGCTTTCAGCGACTGAGAAATCGTCGTAGCCTACTATGGAACATTCAATTGCTTTACTAAATAGCTCATAGCATTGTCTTAACGATCTTTTTTCGAAAGAGATTCCCTACTATCAGAGTGGAGAGCAGCTTAAGCTGAGGTATCACTATCCGCTTTAAGATCTGTTTCAAATACTGCTTAATAAACAAATGTACTCACCATATCGTAGTTGCACCTTTCACCTTTGAAGGTAAAAAACTATTAAATCTTCAAGGGGCGGCAGAGTATAACTGGGCTTTAATTTCCTATGGGTACCAAAATTTTGCAGCCTTAGATACTCATATGAGTGAATTAAGATAATCCTCGAGTGCTGTGTAACCATCGCCGTCGCGATATAGGGCACCATCGGCTGCGTTTTCTGGATTTAGACCATGCTCGGTTTCCCAAGCATTAGGGATACCATCACCGTCGGTATCCCAGCCTTCTGGCCGATGAACTTCGGGGTATTCGTCCCAGCCTCCTACATCTTTCTGCGTATTGATCACGCCGGGTGTTTTAGTCAAGCTACCAATAGACGAGGTTGTATTGGTTCGTGTTTCCCTGATAATGCGTTGATCGTGTTCGTCAAGCATAGGCACATTGCAGCCAACATCCCCCAGAACATTCTCGAATGCCTCGGCCGCGGTTTGCGTAGTGACGTACGGCTCGAAAAACGGCTTTGGATAAATAAAGGCGGAGAGTTCTTCGTCCTTCGGCTTGACAATACCGCCCCATGCCTCGTCCGCGCTATATTTACCTTCCATAATGTTGCCGCTGACATAGTAGTCTTGTGGTCCGAATCCAGCAATGTTATTACGCTCGGGCATCAGCACGTGGAACACGACCGATGCCGGGCCTGGCTTGTAGTAGTTGTTGACAAACTGAACAATCATTGCGCCGCCGTCACATGTTCGCTTGTACCAGTTGTAGACCACGTTGTTCCGTATATCAAGACGTCCTTGGTGGTGACCGGCTTGATCGAGCGCGCCGGCGAGTGACCAATTGCGGCCAGCGTTGTGACTGAGCAGGTTATGGTGGAGGCTTGCAACGTCGCCGCCGATCGAGCCAGCGTAGCCGCCGCTGTACTTGGGAGCATTGAGCAGCGCCTCTGAGATAATAGTTCTTTGCAGCGTGATGTTCCCGGCACCACGGGTGCTTACTGCTTCATCCAGTGTCCAACTGATCGAAAGGTGATCGAAAATGCTGTTATCACAACTGGCAAGGCCCGTTCCATCCATGGAATGACCGGCAAGATCCCCAAGGCGGATTCGTACAAAGCGTTTGATGATATCGTGGCTCCCAAAGCCACCAAAAGAGTAGTTCCGCACACAGATACCTTTTCCTGGAGCGGTCTGGCCAGCGATAGTAATGTAGGGATTTCGAATGAGCAGGCGGCTTTTTAGCGAAATAAGTCCGCCAACCTCGAAGACGACGGTGCGAGGTCCCTTTGCCTCGACTGCTTCACGCAGACTGCCTGGACCGCTATCTCCAAGCTGGGTGACACGAAACACGCGTCCTCCACGTCCGCCGAGAGCGAATCGGCCATACCCTTCGGCTCCTGGAAATGCCAGATGTCGCACACGAAAGGTCCATACTCTACCGGGAGTCACCACATTATCGGCATTGACTTCATCAACTCGCCACGCATAGTGCAGTAGGCTGTCATTATCCACGATGTCGGCAGAAAATCGTGGTTCAGCCACCGTGCCAATTAAAAGCGAATGCTCGGGAGTTGTAATGGAAAGCGCCTCGACAGCTTCTTCAAGCTTATGACTGCACGAAACGTACACGTGATACGCTTTTGCCCCTTGTGTCGGCGTCCAGCCAAGTTCCACGTATCCATTATCACCGTCAACATGTTCGTCACCATCAATAGGTACAGGCTTGCGGACCTGTCGCTTCGGATCCTGCCCATCAATCATCAGGCCGTTTAGGATGATATTATTCGCATCGCCCGGTGCGGCCGATTCTATATGGATCAGAACCTCGCCGCTTTCCGGTGCCACGAATGACATGTGCGTTGAACTGACATCGTCATCATGCTTAACATCTTTGGGTGGTGATACCGCTGCTTCGTGTGTTGTCCCCACTATGGATATGCGGTACTGGCCGACCGTTTTTTTGGGCCAAAGCGAATTATGATATGTAGTCACCGTATGTGGGCCTGCAGCAAGACCTTGAATCGCTACTTCGAGCGCCGTGTCTTTTTTCGGCTCATTGATAAATACACCATCGCATGCAAGTTGCGCGTTATAGGCCAGTTCGATCTTAGATATCTTTGATTCAAGTATGGATGCCCCGATTGATCGAAGTGTTATAGTCACGTCGCCGACCTTCAATTGCGAGGAATTCACATTATTATCGACAGGCCATTCCTGCCATTTCATGGCACCGGTATCATTTCGTTTGGCATTCGCGCCGATATCCAGGCGAATAACAGATGAAAGACTGCCCAAAGATTCTTTCTCCATGACTGTAGATTTTTCGGTAGCACTCAAACTGCCATTCGGATCTGTTACGATTTGTTCGACTTTGTCACCCGCATATAACGGCATTGATTTCACATAGATAAATAAACAAACCGCTATCACTCTATATTTACTTGACTGCCACATACATGACCTCACTTTTAAATTTGCTTAACAGAACTCATTTTCCAAGTCCCAGCTAAAAATATTTTATACCGTCGATTAGATAGAATATGGCGTTGAATCTAAATTGTGTCAAGTTAAATCACCTGGTTGACTTAGATGCCCAAGGGACACCCATGTGAAACCAAGAAATAATATTGACTTAATTGCCGAGAAAATATATATAAGTGAAAACTTAGCACTGATTTTCGGTTTGTTAAGCCGTGATGAAATTCGTACATCCAAAAGGAGTAATGATGATATACCTACTGAAAATTAGGCTTTTATTAATGTTATCGATATTTTCAGTAACAATCGGATGCAGTACACTTCACACTAAGCAGTGTCAAAAACCCTGGGACAACGGCCGTTTAGTTGTCTCGGAAAACAACAGGTTCCTGCAACATGAGAATGGGAAACCCTTTTTTTGGCTGGGCGACACAGGCTGGCTACTATTCGGAAAGCTCGATCGCGACGAAGTCCAGATATACCTCGAAAATCGACGTCGTAAAGGATTTAATGTCATTCAGGCTGTAGCTATTTGGTCAATACCGCAATTAAACGCGTATGGAGATTCAGCCCTGTTAGAAGATGATCCGAGTAAACCTTTGACAACGCCGGGAAACAATCCGGATAATGAATCGGAATATGATTACTGGGACCATGTCGATTTTGTTGTTCAAACCGCTGCACAGAAGGGAATCTATATCGCAATGCTACCGACATGGGGAAGCTCTGTAAAAAGCGGGCGTTTCACGATAGAAAAAGCTCAAACGTATGCCAAATGGCTGTCCGAACGCTACAAAGATAAACCTAATATCATCTGGATTATGGGCGGTGATACAACAGGAGATCTAAGAACGGAAATCTGGCAGGCTCTGGGAACCACACTGCATGAAGAAGATAAGAACCATCTTATGACCTTTCATCCGTTCGGCAGGACACAATCTTCCACCTGGTTTCACAACGAGGACTGGCTGGACTTTAATATGTTTCAGTCCGGCCACCAAAGATATGACCAGAGAAGACCTGATACTGATATGTCGAAATGGAAGGGAGAAGATAACTGGAAATATGTGCTGGAAGATTATGCCAAAAAACCGCCGAAGCCGACCATCGACGGTGAACCTTCCTACGAAAACATTCCACAAGGCCTGATACCAAAACAACCCCTATGGGAAGCCCAAGATGCCAGACGGTATGCTTATTGGGCGGTTTTTGCAGGTGCATTCGGACATACCTACGGAAACGGTGTCATTATGTATATGCGCAAACCAGATTCTCGTCCAAATACTTTTGGCGTGCGAGGTTACTGGTACGATGCCATCAACGATCCCGGCGGCGGCCAAATGCAACATTTGAAAAAACTCATGCTATCGCGACCATTTTACGAAAGGGTATACGATCCATCCCCTATTATCGACAACAACGAGAGATATGATTACGTTATTGCAACTCGCGGAAAAAGCTACGCTTTAATCTATACCTATACCGGTAGGGAATTTGAGGTCTCTCTTGGAAAAATTACCGGCGAAAAAATAAACGCATTCTGGTTCAATCCGCGGGAAGGCAGTTCGAAGTTTTTAGGTAAATTTGATAACAAAGGGACTAAAACTTTCGACGCGCCCGGAGAAAAAGTTGACGGAAACGATTGGGTTCTGATTCTGGACGATGCATCGAAAAAATTTCCCATCCCAGGTAATTAAAGCTGGTACAGAAAGATTGATCCAAAAAAAGCAGTAATATTGAAACATATACTGAAAATTTGTATTTTTCATTCTCGGGGATAAATTATGAGCCAAATAGAGAAAGCTATTGGAACAACCAGTCTATGTCTGTTTTATTTGGCATGCTCAACATTAAGCTTCGCTCATTTCAAAACAACACCTATTTCACCAGTGACGATAAAAGAAAACGATACTATATTTATAATATCTAACGGCATCGTTACAGCGCAAATTTCCAAGCAAAGCGGTAGTATGATTTCACTTATATATAAAGGGACGGAAACAGTTTCCGGCGGATATTGGTCACATGATACACGCGAAGCAATTGAAACAATCACTCGAGTAACTATCGATCCTAAATCCAACAATGGAATGCGAGGTGAGATCTCAATTAAAGCGATTTCTGGTGGCAAAAAATTGGGTTTTGGGCCTGGTGCTGAAAAAGATGGCGATTTTCCTGCTGATATAGACATCCGTTATAGTATGGGAAAAAGCGAATGCGGCATCTATACCTATTGCATATTTGAGCACTTGCCGGATTATCCTGCCCAGTCGATGACTGAAGCCCGATATTGTGCGGGATTGACAAAGATTTTCGACTGGATCACCGTAGATGAAAAACGCAATAAATATTATCCGGAGCCGATTCCTGAAGAGGATAAGTATGTATATATAGCAAACCAGTGGGAAAATCGGGCGTATGGATTTTCCAGCACAACAAAAAACCTCGGTTGGTGGATGATTAATCCATCGGTAGAGTATCTAAGCGGCGGACCGACTAAAGTTGAGTTTCTATGCCATCGTCACACAGATAAAAATGCAGCGCCGGTTGTGCTTAATTACTGGCGAAGCAGCCATTATGGCGGAGCCAGCGTTACGGTTACCGACGGAGAATACTGGACTAAGGTTATTGGGCCATTCTTCATGTATATTAATACAGGCAGTGACCCGAATGCTATGTGGAAAGATGCAAAAGAGCAAGCGAAACAGGAAAGCAATAAATGGCCATACGCGTGGGTAGCAGGTTGCGATTACCCCTCCCATAACGAGCGTAGCACGATTAGCGGAAAAATAATATTGAAGGATCCATTGATGCCCGGAGGTAGCAGGTTTGTTGGTAAACTAATGATCGGTCTGGCCCCCCCTCCTTACTTGGCACCGTCCATTTTTGGGGGTACCCGTGAAATCACTTGGCAATTGAACGCCAAACATTATCAGTTTTGGGTGCAGGTTGACGATCCAAGCGGATGCTTCTGTATTCCCAATGTTCGACCCGGGACATACTCTCTTTATGCTTTCGCTGACGGCGTTCTCGGAGAATTCGTAAAAAACAGTATCACGGTTGAATCAGGTGGTACATCTGTTGATCTGGGTCAGCTTGAATGGATACCAGTTCGGTGTGGTCAGCAACTTTGGGATATCGGTATTGCCAACCGCACAGCTACCGAGTTCATGAATGGGGATAAATACTTCAAGCCCGGCATTCAACTGGAATATCCCAAACTTTTTCCAGATGAAGTCAATTTCATTATCGGCAAGAGCGATTTCAGCAAAGACTGGTATTTTCAACACATACCACACAACATAGACGGCAATGCCAACGTTGTTCCTTACCGGGGTGTTGTCGGTGAAGGCATAGCCAATCCCTATACGATTACCTTCGAGTTGGCCGAAGTTCCACGGGGAACGGCAACACTGCGTCTTGCCATATGCGGCACAGGAACGAAACAAGTAGAAGTAGCAGTTAACGGTACACCTGTTGGACCGTTAAAGCTCGGTTACAGAGATAGTGTCATAACTCTCCATCAGATACATGGAATCTGGTATGAACGGGAACTGTCATTTGATGCCTCACTGATGAAACAAGGCAAAAATGTTTTGACTCTGACAGTACCGGCTGGACCTATCAACAATGGTGTAATTTACGACTACATCCGCTTGGAATTGAATGAATCACAGAATATGAAATAAGGATACAGAAAGATGAGTCTCTCATGTAAATCTTGATGTCCGTTCCTTTTGTTAGTATTAGCTTTGAACCTATTAGCCCCTAAAATTTAGCGTTTCTATTCGATGATTGTTTTTTTCCCATTTATTATCCTGATTTTCCTCAGCGCGAATTCAACGGATCAAACTTCGGACACAAATGATATCGAATGCTCGACGCTACGCACAATATTTATTGCGGTGGATTCGACAGCCCAGCGGGGTAAATCCGACGCAATCGGCTGGGGCAAGCCTTTTGCCAAACTATTCGATCCGAACAAGATCAAGGTCGTCAATACGGCTATAGGCGCTCGCGGTTGCCGGATATATATCACTGAGGGGCACTGAGAGCGGTTCCTGGCTCGTGTCCAGCCGGGTGACTATGTTTTGATTCAGTTTGGTCACAACGATAATCGTAAAGTAGGAGCTCGTCACCGAACCGGCGAAGAAACTGAGGAACATCAGAATGCGAACGGCGAGACAGAAACAGTCCATATATTTGGTTGGTACCTTCGCAAGTATTTTACGGATACTCGGGGCAAAGGTGCGACTGCCGTCATTTGCACCATGATACCACGGAATATTTGGCGTGAGGGCAAAATTATGCATTCACCTGACAGCCACGCTAACTGGGCACTTCTTGTGGCCCAATAGGGGAAAAAAACCACTAATTAATTTGCACGAGCTTATTGCTCGACGCTACGAGGAGTTCGGCCAGGAAACAATTATGTCCTTGTTTGTAGATAAGTATGTTAATTCCAGCTGGGTTGGAGTGGAAATCAACGCTCAGATTGTAATCACTGCTATGCGTGGCTTGCCGAATAATGCTTTTGGTGAATTTCTGCGCACTGAACCCACAGCCAATTGGCAGGATCGACTAAACTGGTTGAAGGGCGTGCCATTATTTCAATGACTAATGTTGCTCTTTTGTACTGCATCCCCGAATTGTTTGACGGTTAATATCTCTGACTCACCCACTGTGCTGGCCTGCTTGTCTGGTCAACAAATTCGATGTAACCAGTTGTTGTTCAAATGAAAATGAGACAGTACTACCGAAAAGTAAGTGCAAGCCGGAATTATTGACATTGAGAAGAAATCCTGATATAATGAAATCAAATTTAGTATATCACAATTTATACATAGGCAAAAGTGAAGACCATTAATGTAAAACTATACACATAAGTTCACTTAGCTAATAAATTCATGGGAGTAATTTTGTACCCTTTACATATGGGGTATTATGAAAAGCAGGAGGTTAAATCAGGCCCAAAATATATCATGAGGCTGAATATCATAATAGTCTAAGTAGATTCCCCCGGGCAAGCCCGGGGCACTTACTGTAACGGTTTCTTTGAAACCGACCTTACCTCTGCTATCCACAGAGACAAGGATTTTGGCATTCATCCACGAGTAAACACGTGGTTTTCTGTAAGTAAGTAATAAATTATTGATATTGAAATTACGTTTTTCTAAATATTTTGAAGGAGGCTTATTATGTTAAAGAAATTCCTATTCTTATCCCCTCTTATTTTTCTAATTATTGAAGGCAGTGTTCAGGCTAAAGAATTTAGCTTAGCCCCCGTTTATGATACTTATGTCTCCAATGACACCTATGAGGGGCCCGATAGATACGAAAGCGAAGTTGCGATAGGTATGCATATCCGCGACGTTGTATCACGGCGCAATGTCGGATTCTTAGCTTACGATCTCAAACAGCTCAGTGCATTAAAGTGTACTTTCTCGGATATTAGCATCAGCAACTTAGGCCATGACATCGGCGGCGTAGTGAACGTGTACGGAGTGCTGGAGTCGCAAGAGCATCTTGTTAGTGAAGGTATGACCTGGAATACGGCACCCGGCCTTATGAACGATCCTACTCCTGCTATTGATCAGCCTGTTCAACTGGATCTGGATGATGTAACCGACATATTATTAACATTTACCTCGCCTGTGAGAGTAAGGGAGTCAACTGAAATAAGTCAGGCACTGGCGGATTTTCTCAACAGCGATACAAATGGCTATGTAGCATTTATGTTTGCGCCCGCTGTGGGTGGCAACACTATTCTTATAACAACTGATCAAGAAGGAGGGGGTTCTTTACTTGAGGGTGAATATACAGAACCCACGGGAAACGCATCAAAACCAAGTCCATCTCCTGATGACACCGAAGTAGCCAGAGATGTTGTTCTCAGCTGGGCGCCGGGAAAATATGCCGACAAACATAATGTGTATTTAGGCACAAATTTCGATGATGTTACCAATGCCGATACAAGTAGCCCGCTATTGGTTAGTCCGGCCCAGGATATTAATAGTATTGATGCAGGCCGTCTGGAATATGATCAGACTTATTATTGGCGTGTTGACGAAGTTAATTCTGCACCTGACAACACAGTATTTAAAGGGGCTGTTTGGAACTTCACAATAGAATCCTTCACATACCCGATTCCCGAAGGAAAAATAACTGTAATGGCATCAAGTCAGTCGGAAGACCAAGGCCCTGAAAACACTATTAACCGTTCAGGCATTGATGCCAATAATATGCATTCAAAAGAAACTGATACTATGTGGCTTTCTGCCGAAGGTGAATCCGGATTGCCATGGATTCAGTATGAATTTGACAAAGCTTATAAATTGCATGAGATGTTAGTATGGAATTACAATGGAGAAACTGTTCTCTCTTGGAATGGCTTAAAGCAAGTTTCGATCGAATATTCTGTCGATGGCGAAATCTGGGTGCAACTGGATAATGTTTCAGAATTTACCAAGGCTCCTGGCACTAAAAATTATGCCAGTGATATCACAGTCTCTTTTGGTGATTTTTCGGTAAAATATGTCAGGCTTACAGCAGAAAGCAACTGGAGCAACGGACTTTTAGACCAGTATGGTCTGAGCGAGGTCGAATTTAGGTCGATCCCTGTTTTTGCTAAGTATCCCAACCCGGAATCCGGACAGACGGATGTTGCCATTGATATGACTCTTGGTTGGAAAGCTGGAAGGGGAGCGGTGCAACATAATGTTCTGATTAGTACCGACCAGCAGGCGGTAGAATATGGTTCGGCATCAATGGCAACCGTTAATCAAGCCAACTACAGCCCTTCTCTTGATTTAAGCAATACTTATTTCTGGAGAGTCGACGAGGTCAACAATGCTAATGCCACTGCTGTCTGGGAAGGTGATATCTGGAATTTCACGACAGCCGATTATATTTTTGTGGATGATTTCGAATCCTACAATGACATTGAGGCTGGACAGGAAGGCAGTAACGTGGTCTATTTGACCTGGGTTGACGGATATGATAATCCGACAGTAAATGGTTCAACAATGGGATATGTCTCAGGTTCTTCTCTTGAGATTGACACAATACACAACGGCACATTCTCGGTACCTTTGCAATACGATAACACCACGGCAAACATATCGGAGGTTACAGCGAACACGTCCAATCTGCCGTGTGGATCTGACTGGACCAAAGGCTCTCCCGAGGCTCTGATACTTTGGCTCTATGGCAGTTCTGATAATTCTACCACAGAACAGATATATGTTGAGATTGACGGCGTCAAGAAGATATTCAGCGGCAACATTTCTCAGGAAGGCTGGCAGAGTTTCAGAGTTGACCTGGAAGATCTGGGCATTAATCTTAGTAATGTCAAGGAAGTAACAATTGGTTTTGAGAAAATCGGATCAACCGGTGGCTCAGGTATGGTGTTTATCGACGATATAGCTTTGTATAGGATAGCACCTGCTTCACAGACATTGGCCACGGTGGACTTTGTCACAACAGCCCCGACGCCTGGTACTGATGATATATCCAACTTTGTCGGTCCAACTAAAGACTCTGAGAATATTAGCGGTGGCGATGATAACAGGCTTGTTTCAATGAGTAGGCCGGCACAGGGCCAGACTTTTCTTACTGGTGACAACGCTGCCGGCTATTCCATGACTGGTCTCTGGATCCAGCATGTATTATATCCACAAGGTGAAACTACCATATATATGACACCGCCCGGTAGTCAGCTTGGTATACGTGTGACGGATCCTTCTGCATCCGGTTCAGATGAATTTGTTATAAATAGTGCAATATATATTATCACAGGCGAAGAGTCTAATATCTTCCCCTCTACATATACAACTAGTCAGGGAACAGGTGAGTGGATTCACGTTACCTTCAGTGTACCTGTGGTTCTTTCGGCCAATACTGAGTATGGCTTTGACCTGCTTGGTATTCTAACTAGTGGATATCCCGCGGACCTGTTCTTCGAAATCGCAGGTATTGGAGATAGCGCTCCCGGCGGAAATCCTTACACCGACGGCACTGCTTATGTTAGCGGCAGCAGTGGTAGAGCCAACAATGTTTTGAATACTATCTCCGGCGACCGCGTATTTGTTGTTGAACTTGATGCTATGTGATGACATTTTCATAGCTAAGATTCAAATCAGTCAGGATGATAGATTTATTGTAGTTCTAATTTGTAGTAGAATGTAACAAAGCATTGATGGACTTAAGGGCTTATACCGGACTTTTCGATAGTCACTATTAAGTAAAGACCAGATAGAAAAATCAATCCACAGCAGGTCATAATCATTATTGAAGAGGGAAATAATGAGTGACTAATCTAAAACCATACTTTGAATACAAAGACCCTTGAATACCTTGGCTTTGAAATTCCCCCCAAATATCGGGATATTCTTGTTGAGAATATATCGTGTGAACTGAAGCCGCGTCCCAAGTTTGCACCTTTGGTGCTACTTTGGTTCTACTTTTATTTACCATCAGTATCATAAGCCTTTAATTAATAATTATTAATCATTTACTGACAAATACTTATAAAGGGCCGTTTCGGATTAAAAATCCGTTGCTCTATCCAACTGAGCTACGGGCGCTGCACACATAACTGCCAGCAGTATAACGAATCTGAGAATAAATCGTCAAATATTTTTTATCTTCCCAAAAGCTAAGACCAAAAAATACCTATTTCTAAAACAATACGCCGACGACTACACTTCTTTACTTCGTAAACAGTAGAATTATTCAATAAGTGAATCTGATAGTTTCAATTATACTCTTGTGCCCGGGAACAACTTTAACCGTTTTATTGCTTCCCTTCTGCAAACATAACCGGGAGGCTTATCATGAAACAATTCACATTAAGCTGCTCTAAGCAACATTTATTATTATGCAGATTATCACAGATATATATTTGCGGCGTGTTCTTAGTGAATTTAAAGAATACTTCTTTCCCGAACCTTCAAATATAATTTGATATCAGAGTGTGGAGACGTGCATTATCGTCTAAACAAGGAAAAATATGCCCTTAATCGTCGTCGGTTACAAGTGTATAAAAATCTCTGAGCAGATTACCCGCCCAGCAACGCAGAGTCGAGCTAATCTGATATGTGCGAACCTGGTTATTTTCCTCGACATCAAATACAATGCTGACAAAAGTCGTATATGGCGGATTATTATCCAACGTAATCTCTACTCCACTGCATTCATTCACTAAAGTTGTCCGAAGCTTTGGATACCTGTAAATAAATATATTTTTATACCACCACTGAATCGGTCCCAGTGATATATCGAAGTCTTCGTTGCCCGGATAAAACTGCAAAAGCCGTATATACTCGCCGGAGTATCCCGTCTCAATATATACTATTTCACTCACATTGATCTGATTGTCTCCATTGTCATCCGCCCGCCAAACAACCAAATCCCCAGGTAACCGAGCGCACACAAGCCTGCTATGTTTAATCAATTCGGTTAATCGAAATGTGGCGTAACGTACTTCCGCCTGCTTTTCACTTATGTCGTTTGCGCCATCGAATGCTACATTAAGAGCGTATGAGAGCGTTACTACCGCGGCAAGAACAATAACCATGACAGTCAATGCCATAAGCAATTCAACAAGACTAAAGCCTCTCATCTGTTTTATTCCGGTCATAACAACTGGCCTCAAGTATAAAAGAAACTGTATATTTATTACTTGGACGGTCTTTGCGTCGCTTTTTCCGATGCTCCCCAGGCAGGATTGGGATATTCGCATATACGCTGTGTCCAGCGTTTACCATCTTTCTCAAACTCAACCTTCTTAGGGTATATTTTTACAACTTTAGTACCATATATAGTATCCCCCTCTTTAAGCACCTGATTGTCTATCATAACGGAAGAGTCAATCCCGGTATAAAGGATTCCCTTTACCATGCCCTTGCTACTTCGAGTTTCATTAACCATGTAAGCCGATGCACCTACAATTGCAGCTGCTAAAGTAAGAATCTGAAGTACAAGTAATAGTCTTAAATTTCTAATCATGTCCTCTCTAAATCCCCGGACATAATTCTAATTACATCTCTTTTATTAACTTTAATATTATCTTTTGCACAACAAACAGATATCATATTTATTATACTAATTTGCTGTGCATTTCTTCGCACCAGAAGTTTCAAATTCATTCCGATCAAACAACGGCAAGAAGACTTTAAAAGTTGTACCCTGCCCCAATTCGCTTTCTACTTCTACTCTTCCGCCATGTATAACGGCTACTTCGTTTACGATAGCAAGCCCTAAGCCTGTTCCATGAATTTGCCTGCCCGATCTGTGGACACGATAAAAACGGTCGAAGATTTTAGGTATTTCTTCCTTCGGTATTCCAATGCCCGTGTCACTGACATAAATAACAATACCTCCATGTTGATATTGCATGCCAACCCGCACCATTCCTCCTTCCGGAGTAAACTTAATGGCATTATTAACAAGGTTCGATATCAACGAACGGATCTTGCTTTCATTTCCCAATAACTGCTGAGTCGTCTCGAAGGTATCCACCTGAATTTTTATTTTCCTGCTTTTTGCCGCCTGCTGCAGAGATGATGCAACCTGCTTGATAACGACCTGGATATCAACGCATTGTTTAAGCACATTGATACCTCCGGATTCAAGTTGAGCAATTTCAAGAAGCCCGTTGACCAGCTCAGTTAAACGCTTTGACTCATCGTCAACAGCCAACAAGAATTCATGTTTAGTCTGCTCGGACATGTTCCGATCCCGCAGGATTGTTTCGACATACGCCTTTATCGATGTCAGCGGAGTTCGTAATTCATGCGAAACAGACGAAACAAAATCCCTTTTAATACGGTCAATTTCTCGCTCCTGCGATAAATTATGAAGCAACATAACAACTCCGCCGATTTGGCCATGAGGTTTGCGAATGGGAGCCGCCGCGGCGGAAACAGGGTATTCACGTCCGTTCCCTATGATAATAATGTCCGGTTCAATCGTGGTCTGAACATCACCAGAAGCCAACACCAAATCAATAGGATTTTTAACAATTTCTCTCGACCTTTCGTGAACAAGCCGAAAAATATCATCGATCTCCTTGCCTTTAACATCTTCAAGTTTGACACCGGCAAGAATCTCAGCCACTTTATTAAACAGGACAATTCTTTTATTAGCGTCTACAACAATAATCCCGTCCGTTATACTCGCAAAAGTCACTGATAAAAGCTCTTTTTCCGCTTCGAGCTGTTCTGTACGTTCTTTTACCAGGCCTTCCAGATTTTCGTGATAGCTCTTGACTTCTTTTTGCATGTTAGCATGGTTTACAGCGTTCTTAATTATCAATGGTAAAACTGCAAGATAGCTGCGTTCAGGATTTTTTATCAGATAATCATAAGCTCCAGCTTTCATGGCTTTAACGGCAAGTTTTTCATTTCCGGCGCCAGTAGCAAAAATAACAGGAGTGTCTCGTAACGAATCCAGGATATCAAAAGCCGTACCGTCTCTGAGCAGGTAATCGGCAATTATTACATCAAATTCCTCCCTATCGAGAATGCTTTTTGCCTCTGCTATAGTTCCCGCCAAAGTATAATTATAATCGAGATTTTCATCCCTGATCAATCTTTTAAAAGCCTGCTGGTCTATTTTGTCGTCTTCTATCAGCAACACTTTCCACCCTGCAGCTTCCATATTTTTAAACCTAATTGAAAATTAATCCGCGATAAAACGACAACTCTCGCCCGATTTACAAAATTCTTATTTTTCGGAACCTAAAATTCCAAGTAAGACAATAAACAACCTGCATTACTTCACCCGCGAGAAGTCACGGTCTGATTATTTTCACACTAATACAGAGATAGTACCAACTGCCCACAATAGCCTGGTTGTGTTTTATATCAAACGTATCGTAGTGGGCAGCGGTACTATCCGTTAGCAATTAAGAACCCCCAATTCAGGAATAGAATGACTATTCAATATATATACACACGTCTTTCGACTAAACAAATAAAGATGTTAACGAGTAAATTCCTGAGCTAAATATCAGAATGAGCCTTATATGAATACTGAGCTTATGATTAGACAGTTAATAGCCTATCGTATGAGTATAAATCAGAAAAATTAAAAAATCGAGGAGAACCAAATGCTATGAAATATGAAAAAAAGTCGATGAAAGGTTATCTCTACTAATTAACCGATGTCAAACCACAGCGAATTGCATATTTAGTAAGCTCCGGCAAACTAAAAACGTCCAGCTTGTTCATTATCTGACGACGGTGCGTATCGACGGTTTTGGTGCTGATGTGAAGCTCCAGAGCAATTTGTTTAGAGGACCCACCGTTTGCCAGAAGTTTTAGAATTTCATATTCTCGATCCGTTAACGAAGCTTCTGTATCAGCTTTACTTGAAAGACCCTGGATATAGCCGTTCATTAAAATTCCGGCAACTTTTTTACAAAGAAATACCTCATTTTTCACAGCCGCATTAATAGCATTTAAAAGCTCATTAAAACCATGTCCTTTATGAACGTATGCAAATATGCCGGCCTTGAACATCTCTGAAATAAATGCTTTTTCCAGATACATTGAATGAGCAATAATTTTAATATCCGGGAATTCATTAGTTAGATTTCGTACGGTTTCAATACTCTCCGAACCGTTCATATTAATTCCCAGGTTAATAATATCAGGCCCCGATTCCTGCACCGCCACCCGCACCGATTCACCGCACATTGTTTCGCCCACTATCTCTATCTCGCGGTGATTGTTGAATAGGGCTTTCAGACCATCACGCATAACTTTGTGATCATCGGCCAATAATATTCTTATCTTTCCGTTATCTTCCACTCCATATTCCAGCAGTTAAATCAATAATATTTGAATTGCATAAACTATGTGCAAACAATCGGATAAAATTTTACGTCGATATGACGTTCGATTTTCAAGTTCCATAAACATATTTATGCTTTAGCCCTCTCCAGTTTTTCTTTCAAAATCTGCCCCAATTCAACAACATCAAATGGCTTTGTTATATAGTCATCGGCGCCTTCGTACAAAGCACGCCCTATTTCAGCCATCATGCTTTTTGCCGTCAGCATAAATACAGGAATATCCTTTGTTCTGTCGTCATGTCTTAGTTCGGAGAGTACCTGAAGTCCGTCCAACCCCGGCATCATCCAATCCAACAGAATAAGATCCGGCGGATTTTCACGGGCAATTTCCAGGCCTGTTATACCGTCTTCTGCCAAATAAACCTCAAAACCATCCAATTCGAGATTATATTTGAGAATATTCCGAATACGCTCTTCATCCTCAATAACCAAAATGGTAGTTAATTGATCCATTGTAATATCCCTTCATTCGCAATCGCGATGTAAACTAAATTCAGTAATGTACTTAATAAATATATGGCTTCTGCCAAAACTTAACATCCGCGAATAAGGTCAGTTTGAGTCTAAATTATCCTATACCCCCATACGAAGATAATTTTAATCAATACCTATAAAGATAATCGGCAATTCTGAACAAGGTAGTTAAAATATTTTACGGCAAGACATATTTATTATGTATGCCGCATTCCATAAATACCAACAAAAGAATAGCTTAAGGAATTGCCCCCTCATGTAAATTCGTCAAATTCATATATATTAAAATCACGATTTTTAAGTTTTTATTCATCTACCCGCATTAATAGCAAAAGATTCTTTATCATTTGCCATCCAATACAACATACATACACTCTCTACCGGTAAAGTTGAACAGGGATTAGGGACACTTCCGGCGAGAGTGTGTCTTTGTTTATTAAATCGACTATTATAGTTAAATAATCTTTTTCACATAATCAGATGATTTGATCATAAAAAAATTATAAAACTAAAGGGGGGTATTTTTTTATCATGCCAATTTGGCATTAACTATGAGCCACCTTATGAATTGACCTCGGCGAAGCAGCTCTCCAATCATCTCATGATTGGGTTCCCCCCATAGTCACCCAAAACACAAACAACCTAAATTCACAACCTACTCCTACTTCCAAAAGTTCATTTTGGCTTAAGCCATTACTACTATTTTTAATCATCGGCAAAAAAAAGGTAACGCAATGATAGGATATTCCCACATATTAGCTTCGAAAATCCTATAATATTATAGATCTAAACCTTATATGAAGCCGACCAATTCCTATCCGAAACACTACTAAAACCCCCATTTCAGGAAAAGTAAGTCTTTCGTCGTTATATCGGTAAATCGGCATATCCGACGCCTTACCTTTAGCTTTTTATTATTTCATGTCCTCATAAAGAAGAAATATCAGAATAAGAATTAAAATAACTATGCATTATGAATATTTATAATAAGAAATATACAAACTACTATAAATATAACAAATATGTTTAACAATAAGACGTCGATATCCACGAGATACCTGTTATTGTGACTTTTTAAAAAGTTTAGAGGTCAATCCAAATATATCAGCAATTGTCAAAGTTCGAAGGTCCTGCTTTCCAAAGTCCGTGCAGGTACTACTAAAAGCACTTTCCGATCTATATACGAATATCCGTACATACACTTTAAAATAGACAACATTGACAGTCATGCGAGCTTCAAAATGCAGAAACACAACTTAACTTTCCGGATAAAAAAGCTTGTAATATAGCCGCTGGCGTTAGGTAAAAAATAACCTCAGAAATTGATGGTAACGGGCCGATTCAAACAAACTCAGAATACCAACAAACGCTTGGAAAAGTTCAAATAATATCTAAAAAATATCAGCATATTACGCATATCATTCTAAGTATTATACGCACTTCAATGTGCTTTTAATAAAAAAAACGTTATTTAATTGCATAAAGGCATTTACCCTCTTATAGAGCTTTTAATTTAATTCAAGTCGGTATAACAATAATGCCGATATTGTGCAGGTCATAAATAAATGGGGGTGCAGATTTGCACGAAAAAGAAGAAATATATATTAAACCTAATTAATTCTTGAAATATCAGTATGATTCCCCCGCAAAACAGTGCCTTAAAAAGTCGCTTAAAATGAGAGGATTTGAAAGGAGCAAAAATGAAAAAGGCAAGATTTCTTTGTTTAAAATTAGATTTTGGATTTATAATCGCCTTGTGTGCAATCTTGTGGACTCCGTTCTGTATAGCCGGTATATATGAACAGGATCAGGAGGTAGAACACTATAAAATGCTTTCAACCGTGGAGTATTCCGGCCAGGGGCAGTTCAAGCATCAGGTGGAAACAACATTGACAGTTGAAAAGGACTATCTATCTCAGGATAAAGTGAGATATTCGGTATCCTCAAAGGATTTCGACCTTTCAGGTATCGATACAAATACTGACCGGGATTCCCATGAGCTTTCATTCATAATAGATGAAAAAAGCAAACGTATTTCATCCGGCGGACGTGATCTGACACTTCTTGAGAAAGTACATAACTACTGTCAAAATTCGCTCCAAAAAGTCACAAAAGAGAACATCGGAAAGACGTGGAAGCAAACCTTCGATCTATCATCTTTTGATTATTCACTTCCTAAAAAGCTGACCTTTACACTAACGGCAATTGAAGAAAATACTGATACATACGGAAAGATGATCGCTGTCAGAGCACTTTCTGAACCATTTGTTATCAAGGTGGTAAAAGCACAGGAAGGCATGAAAGATGTTAAATCAAGGATTCGTGCCGCTTACCTTTTCGACTCTGAGATCGAAGATATTTATTTGAGCATATCTGTCTTTGAAGCAACTGGTGATATCGAAAGCTCCAACGAAAAACTTCGTCATGAGGTAGCAACGTATAAAACCGATTCCAAGGGAGTTGCTGTCAATATGAACGGTTTAAGTAAGGATTTTGAAAAATTCATCCGTAAAGTGGGCCTATCAAGCAAGGATACGGAAGTAGTCAAGGAAACACCTCTGCCTCGCTGGGCCAGATCCGAGGGATTGCGTGCCGCACAGGTGGGCAATATTTGTGCAGCGTCTTCCTGTGAAGGAGCCATAAATCCCGTGGTCACTGTTTGTTTACCGGTTGCACGAACAGTAGCACTTCAGAGTTATAGCACTATTGTCTCGGCGGGACAAATAGGGAGCATCGGAACCATTTTGGCAAAAAGCATTCCAGCTATGCAGGGAATGAAAATAGCTATGGCTCCTGCATGGGCAGGTTATGGAATAGGTACTGCCGCTCATGTTACCGGTCTTGCGGGCGCAACCGCCGGAGGTATTGCTATAGCCGAAAATAACTCGAACGGCGGCGGCAAATCACGTAGTCCGGTTACTCCATAAGAGCTGAATCACAGGGAAATAATCGAATCGGGCTTTGATCAATTGTCGATCCGATTCAAGAAATTTAATTGCATACCTAATTGCGGATACTGTTACGGCAGTATCCGCTTTTTTTCAGAGATCCTGCTTCTTAACCCATAACAAAGATCTCTCAAAATCAAGAATTACTTCAGTATCCCGGAAATACTGCATACCCAACAATCCATCACACTCATCAAGCAGCGGACTGTCATCCGGAAAAATCGAAATTTCCGCATTCTTAATAACTCTGTCACCAACCTTAAATCTTTCAATAATTCCTCTTTTGCATTCCAGACGTCCAATATAAGGGTAAAAATCCTTACCTTTCTTAAGAGCCAATTCTTTGATTTCAGAGCTTATTTGTTGCCAGAGTTTTTCTCCTACCGCCAGACCCCTGCCGCTTCCGGTATCGAATTGAAGCTCGATATTCTCATCGGCGATTGAAATCCATACAAAAAGAAAAACATTACCATGAAAATCTTCTTCTATAGATAACGGGTATCTTTCCCAAAGACTTTCATCGCTGACCTTAAATGTTTCATTATATGAAAACTCCACTTCGTTATCGATATTGTCAAACATGACATAATTAAATTCTCTTAATACAGGCAATCCCAAAATAACAGTATCACTATTGGGATTTCTGCTGGCAATTTGAATACCGAATAAACTTAAAGTCTCAGGCGGCTCAAGGTAGAAACACGGCCTATTAGTAAAGACTATTTCACCAATTTCAAGCAAAGGAAGGTAACAAAGGCCGAGTCTATGACCATTCAATTCTGAAACTGCGCCTTCCATAGAATAGATCGGTATTTTGTTATCTAAAACGTGGGTAACATTTAAGAAAATCGGCTGCGACGCCCCTGTATCCAGAACAACAGGATATCGACGACCCTGAAGTCCAATTCGACCTTCGACAACCATATAGCGATTTTTATAATACTGTTCATGGTATTTAATGCGGCATATCTTATGTTCAGGTATTTGTGTGGAAGAATTATGAACTACATCAGGATTTATATAGTCATGGAGCAAATTTTCTGACAAATTTGTTCTGCCATCTGAGCGTAACAAACGCACCTCGGCAGTTTCCTTAGAATTTATATCATCTGCTTGGACATGCAAAATCGGACCGACGGCACAGCCTGATCCAAAGAAACAAATCAAGCCGATAAGACTACAAAATATAACAAAACGCATGTATTTCCCCCTCCTGAATGATGCCAAATCCTATAAGGAAATTTGCTTCTCCTAATTAAACCAGGCAGATTTGGCACACTTGCCCAATGAAGTTTAAAATAATGAGAGTACCCTCCTGTACAAACCCACGAAATAAGATATATTGCCTATCTTAACATTTCTATGTTTTTTTGTCAAGTACTTATGCGTTCTAATATCACGCTTATCAACAGGCCCAAAATGATGGAACAATCAATTTATGACTATAATATTCACGGGGATTAGAAAAAAAGCCGTTATAAACAGAGCAATGGCAGATATTATTAGACACAGAAATGATAATTACGGATGCAAGTCTTTTTCTTAATTAAGGTCCGGAAATATCATAATATCAATATTACAAGCCGATAATAATTTCATTACTGTCTGAAATAACACACACATAATCACATATCATGAACACGATAGAACAAAAAATGTTAATGCTCTATTTGTATAAAGGCCGATAAAGATTTTCAAATAGAACAGGAATTTTTAGAGTTGTTCCAATTTGTGGTTGCTAATTGGGGGGACAAATAAATTGGGGGTTGTCTAAGTCTAATTGGGGGTCATCTAATGCACAAGCAAAAGATGAGAATCTTATTTATTAAGATTGTTTTTATTTCTATTTGTATATTTATCGGCCTGCTTTCAGGTGGTTGCGGCCCAACTTTATCCACACCCGCGGAATTAGAAAAATTTAATAACGCCGCACCTATAAACGCTGAAAAGAACTTAGGATACCCAATAGGTGTAAAAAGTTATCTTGGACCGTATCGTGTCATACCCGGCGATGTGATCGAATTTCAAATGCCCGCCGTTTTACGCGTAATATCATCCGACCTGCCGGAATGGCTAAGACCAACCTACGGACGAACAGAATTCGAACCTTATCTTGTCAGGGTAAGTCAGGACGGCACTATCATTATGCCGATCATCGGAGAAATTAATGTCGCAGGTAAAACACTTTCGCAGATCGAGGCGTCGATCGTAGATGCATATTATCCCAAGTATGTAGTTAACCGCCCAATGGTGGTTTGTGAAATAGAAAAATACCAGAGAGAAAGCGAGCGGGTTTTTGCCGTAATCGGTCTTGTAAACAAATCGGGTATTTATCCGTATCCAGCGGACGTCCAATATAACCTAATGGAAGCCCTGGCATTTGCCAGCGGCCTCGATATGGTTTCAGATCCTCGCTATCTGAAAATTTACCGCCAGGACGATTCAGGACAAGTACTGATCGCCACTATGGGAGTTGACAGCAAATCTTTATCCGACGCATACAAATTTACCATACAACCTGGTGACCTCATATACGTAGATCACACCCTTCGTACGCGTGTCAATAAGTTTATGTCTGATGTCTTTCATATTACGGTCGGCGCAGAAAGCCGCTACTCATACGATTAAAACACTAAATAACAAGGAATCACAAGATATGAATAAAGAAGCATTTGGAAATAGAAATTCGAATATAATACAGGGGCATACAGATAACCAAATGCAAGACAGTTTTAATCTCCTGCCGCTTTTGCTGATTTTTTTACGCCATCGCTGGACAATCCTCTTGACCACAATCGCATTTCTTATTGTGGGATTCATCTATATTATGAGAACCACGCCTATATTCTCAAGCGTATCACGACTGTACGTTGAACAAAGCGGCCCCAAAATTATCAACGAATTCGAAGGTATTATGACTCAGTCCAGCAACTACCTTCAAACTCAGGCCGAACTTATTAAATCCACACCGATTGTCTCCGGTGTTGCAAACGATGCCACCATAAAACACCTGAAAACCTTTGAAAATGTCGATAATTTAGTCGGTTACCTCAAGGGCAAGCTACAAGTTTCCGTCGGCAGGAATGATGATATCATAACGGTCTCCTGTGAATCACCATATCCTGAAGAAGCTGCTCTTTTAGTCAATGCAGCAGTGGACTCGTATGTCAGCTACCACTCAGCTCGCAAAAGAAGTACAGTCTCGGAAGTTTTAAAAATTATACAGAAGGAAAAAGCCAAGCGTGACCAGGACCTATCGGACAAATTCTCGGAACTGCTGGCGTTTACCAAGGAAAACGGAGTTGTCTCCTTCGACAACAACGGCGGCAATATAATTTTTCAGAGATTAGCGAAAATATCAAGCGCATTAAATGACGCCCAACTTGTCGCTTTGAACGCCAAGGCGGATTTCGAGGCCGCCAAAAGTATGGTAAACGAACCGGAAAAAATTCGCCAGTTCGCCGGCGCTTCAGCAGGTTTAAATGTTAATGTCTTCGGAAGTGAAAGGGAAAATCAGTTAAGAGCCGAACTTAGAAAAGCCGAGATGGATTTGGAGAATGCTCGCTATTACTGCACGGAAGATCATCCGTCCAATCAGGCAATACAAACTAAAATCGGACGCATAAAACAGGAGCTAAACGAACAAAACCGTCAATTTGCCGACGCCTACATTGAAGTAATGCGGCTAAGATGGCTGGTAGCCAAACAAAGAGAAGAAGAATTAGAAACATCCTTCGAAAGCGAACATCAAGCAGCAAGGGAACTGGGGGTTAAAGCCGCCGAATATGCCGTTCTGCAATCCGAATTAAAGCGAGCGGAAAGAGTTTGCGAAATTCTGGATGATCGCATTAAGGAACTTAATGTCACTGAAGATACCGGAGCACTCAATATTAGTATATTGGAAGTCGCCCGCCCGGCTGAGTTCCCTTCAAAACCGGAAAAGGCAAGAATTATGACAATAGCTCTGGCTTTTGGGCTGATATTCGGAACATGCCTGGCTTTCCTGCGTGACTGGATGGATTATCGCCTACATTCTTCCGAAGAGGTCTCGGCATTACTCGGCATTCCCGTTCTCGGCGAAGTACCGGCAATGTCTGAAGAGCAAAGAGTAGTTACAAACAGAGGGCAGGAACTGTTGTTCAAGATTAAATCTATCCTTACAGACAAATTCCGAACGGCGCAAATTAATAAGCTCACTACTCCGATAAGGTCCAAAAAAATGCTTAACAAACAGAATCTTATGGCCCAAGCAAAAACGTACCGAGCCAAACGAGCCTCCGATGTAACAAAAATACATTCAGCTGCTTCCGTTACTTCAAAATCCCAAAAAGACGATATAAATTCCGAAGTACAGGCTATATTCAAACGCGGCCAATTGGTACGGCTACAGCCGAGGTCGATTATAGCCGAGGCTTATAGAACAATACGAACTTCCGTATTTTTTGGAGTTCCCAAAGATAAAGCTAAAACTATTCTTATAACTTCTCCTGCTCCGAGTGACGGCAAAACCACACTTGTCAGCAATCTGGCTATCGCTATGGCACAAGCCGGGCAAAGAATATTGATCCTCGATGCGGATTTACGAAAACCAAAACAGCATAAAATCTTTAACGTTAATAACGAACCGGGTATTACCAGCGTTCTCGCAGGAACCACAAGGCTCGATGAGGCAGTCCAGCCCGGCCCCGTCAAGGGACTCGATATATTACCATGCGGACCGCAAGTACCTAATCCTTCAGAAATACTTAACAGCGAGACATTCGCACGAGTCTTAGAAAGTCTGGTTAAATGTTACGATCGCATTTTGATAGATTCGCCGCCTGTCGTTCCTGTTGCCGACAGCCAGGTAATTGCGGCAAGATGCGACATCGTGCTGTTAGTTGTCAGGGCGGAAAAATCAACAAGAAGACTTATTCTGCGAGCACGTGACAATATCGTGAGTGTCGGAGGACGTTTGCTCGGAACTATTGTCAACGATGTAGCACATAAAAACGGACGCTACGGAGGTTACGGCAGATATCATAGCGGCTACGGATATGGTGGTTATGGAGACTACTACGGCGAGGACATTAATTCTGAAAACCATCCGGAATACGAACAAAAAGTATGCGTATGAATGAAGCTTTGGGGGTTTTTTGTGATATTTATCGACATCACACTTATATAGCAAATTGAGATACCGGAAAAATGCCTGCTTTCCAATTTGCAGGTTTCTTTGGATTCTGAGTCGGACAAAATCATGACTAAGTTCGGAGATGAAAATATAAAAATCAATAACATGGAAAAATCGGACAATGACGAGTATATCGACATACATTGCCACTGCCTGCCTGCTATTGACGACGGTCCCAAAACTATATATGACGCCCTCACCCTATGCCGGATGCTCATTGAAGATGGAATCACCACTGTCATTGCAACTCCGCATCAGCTTGGTCAATTTGACGGCTGCAATGAAGCCAAAGAAATCAGAGAAGCGGTTTCCATGCTTAACAAGGAACTGGAAGCACACCACATACCTCTTACTATCACGCCGGGAGGAGACGTCAGATTAGACGAACGGATTTGCAAATTTCTTGAGGACGACAGGATAACGACTCTCGCAGATGGGGGCAAATATATCCTCCTTGAACTCCCGTCAGAGGTCCTTATAGACATCGAACCGTTACTCGCGGACCTGGCCTGCCGTAACGTCAAAGCAATCATCTCGCATCCTGAACGGCACTTCATTCTAAACAGGCATTATGACATCATACCAAAATGGCTAAACCAATCGGCTTTTATACAAATCACAGCCGGAAGCCTGCTCGGTGATTTTGGTCGTTCGGCAGAAAAAGCCGCATGGCAATTCCTAAAAGAAGGATGGGTCTCGTTTGTTGCAACAGATTCGCACAATACAAGCCGCCGCAGACCCCGAATGAAAGCTGCCTTCAGAAATATCAATATGGAAATGGGGCAGCCAATCGCTCATTTGTTATGCAAGGAAAATCCTCTCAGGATATTAGAGGGTCGAGATATATTGACCGCTCCAATCAATCGACAAAAGGAGCATAGTAATGCCGAAAGTTAATCGGATAAATTTTACCGACTATACACCAACAAACAAGCTCGACATTGCGATTGAATGTTTACTTGTAAGCCTCCTGGTTTTTATGCCCCTTGTCTTCGGTGTAGTACATGCATGGAGCAAGGAAGTCGTCATTATTATTTCGGGAGCGATCGTTATCTGTTTCCTGCTAAAATTTCTAATATTCGACAATCAGCGTATAATCTGGACATGGGCCTATGTGCCGTTGGTTTTATTTCTAATTCTTATAATATTCCAACTCATCCCCATACCTGCATGGATTGTCGGCAGTATATCGCCGAACACGGCAGAGCTAAAAAGAGAACTTCTGGATGACCTGAAATATACGGATGCGGCACTCAACACTATGACGATAAGCTTTTACCCACATGCAACAAAACACGATCTTCGGCTGGTACTGGCACTTGCAGGAGTGTTTGTAGTTGTCCTTAACGTATTCCACCGTCCCGAGCAAATTAAACGCCTCTTGAGGACCATAGCATTAATCGGAGCTCTAATTGCCTTTATTGCCCTTGCACAAAACCTTTTCGGAAATAATAAAATATACTGGTTCATCTCCAAAAAGTATTACAAAGGATACTCGGGTCCATTTGTCAACCGCAGCCACTACGGACAATTTATAAATTTATCGATCGGAGCAACACTTGGTTTTGTTATGGTAAAACTGCACGAAGTTTTTCACAACAAGAAAGTAACACTTCCGACGGTATTTGAATACTTCTGCTCTAATTCCGCGATATGGCTCTGGCCGTTTCTTGCTTTTGTCGGTGCTGGAACAGCAACGATATTCATCTCTCTTACACGAGGTGGTATGATTAGTATGCTTATTGCCATGGGTTTCACCACATTGCTTATCTCATCCAAACGGCAACTAAGAAGCAATGGCTGGACAATGGTGACAATAGCATTAATCGCATTTACCTGTATTTTGTATATAGGTTTCGATGCTGTTTACAACCGATTGGCAACTTTAAGGGATTTACATGATGCCGGAGCTGTCCGGCTTCAAATGCTTAAAGATACGACTACCGCATGGTCTAAGTTCCCCCTGCTCGGAACCGGATTGGGAACATATTCAGTAGTGTACCCGATGTTTGATCATTCCACAATCACGGCCTTAGCTACACATGCTGAAAACGAATACGCCCAGGTCTCCGAGGAAACTGGACTAATAGGCCTAATTCTTCTCATTATATTTGCGGCAATTATTGGTTTTCATTTTTTTCGGAATATAAGACGCTCCGGTCAGCCTGTGTGCTCGGCGGCTTACGGCCTCGGCTTCGGTCTGATGGCAATACTTATCCACAGCTTCTGTGATTTTGGCCAGCACCTTCCCGCAAATGCATATTTATCTATAATGTTCTGTGCATTGTTAATAACCTCGTCCCGCCAGGAAAAAACCGAAAAATGTAATACGAAGAAAATTCCAATTCATGGAATCAAGGTAATAAAAACGGCCCTGCTTCCCGGAGCACTTTGCGTCTGGATGTGGATGATTATAGGCGCCAATAACAGTCGCCTCGCCGAAGCCGAATGGAACAAAGTCGAATCTATCGCGAAAAATCTCGCCGAAGAAGATTGGCAGGGAACAAATGCCGTCTATTCGGATTTACTATCTCATGCGTCTGCGGCATCGAAATATGAACCCGAGAATGTAAGATATATATATTGGCTCAACGTGTATCGATGGCGGTCAATAAACCAAACCGCAAATCCAAATATTGCAGATGCGAAAATAGCAAAAAATTCAATGCCGGTTGTTCGTGATATTGTCAGCCAGCTCAACATAGCTCGTATGCACTGTCCGACTTACGGACCATTCTATAGTTTTGTCGGGCAAATAGAAAAATTTCTTCTCAATGATGAGGCCGGCGCTGAAAAAATTGAAAAAGGATATCTCCTTGCTCCTTGCGATCCGATAGTCTGTTTTGTTGCAGGCTATCTCGATATTCTGGAGGGCAGATATGAACAATGTTTTGCAAAATTCGAAAAAGCCGTACAACTCGACGGAGGACTTTTTAATGATGTAGTTAGCATATACGTAGATTATCTTAGTTGTCCCCGTAAAGCAATAACACTTGCAGGTGACGATCTCGGTCGGCTAAGTCATGTCGCTCTTGTACTAACAGAAGGCCAATATGAAGACCTTGCACAGCAATGTCGGGAGAAAATAAAAAATCTACTTGAGCAGATGTGCTCCAGCCCCGATGCACCTGCCCCGGCCCTTGCTTCATTAGCCAACATTTATAAAGAACAGCATAATAACGAGGCGGCGATCGAATGTTATCGTCGCGCTTTAATTCTCGATTATGGTCAGGTCCGCTGGCGAATTGAACTAACAAAACTACTGGCGGAAATGAAGATGATGCCTGAGGCGATGCACGAGGCAAGAATATGTCTGAGATTGCTTCCCGATTCCAGGGAAGCCCAGATGCTCGTGGCGGATTTTTCCGTTAATCCGGCAACATGGAATAAAGATTCTCTTCAGCAATAATTTATTAGCAAAAGGGAACTGCGTTCGCTGAGAGAATTAAAGGTTTAGGATGGACTCCTATGTCGGGACACCGACGGGGACGGAGTTTGCGCAAAACAGATTAGTATAAAATGAATACTTTCGTATCAGTATATATCGGCTCAGCCGTTCTTTCAATCATAAGCACATCCGTGATAATTCGTATCGGTCGTCGATCCAGTATTATGGATACACCCGATATTCGCAAGGTTCATTCAAAACCAGTTCCACGAATCGGCGGAGTCGCAATTTTTATATCTACAATGAGCCTAATCATACCTTTATTGCTGTTAACAGAAATCGGCAGAAACAATATATATTTAACCGGCTACAAAGGTTTGTTCCTGCTGTCAGCGGTATTCCTGATTTTTATTGTCGGCCTTATCGACGATATTTACGGTATGAAGGCAAAAATAAAGCTTTTCGCTCAAATCACAGCATCACTGATAGTATGTCAGGTAGGGATTCGAATAGATTCAATCACTATCACCGATACGTTTATCATCCATTTCGGCTGGTTTTCATGGCCGGTAACAATCTTCTGGATTGTCGGTCTGACAAATGCCATTAATTTAATTGACGGTCTTGATGGTCTTGCGGCAGGAATTTGCGTAGCCGCATGTGGAGTTATAACGATACTAACTCTGCATTTTAAAATTCAGGTTATGACGTTAATAATGCTTTCTATACTCGGTGCTCTGACTGGTTTTCTTTTCTTCAATTTCAATCCCGCCAAAGTATTTATGGGAGATTCGGGAAGTCTGTTTTTGGGATTTACCATAGCAACCTCAAGCATATTCTGCGCCTCAAAAACCGAAACACTTGTCGGATTAGCATTACCGGTTCTTGCTTTAGGAATACCTGTTTTTGATACTTTTTTCAGTATTATGCGAAGATTTCTCGAACGCAGGTCGTTGTTTTCGCCGGATCGCAGCCATTTTCATCATAAGCTTTTAGCTCTCGGTCTTCACCAGCGCCACGCAGTGCTTATTGCTTATGGCCTGACTTTAGTCACTGTCGGACTTGGAATGTTCATGTTAGTCACCCGTAATGTTCAGACTATAATAGTCTTTATCTGTATTCTGCTCCTGCTGGTCCTTGTATTCAGAGCTGTAGGTGCTATCAGATTCAGGGAAATATTGGCCGGCCTCAAACAGAAATACGAAATTGCCCGGCAAACTAAACTGGAGATCGAAAATTTCGAGCAAATCGAGCTTTATTTTCGAAACGCTCAGATGTTCGAGCAATGGTGGCAGGCGGTTTGTTTCGCCGCCGACAAAATGGGATTCGTCAGGAGCTTACTTCCGTTAACCAATCGTGATGGGACACAGCGCATGTTAACATGGGAAAGAAGCAACGGAGATTTTGGGATAAATGACACACTCAAATCTTCTTTGTCTCTCCGTGACCGCCGCTCCGGACCACCGCTTAACTTGGAGGTCCAGGTAAATACTAACGGCTCTCTTGAATCCGCCGGACGACGCCTGACATTATTCACCCGTTTATTAGAAGAACACAGTGTAACAAATCTCTCAAGATAAAAACAAGCACCTGTAATTTCAGGGTTTTAATAGTAGTTCCATTTGAAAACATATTTATCAGTATCGACTAACAGACAAACATAAAGGGGCGATCATGAAAGCGATTATTCTCGCGGGAGGTTTAGGAACAAGAATAAGCGAAGAAACCATCCTCAGGCCTAAACCTATGATAGAAATAGGCGGGAAACCGATACTGTGGCACATCATGAAGCTTTTTACTCATTATAATATCAACGAATTCATCATTTGCCTGGGTTACAAAGGTTACTACATTAAAGAATATTTTGCGAATTATTACCTGCACATGTCGGACGTGACCTTCGATATGCGAAATAACGAAATGGAGGTTCACAGCAATCATTGTGAACCCTGGAAAGTGACTCTTCTGGACACGGGCCTCGACACTATGACGGGAGGCCGCCTGAAACGCATCGCACCGTATCTCGATAACGAATCTTTTTGTTTCACCTACGGAGACGGCGTATCCGATGTAGATCTCAATTCTCTGATCGAATTCCATCGTATGAGCGGCCGTCTTGCTACCATGACGGCTATCCAGCCGCCGGGCCGATATGGAGCACTAAATATCGAAGGCGATTTAATCCGGCAGTTTCACGAAAAGCCCAAAGGCGACGGTGCGTGGGTTAACGGCGGATTTTTTGTTCTTGAGCCTGAAGTTATAGATTATGTCAGGGATGATAATACAATATGGGAAAGAGAACCCCTTGAACGACTGGCCGCCAAAGGACAACTTTGTGCATTCAAACACCGTGGATTCTGGCTGGCTATGGACACTATGCGAGATAAAGTTAGGCTTGAGGAATTGTGGGCAAACGGCAAAGCTCCCTGGAAAGTATGGGATACCGAGATAAATTATTACCCGGATGAAATTCATTCAAAAGCAAATAGCTCTTACCAATTATCTTAAATGTTCGACGATTTTTACAGAAATAAGAAAGTTTTAATAACAGGCCATACCGGTTTCAAGGGTAGCTGGCTCTCCGAATGGCTTCTTTTACTTGGAGCGTATCCAATCGGATATAGTCTTGAACCCGAGACAAATCCTTCGCTCTTTAAGCAATTGAATCTGGAAAAGCGTTTAGAGCATCAGATCTCTGATATTCGATGTCCCGATATATTGGCTGATAGTATACAAGCGGCCAAGCCGGATATTATTTTTCATATGGCGGCACAAGCTTTGGTCAGACAATCTTATGTGAATCCCTCTCTGACTTACGAAACGAACGTGCTGGGTACTGTCTATCTTCTTAATGCTTTGAGATTTCTCGAAAAACCATGTGCCGTTGTAATTATTACATCGGACAAATGCTATGAAAATCATGAGTGGCTGTACGGCTATCGCGAAAACGACCCACTGGGAGGACGCGATCCTTATAGCTCGAGCAAAGCTTGCGCCGAGCTGGCGGTCCAATCTTTTAGACAGTCGTTTTTTATGACAAAGTCATCTAACCAGGTCGCAATAGCCAGCGCTCGTGCCGGCAATGTCATCGGGGGAGGAGACTGGGCCAGAGACAGAATTCTGCCGGATTGCATACGCGCTTTGAGTGAGGAAAAAAGTATTGTTATCCGTAATCCAAATGCAACGCGTCCGTGGCAACATGTTCTCGAACCGCTTTCCGGCTACCTTGTACTTGCTCAGCATATTTATGCAGATATTAACGCTGCCAAAGGTAAAACATTGTGCTCATCATTCAATTTCGGACCGAGTATCGAGTCTAATCAAAGCGTAGAATCTCTCGTCAAAGAAGTTTGTCGTCACTGGCCGGGAAAATGGAAAATACAATCCGGCGCCAATGAGCCTCACGAGGCAAACCTTCTGAGCCTGAACACGGATAAAGCCTGGCATTATTTGGGCTGGCGCCCGGTCTGGGATTTCGAGACGACAGTCAAAGAGACTATGCACTGGTATCGTGAAAAAGTTGAACATCGGCCGGATGCTGAGAGAACGGCGGAAATTACCCGAAAACAGATTTTGGCATACCATCAACAGGCCAAACACAAAAGACAAAAATGGGCCGATAAGGGTGAGTACTATGAGCAAAACCAGATTAAGTCGGTATCACCTCGTATCAGGGATTATGATGTTTCTCCCACATATTGATGGGAAGCTTTAATGAACGAAGCCTCAGAGACAAGAAAAGAAATACTCCGCCTTGTAAGTAAATACTATAACGAGGCATTTGCGGCAAAAGAATTCAAACCGACAATAACACCGGTGCGCTATGCAGGCCGGGTATTTGACAACCGCGAATTAATAAATGTGGTAGATGCCGGTCTTGATTTTTGGCTGACCGAGGGCCGTTTTACTCAGGAATTCCAATGCGAGCTCGCAAAAAAAATAGGTGTTAAATATGCATCTCTTGTAAACTCGGGTTCTTCTGCAAACTTACTGGCGATTACGGCTCTGACTTCACATCTGTTAGGTGAACGAAGACTTGTGCCGGGGGACGAGGTTATAACCGTAGCGGCGGGTTTTCCCACAACGCTCAATCCAATTATTCAAAGCGGTCTTACACCGGTCTTCGTGGATGTCGATATCCCCACCTATAACGCTGATATCCGTGAAGTCGAAGCCGCGATAAGCAAAAAGACTCGTGCTATTTTTCTGGCTCATACACTGGGTAATCCGTTCGATATTAATGGGATAATGAAAATAGTCGATAAGTACGATTTATATCTTATCGAGGATAACTGCGATTCATTAGGCTCTCTATATAAAAAAAAACAGACGGGAACATTCGGCCATCTATCGACATGTTCCTTTTATCCGGCACATCATATCACGACAGGTGAAGGCGGGGCCATACTCACATCGGATGATACACTCGCCAAGATCATTGAGTCGCTTAAAAACTGGGGCAGAGACTGCAACTGCGGCCCGGGGCAGAACAATAAATGCGGTAAAAGATTTTCCAGCCAATTCGGAGCTTTACCTTACGGATATGACCATAAATACGTATATTCACACATTGGATATAATCTTAAGATGACGGATATCCAGGCCGCAGTAGGTGTAGAGCAATTGAGAAAACTCGACGATTTTTGCCGGGCACGTCGCAATAATTTTTCACGATGGAAAACCGCCTTTAGACCATTTGAGAATGATTTCATTTTACCGGATGCAACCGATAATTCAAATCCGGCGTGGTTCGCTTTCCCTGTTACCATACGGGATGATGCCAATTTTACCAGAACGGAATTAACAGATTATCTGAACAGGAATATGGTTGAAACACGAAACCTCTTCGGCGGAAATCTCCTACGACAACCTGCTTATCAGAATATTCCTCATCGCAAGATTGGTGATTTGATTAACACGGACTATATCATGAATAACACGTTCTTTCTGGGAACATATCCGGGAATGTGCCAAAAACAAATTAAGTACACGATGGAAGTTATTGCCGAATTTCCGGGATTGAAACAAAAGTTATCATACTGTCCGGCAGGCAAAACAGCTGATTAAGAAATATCTGAATAAACAAAGCATTAAAAATATGAAAGGATCCGCCATGAACGATCTTTTCGACAAACCTGTGTTTATTTTTGAGATGGCCAACAATCACATGGGTGATATTGACCACGGCAAAACTATTATCAGGGAATTCTCGCAGGTCATTAAAAATTTCCGCGAATTTACATTCGGCTTCAAATTTCAATATCGGAATCTGGATACTTTTATACATCCGCAATATAAGAACAATCACGACTATAAATATATCAAGCGATTTTCCGAAACAAGAATTGAAAAAGAAGCCTTTAAGCAACTGAAAGACGAGTTTGAGCGTTGTGGTTTTATATCGGTCTGCACTCCATTCGATGAGACTTCTGTTGATTTAATCGAAGAACACGATTACCGGATAATAAAAATCGCCAGTTGCTCAATCACAGATTGGCCGCTTTTGGAACGCATCTCCGAAACACACAAACCGATAATAGGCTCTACGGCTGGCGCTTCTCTCGAAGATATCGATAAGGTTGTCTCATTTTTCGAGCACAGGCAGAAACAGTTCGTTTTAATGCACTGCGTCGGTTCTTACCCCACACCTGATAATTTGTTGGAATTGAATCAGATTGATTTATTCAAATCCAGATATCCGAAGATATTAATCGGATATTCCACCCACGAAGAGCCGGACAACCTGGAAGCAATAAAAATCGCCGTTGCTAAAGGTGCTGCTGTTTTTGAACGACACGTGGGCATCCAAAACGAAAAATATAAGCTTAACGCCTATTCGTCTACGCCGGAACAGATATCAAAATGGCTTTCAGCAGCCAGAGAAGCTTATGATATATGCGGCGTTAGCAACCGACGCAGAGATATTTCTCAAAAAGAACAGAACGACCTTCGCGGCCTTCAACGAGGTGTCTTTGCAAAGACCGATATAAAGGCCGGAGAAATAATCACCGGCGATAAAATATTTTATGCCATCCCCAATTTCCAGGATCAGCTTGTCGCTAATTCTCTCTCGAAATATCTGGAAATCGTTGCTCAAAAAGACATCCCCGCACTCCAGCCGCTTTTGTCAAACAACATACAAATGACTGACTCACGAGATAAGGTTTTGAATATTATCAAGGACATCAAGGGATTAGTATTGGAGAGCGGGATAAAACTTCAAAACAAAATTGATTTTGAATTGTCACATCATTACGGCATAGACCAATTCCATCAGTACGGCTGTACAATAATGAATATAATAAACCGGGAATACTGCAAAAAGCTTATTCTGCTGCTGGCCGGTCAGGGAAACCCGACACATACTCACAAAATTAAAGAAGAGACGTTTCACATTCTCTATGGAAACGGATGGATTAAACTTAACGGCGAAACAAGGAACTTTGCGGCGGGCGACCTTCTCACGGTCGAACGAAACGTCCCTCATAGTTTCGGGACTAATGACGGTGCAATACTCGAAGAGGTTTCTACAACACACATTAAAGCGGATTCTTACTACGATGATCCGTTAATCGATAAAACCGAGAACAGAAAAACATATATGACATTCTGGATAGACTGGCTGGAAAAGCCCATTAATTAAGAAGGACGGCGATGATAACGATTGCGTGGGACGTCGATGATGTGCTTAATGACCTGATGTTCCAGTGGTTTAATACAACATGGAAAGCAACACATCCGGAATGTAATATCGACTACAAAAATCTGTCTGAAAATCCTCCGCACCGAATTCTTAATGTTCCCAAAGAACAATATCTTGAATCGCTGGATACCTTTCGTACCGATCCATCTTATTGCCGGATGACCCCCGTATCTGCGGTAAAAGATTGGTTTATCCTACATGGTCATCGTTTTCGGCACATAGCACTAACATCTGTTCCTTTTGTTGCGGCAGCAAGTTCGGCGAGTTGGGTAATAACACATTTTGGACAATGGATAAGAACTTATCATTTTGTTCCCTCGTATCGGGCTGAAAGTCACATTCCGACCTATGATCAAAACAAACAGGAATATCTTAAAAGAATTCAACAGGTGGATTACCTTGTTGATGATAATGAAGACAATATTAAAGATGCCGAAGCTGCCGGAGTTAAAGGAATATTGTTCCCAAGACCCTGGAATTCACAAAAAAGCAAATCTATAGAAGATGTTTTAAAGTCTATTTCCGCGCTATAATAACATAAAGGTAAAAGAAATCATGAAACTCTCCGATTATGTATTCAATTTCGTTGCCGAAATAGGAACTCAGCACGTTTTCTATCTTCCCGGTGGCGGTTGCATGCACCTGGTTGATTCTCTCGGAAAAAATAATCATTTACAAAAAACATGTTGTCTCCATGAACAAGCCGCCGCTATCGCCGCCGAAGCGTACAGTCAGTACACAAATAATCTCGGTGTTGCCTTAGTCACAACCGGCCCCGGGGCAACGAATGCAATTACCGGTGTCGCCGGCGCATGGATTGATTCAACACCTCTTCTCATCATATCCGGCCAGGTAAAACGTTCCGATATGATCGGAGCAAGCGGCGTAAGGCAAATGGGTATCCAGGAAGTTGATATACAATCTATTGTGAAATCCCTTACCAAATACGTAGTGACGGTTACCGATCCTGATATGATTAAGTATCATCTTCAAAAAGCCGTCTACCTGGCCAGGCACGGCAGAAAAGGGCCTGTATGGATTGATTTACCGCTCGATGTTCAGGGTAGCATTATTGACGAAAGTACACTCAAGGAATATACGCCGGACGGTACTCTTTCCGAGGGATTATCAGTCGATGAAATTAAAAATCGGGCTATATTGGCCGCGGATATGCTGTCCCAGGCCAGCCGACCGGTCATTTTGGCCGGTAATGGCATTCGCCTATGTAATGAAATCGGGCAATTCAGCGATTTGATTCATAAAATAAAAGCTCCCGTCCTTTTAACATGGAAAGCCAGCGACTTTTTATGGGAAGAGCATGAACTGTATTGCGGCAAACCCGGCATTATCGGCCAACGTGGCGCAAACTTTACACAACAAAATGCAGATTTGTTAATCTCTATTGGTGCGAGGCTCGATCTTTGTCAGATCGGCCATAACTATTCAAATTTCGCCCACAAAGCTAAAAAAGTCATCGTTGATATCGATAATAATGAACTAAAAAAAATAAAAACATTTATCGATGTTCCCGTATGTGCAGATGCCGGTATATTTATGAGAGAGTTAACAGATGCGATGGCTAAAGTAGAATTGCACGATTATTCTCCCTGGCTTACGCGATGTAAACAGTGGCAACGCAAGTATCCGGTGATACTCGACGAATACAGGCAACCGGCGGAATATGTCAATCCCTATTATTTTTTTGATGCTTTGTCGGACCTTCTAAAAGAAAACGACCTAATAGTGCCGGAAAGTTCAGGAATCAGCGCGGAAATAACCCAGCAGGCGTTTCGTCTCAAAAAAGGACAGCGAATACTGAATACTCCCGGGCTCGGAGCTATGGGATTCGGATTACCGGCATGTTTCGGAGCCTGCCTTGCAAGCATTGGTCGCAGAACTATCAGTATCATAGGTGACGGAGGTCTGCAGCACAATATTCAGGAACTCGAAACAATCTCCCGCTTAAGACTTCCTCTGAAAATATTTATTCTAAATAACAATGGATACGCATCTATACGCAATATGCAAAGATCTCATTTTCAGGGCAATTTTGTCGGTTGTGATCCGGACAGCGGCCTGACCCTGCCGGATACCTGCAAAATAGCCCGGGCATACGGTTTGGAAACAACAAAAATCATCAACCAAAATAATTTGTACGAAGAGATTTCGGACGTTCTGGATTGCGAAGGAACAATGATTTGTGAAGTTATGGTTAATCCGGAGGTTCCTACCGCTCCGAAAATGTCTTCGCAGGCTTTGCCCGACGGTAGAATGGTTTCAAAACCAATGGAGGATTTGTGGCCGTTTCTTGACCGCGAAGAATTATTGTCTAACATGCTGATTCCGGTTGCCGAAGCATGAATATCCGAAATAAGTTCAATTACCGGAAGTCTTTCTGAACAACTGAAAACCTTATAAACCTTTTGGGAAAGGACTGATATTACTATGGAAAACCCAATTAAAAAATCAGACGAAACAAACAAGAGAAACAAACTCAAAAAAGAAAAGCCCTATGTCTATGAGAAAATTTCGAAATTTCAAGCAAAAAATAGTCGAGGTGAGAGCATTGCTATTATCCAGTTCCAATACAATTACACCTGTAATTTCCGATGTCAACACTGCTCAGTCAAAAGGTTCCAGGGCAGAAAAGACGGGCGGCAGTTTACAATAGCCGATGTAAAAGATCTGTCGCGACAGGCTGATGAAATGGGACTCGCTCGTTTCGTAATTACCGGTGGCGAACCACTGATATTCAAGGATTTTGACGAAGTGGTAGAAGCCATCGACCCTCAAAAATTCTATATCAACTGCGATACGAACGGATGGTTTTTGGATAAAACAAGAGCCAGACATTTAAAAAGCATCGGAGTTGACAGGATTCAATTAAGTATAGACAGTCTCGATGCCGCCGAACACGACAGCTTCAGACAAGCCCAAGGCTCACATCAGAGGGCCATGAATGCCGCTGATGCAGCCATGGATGCGGGTCTTGATATTTTCGTGCAAACAGTTGTTTCTAAACAGAGACTTCACACGGATGAATTTATTGAATTTGTAGAATATTTTAACAGAAAAGGAATCGGCGTCTTTGTGACTTACGCCAAACCGGTCGGTTCATGGGAAGGTAATTTCGATGTTCTGGTTGATAAGGACGACATGGAATACCTGGAAAGCCTTGAGAAAAAGTACAGGCTGTTTACCCATCTGACCGCCGCATACGGTCTGAATATGAGATGTATAGCCGTCAAAGGAATGATCTCCGTAACACAATACGGCGATGTACTACCCTGCCCGTATATTCACGTATCTATCGGGAATATTTTTGAGGAGTCTTTGAAGGATATTATTCAAAGAGGTCTGGATATTAAATACTTCGGCGAACATGTCCATACATGTCTTATCGCGGAAGACAGGGATTTTATTCAAAAATACATAGTGGGCAGGACATATAATAAACCCCTGCCGGTCCTATGGACTGAAGTCTTCACAGACGAAGACAAAACTAAAATTCCGTTCAATAAGAAGGATAAAATTTACCAATTGGTTTGACTTTCTTGTGCCGGAATTGATCAAAGGATTCATGAACATTATCGATGCCATAGCAATTCTCGACAAGAATATCCATAATCCTGCGGAGGGCTTGCCTGAAGAGCTATTTCTTTTTGTCAGCAGAATTACGCCCTTGGTTAATGTCGATCTTCTTTTGAAAAACGAAAAGAACGACACGCTTTTGGCATGGAGAAAGGATCGATATTGTGGAGAAGGCTGGCACTTACCCGGCGGTATCGTACGATTCAAGGAGAAATTAAACACGAGAATTCTCGAAGTTGCAGACAAGGAAATCGGCTCAAAAATCGATTTCGAGCCGAACCCTATAGCCATAAACGAAATATTCCTAAAGCAAAAGATAAGAGGTCACTTTATTTCTTTTCTTTATCTATGTAATCTTCCGAACAACTTCGTGCCGGGAAATAAAGGCTTAAAAGAAACAGATGCAGGATTCTTAAAGTGGCATAATTTTTGCCCTGATAATTTTTTAAAAGCTCACGAAGTTTATAGAAAGTATATATAAATTACATTTCTATCCAACAATTAAAAATCCCATCTGAGTCTAATTAAGTTAAACAGAGAGATATGAGAATCTCTGGTAAACTATCTTTAACGACATGGGATAAGAACTTTATAAAAGAAAATAGAATGAAAAAGGACTCTTATGAAAAACTGTAAAATTTGTGACGGTAATCTTGATTCTTTACTTGCCTATAATAAAATGCCCAAAGCCGCTCAGTATTTTCCAGATTCTAAAACGATACCGTACGACCTGGGAATACCGCTAGAAATTTATCAATGTATGGCCTGCGGCACGGTCCAGGTACCGGCTAAACCAGTTTCTTATTATTCACATGCTATTCGTTCACCATCGTGGGATACCGATCCTTTCAGAAAAAGACAGATGGAGCAGTTTGTTGAGGAATTCCAGTTGTCGGATAAACGGATTATGCCTATTGAGGAAGAGCCAAAACCAGATACCTACAACGCGTTCCTGATGTTCAACTACCTGGAACACTTCCCGGAACCGAGGAAGACCTTAACTCAAATTTATAATAACCTGGAAGAACCCGGGGTAGGGATAGTAGAAGTTCCGAATTTCGACGAGATAATTCGTGACCGTATTTTTGGTGAGTTTATTATTGATCATTTGTTTTACTTCACACGACAAACTCTCAGATTCATCTGTGAGGCCAGCGGTTTTGATGTCCTGCGGATACAGGAAATCTGGGAAGGGGCCAGCTTATCGGCAGTAGTAAAGAAGCGGCAGCCATTAACAGCTTTACCATTTATAGAGAACCAGAAACAATTAGTCAGGGATATCGATAATTTTGTCGCCAGTTTTGAGTCGGCAACGATCTGGGAGGCGGGCCACCAAACGCTGATGATGTTGACTATGATGGAACGCCTGGATAAGATACCCTACATTGTAGATTCGTTCACAGAAAAACAACATAAATATACGCATGTCACCCATAAGCCGGTAGTACCTCCCGAGCAACTTATTACACAGCCGGTCGGAGGGATTGCCGTCATCGTTGGTTGGCAGTACAGAGAGGTTTTACAACATATTGGGAGCTTAAACCTTAAACCAAAGCCGACTGTAGCCCTGATTAAGAAAGCGGCATTGGAGATCCTATAAAAAGAGTAAAAATGCCTTTAGAAGTTGTTCCGATCGATTCCGGCAAGAGGCGAAAGAAGGTTTATGAAAAATACAATCGCAATATTAGGCTCCACTTCTCACATAGCAAAGGGACTTATTAAAAATTTTATCGAAGACGACCGGTCCAATCTGCATCTCTTCACGAGATCTTCGGAAAAAGTCGAGGCTTTTCTCGATTCTATTGGAAAATCCAACGGCAAAAATTGTGTAATTCATGAAGGTTACAATGACTTTTTAAAATGTTCATACACTGTCGTAATAAACTGCGTCGGAGTGGGAACCCTGAGAAAACCCGGAAACAATCACAGCAGCTATTTTACAGTGACCGAAAAATATGACAATCTGATTATTGAGTACCTGATTAAAAATCCCGTAACCCTTTATATCAGTTTCAGCAGCGGAGCCGTTTACGGCAGGAAATGCTCAGCCCCTGCCGAAGAACACACAACAAACAGTATCCAGGCAAACAATATCACTCCGGAAGATTACTATGCTATTGCCAGACTCAATTCCGAGGCTAAGCACAGATCTTTCAAAAATCTAAAAATCGTCGATCTTAGAATATTTTCCTACTTCAGCAGATTCATCGACATAACCGACGGCTATTTTGTCACTGAAGTTCTGGATTGCATCTTAAATCAGAAGATACTCATAACCGATAGCGCAAATATCATTCGCGATTATATCCATTCTAAAGACCTTTTTTCGATAATCTTAAAATGCATATATGCCGGAAAAATAAACACGGCGTTTGACGTTTTCAGCACGAAGCCTGTGGAAAAGCGGGAAATTCTTGATTATTTTGCATCGGAATACGGTTTGAAGTATGAGATAAACCGGTCTTTAAACCATATAAGCCCAACAGGTTCAAAAAACATTTACTTCTCAAAGTATAATAATGCAGTCAGTATAGGTTATAAGCCGCAATTCAGCTCAATGGACACAATTAGCCAGGAATCAAAACACATTTTGAGCAAGCATATAATGCCTTTGCATCTTGTATGATATTCAAAATAATTTGTCATATACAATGCAGAGGCCGGCATATTAATAAAGGTTTATATTTCAACCGGCGTTTTGAACTTTTGCATCAATTAATATGTCGGTTAGCTTCCGACGAAAAACGAACATTACATAGCGTTATTCCACTTCGTATATTTTAAACTCCATAAAAACAGGATAATATCATGAATAGAAACTTAGTCGTTATACCCGCCTATAACGAAGAAGAAACGATAGAAAAAGTTGTAACAAGCGCGCTAAAATATGCGGACGTTTCCGTAACCGATGATGGAAGCCGGGACAGCACATCTGAAATACTGCATGAAATCAGAAAAGAATGTGAAGCAGGAAAATATTCTAATCAATTAAATATAATAACTCATTTAAAATCATCACATATCCCTCAAGGTATCCAGGACGGCCTCAGATTCGGCGTTGAGAGTGGCTATGATTTTCTTGTCACAATGGACGCCGGCTTATCGCACGATCCTGAAATGTTACCTAATTTCTTTCAATTTGATCCGACAGTTGACGTCGTTATCGGCAGCAGAAAGGATACAAAAAATGTCCCTCTCTATCGAAAAGCTATTACAAAAATGGCCGCGATGATAGTCAATTACTCCTTAACCGATTCCTACTTCAAATTCACCGGTCTAAAATTGAAGGATTGCACAAGTGGTTTCCGCCGATACAGCAGGAAAGCTGCGGAGCTGATTGCATACTCCAAACTTAAATCAAAAGCATTCGATTTTCACATGGAAGCATTGGCGTTGTGTATGCGAAAAAAGATGAGTGCGGCGGAAATACCTATAGTCTATGTTTTTTCCAATTCTTCCTTCAACGAAAAAGTGCTTCTTCAGGGGATTGAATTCGGTTGGTATCTTCTTTCCACAAAGAGCCTGTCTAAAAATTCAAATATATAGTTTGTAATTGGATAAGAACGAATAAATTACTCTTTGCCGACGATAGCCGCTATCAATTATTGCAGATAGATATAGTTATAAATAGAAATGAGCAACCGAAAATCTCGAGCTATTAACGGGACATTGACAAGCTTCATTCAGTTTAGCGTGCGGATAATCCTTCAAGCGGCCCTTTCACCCTTGGTTCTGAGGGTTGCCGGCCAGGAAACACTGGGTGCATATTCGATCCTGATGCAGGTAATTGCATATCTCGCACTCGTTGACCTTGGATTCGGAGTTGCGCTGAGCAGATATCTGGCTCAGGCTCATGGCCATGATGACAACGGCAGACAATTTCGTGAAGTGTTCGAAACGGGGCGAACCCACTTTTTATTCAGTAATGCAATATTCGCTCTTTTGGCATTTATTCTCAGCTATCATATCGGCAGTATTTTCTCATTCAGCCACACAATAGAAGCACAGGCTAAAATCGGTTTATGGATACTCGCATCCTGGAGTATTATCAGAGTACCTTTCGCCGTATATGGGGGAGCACTGACAGCAACCCAAAATATGGCTGCGGCAAATATAATAAACATGATTGGAAACTCACTGAGATTGATATTGTCGCTGTGCACGGTAATAGCAGGCATGGGATTGATTGGTCTAATGATCAGCAATGTTATAGCCGAAGCTGTTACCTACATCATACATCGTTGGTACTACCAGAGAATTTATCCAGATGAAAATTTCAGTTGGGGCATTCCCAATTGGCGACTATTCGGTGAAATGATGAAGTTCGGACTCGGATATCTTTTTGTTATTATTGGAGGTCGCCTGGCGTTTCAATCGGATAACCTTGTCGTCGGCATGTTATATGGCGGCACAAAAACTTCGATTTATTATACAACTCAAATGCCAGCTTTTATTCTTATTGCGTTTATCTGGATGATTGCGGACAATGCCGGTCCGGCAATAAACGAGCTTTACGCCCGAAAGAATGTCGCACGTTTGACCAATAACTATATGCGTCTATTAAAATACAGCATGCTTCTCGGTCTTGCTTTGGCTTCAGGATTATTAATTTTCAATCGAAATATGGTAACATTGTGGGTCGGATCGATACAATATGCGGGAGATTTGATGACAGTATCGTTATCTGTGTTTGCAATAGCCACGATTATCAACCATGTCCATGCGATTATAATGGTTGCAAATGGAGCCGTCAGATATCTATCGATAATTTCGATTATCGGCGGAATAGCGAATTTGATTCTGTCGTTTCTTTTAGGAACACTTCTGGGTCTGGAAGGAGTAATGGTTGCAAGTGCCGTTATTGAAGTAATTGTGATGATAATGTTCTGGATTTACTGCATGAGGCTTATGAATATATCTTTTATTTACATATGGCGTAATTCAATCATGCCGGCAATAACTGCCAACTGCTTTATTATCCCTATAGTTATATACGCTATTAAAGAAAATATACCCGCAAATTTACCATCCTTCATTATATGGTTTTCGATCTTTATATTTATAACTTTAACGAGTATCGCACTCGTTGGTTTGGATAAAGCTGATTTCCAGGACATTCATATTTATCTGGGGAATGTCTTCTCAAGATTACGAAGAACGGCAACATAAAACCAAAAACGATATATATTGTCTGCCGTCGAAACTAAATGAAACCAGTCAGCATCTATTATTTGCTGCTGTGGCAGATTAAAAAATTTAGCTTATATAAAATATAAAACAATAACAGGCGTAAAAAATATTAAACAGCCGTCTGATTCCGATACAATCTTCATTTTTTTGAAAGTTATACATTGAGCACAACAAATCTCCCGGTTATCAGTCTTTGCATTCCCACGTACAACAGGGCTACGTATCTCGAGGAGACTTTGTATTCTATTAAAAATAATCTATCCAATTCCAGTGCCGCCTTTGAAGTTGTAATATCAGACAATGCCAGTTATGACAATACCAAAGACGTTGTTTGTCACTTTCATAATGAAATAAAAATCCGATATATTCGCAATAAAACAGATATAGGTGGCGAAAGAAATCTTTGTCAGGCTATAGCCGCATCTTCCGGCAAATACGTATGGTTATTAGGCGATGATGACCCGCTAACCGAGGGTATATGCGATCATGTTTTGGATATTGTACAAACTCATCCGGAGCTATGTTATGTTTTTATGCCGCGTAAATTGGTTAATCAGGACTTAAGCCCGACCTCCACTGGGGTCCAACCAAAAGGGATAATAAATGATTGTTTTTATCAATCCGGCAAAATACTTTTTGAGGCGTATGACGGACAAATTGTCGGATTGCTTGGATTTTACGGCTCAAATTTAATACGCAGAGAATTATGGCTGGATTCGCTCAACGAACTTCAGCCAAATCTCAACAACTGGTTTCATATCCTCATAATTTTGAATGCCATCAAAAACGTTCCTTGTGCAATCGCCGGACGAGTCGGAGTGCAAGCCCGATGGGAAAACGTACAGCCGAACGGTATCGATAAACGCATCAACAGTCGAGTCTGGATTGATTATGCCGTACCGGTAATGCATCAAGCCATCAACTGGGGATATTCTAAAACATTATGCGAGGATTCCATTCGTACTATATTTCGTGCTCATGCTCCGATGTATGTCATGGATAAAGCCTGCGGCAAACGTAGCGATAATCTTTTGATTCTCGCTAAAAGGTTGAATTGTGAGAGAGTTATAGATTTGAATTCAATTTGGATGATGATCAGTTTTTTGCCGCGTTTTTCGCTTATTCCATTGCTTTGGATTAGAATACTGCGTCGTAAAATTCGCAAAAGATAAAGGATTATACGTATGAATCTGTTACTTCACCGAAATTTCAGGAATTGCTTGAGTCAAAGGCGGCAAATACGCAGATTTCACAAACTGACTTCACAATACCAATTTACAACAAACGAACCTTCTATTCAAAAAGCAAGCGAACATTCGGATATGCGATTATCCTGTTCTGCTAATAAAAAAGCCAGACGACCTTGGCCGCCGACAGGGACAAAGCCGACTATTGTTTGTTTCGGATCCAACGATTCCTGGCAACGGGATGGATTATGGCCGGGATTTCGCTCTATTTCAGATTTTCATTTTTATGAAGTGCCAAATGAGAGACTTCCCAATGCAATATCACAAGAGCATGAACGCAAACTCAAAGCGGTTGGATTCTTAAAATTTATAGATGCTATAGATAAAACTACGCCCGTTCACATAGCCTTTTTTTATCATTCCGGGCGTCATATTTCGGATGAGCTGATAGAGGAAATTCACTACCGCGGCATTCGGACAGTAATCATGAGCCTGGACGACAAACATCAGTTTTCTTACCCGGTTGACCCGGTTACTGGTGAATCCCACCAATTAAGAGTGGCTCGACAAGTCGATTTATATTGGTCAACATGGAAAGTTGGAACACAAATCGTAAAAAAAACCGGTGGTAATCCATGGTACAACGGAGAAGCGGCAAATCCTGATTTTTATCGACCTCTCGGCCTAAAACGGGATTTGGATGTGGTCTTTATCGGCGCAAATTACGGATATCGCGGACGTTTTGTTAACCACCTGATTAAAAGAGGAATACCAGTAGATTGTTTTGGTTACGGTTGGCCCAATGGCCTGGTATCTTCCGAAGAGATGGTTCGTCTTTTTAATCGTGCACATGTGGTTCTCGGCTTCGGCGGAGTAGGGCACATGTCGGAAGTAAAACATTTAAAAGGCAGGGACTTCGAAGTACCGATGTGCGGTGCTTTATACTTAACATCGTACAATCCCGAACTATGCGATTTTTTTAACATCGGCAGAGAAATTCTGTGTTATAGTTCCATGGAAGAATGTGAAGAATTAATCGCCTGGACTATTATGCATCCCCAAGAATGCCAGATTATTAGAAATGCAGCACGGCAACGTTCTCTTCGCGAACATACATGGCAGGCAAGATTGCAATCAATGATTGAAGTTTTGCGCGATTTATACAAGAATCCCTATACATGAAACTCAGCCTTCAACACAAATAATATTTTTGCGTCAAATATAAAATCCTATATACATAGTCTGCTATAACAACATCGTGACAATAATCTTTTTCTGTTCCGTTCCATTCGGACTCGGTCAATATTTTGCAAGCCATTTTTCAGCTTTCACAAATGCATAATCACTCTATACCAACAAACAGCCAAACATTAAATAATCAAATACTCCTTAACGACATACAGCCAAGCGTATTCAAACGAATCTTGCCGCTCCTGATTTGGATAGCTTTTTCTCTTTTAACCATAGCCTGCTATGAATACGGTGTATTTTTTTTCACCTATAATGTCTCAGGTAAATCCAAGATTATTCTGTATGTGTACTTACTCTTTGTTCATGTATTCTTCATATTAGGCTACCTCAGAGGCGTCAGAAGCCCGATGATAAAACAACAACCTCTGTTATTGATTAAAAACGAAAAATTAATCGGAATAATCACAACCGGCGTAACAATCTTTCTATTTTTCTCGATTTTGAACTTGATACGCAGCAGAACCTCACTTTCACTGTCCTTTTCAGATTTAGACCAGGCACGAAAAAACTGGATACATAGTCAGGGAGGATTAAAAAATCACTTTTTCTTCATATTATCAATTTTTATTATTCCTTATATATCAATTTCTATCGCCTACTGGAACCGCATCAACAAACGCAAAAAGCTTTTGCTGATTTTTTTGATCTTCTTTTACATATCAGATGGTATCAGAGGCGGCAGTCGGAGCGGCATTTATTCCATTTTCACTATTGCCTTCATAGTGGCATTATCAGCTATTATATCGAAACGGATAAAAATATCTCTCAAGACGTTTGCAATTTCTATTTGCCTGTTGTTGCTTTTGTTTTTGTCGTATTGTACCAAAGTAAGAATATCAAGAAACCAAACAACATCTTCGGGATATGTAAAACAACTACTGACTATCCCTGAATATTCAAGGGCTGTAAAAAAAGACCATCCGTTTCTTTCTATTTTACCCGACTCGCTCAGTCCCGGTATCATATCTGCCACATATTACCTCGGGCACGGGTATGACGGATTAGCAAGATGCCTCGAAAAACCTTTTCAGGGTGTTGGGTGGGGCATGGGCAGTTCGACAGTAGTTTTGCGAAATATATCAAGATTCTTCAAGGATAAAGACCTTTATAACCTTTCTTATTTTTATCGACTTCAGAATGAAGATGGCTTTTCCAGATCTCTCTGGATTACTATGTATCCATGGATAGCATCGGATTTCACCTTTACCGGCTCTATCGTGTTTTTGTACTTTTTAGGATGGCTTATGGGCGCATGCTGGATGTCAAGTCTGAAATATTACGATCCAATTGCCGCAATCTGTCTTTCGATAATATTTTCTACCATGATGCATTGCCACAATAATTTCTCGACCGGCGATTATGTCTCCTGGATTCTTTTCTGGGGGTCTGTTTCATCATTTATAATTACACGGAGATATAAATTTAAGTGGGCCTACTAATTCAGCCCGGCAAAAAAACACAAAGTGTATCCGAACCTTGCTCTTTAAGCCCGATCTCTGTTATTTTTCCAAAGCAAAAACAATATTTTACTATCTTAAAAGAAACTAATGACGAATAATTCTTCCTTCGTAACAATCATCGTACCGGCATACAACGCTGCCGCAACAATTAAAGAAACTCTCGATTCCCTGCTGGCTCAGAGAAATGTAGAATTTGAAATTATCGTCTCGGATAATCATTCGACAGACAATACTGCAGATATAGTAAGAAGTTATTCCGATTCTCGCATAAGCCTCGTCACATGTCCCGTACCTCCGCCGGATTCGGACGGAGACCCTCTTTCCATTTCTCTGTCTTCCTGTGCTCACGGAAATACGCTGCTGGATTACGGCAAAGGTGAATTGTTATGTATTTTTCATGCCGACGATGTCTATGAACCCTATATTGTATCGAAGGAAGCAGCCTTCATGAATAAATATCCGCAAGCCGGTGCAGTCTTTACGCTCGGTCGAATTATTAACGAAAACGGCGATTTTTGCTACGGCCAGCCTCGTCCTCTTCCTAAACCAGTACGTCACATCGAGCTATTCGATTTTTCGGCATTATTTGAATCAACTTTATTATACGGCGCTTTTATCATGTGCCCGACTCTAATGACGCGACGCTCTGTATATAAAAAAGTCGGCGGCCCAAGAGCCGAATACGAACAGGCTTCAGATTACGACCAATGGTTCAGATTGGCTACTGAAGCGCCAATAGGTATAATCCAGGAACATCTTTTTTTCAGGCGTATAAGTAACAATCAGGATAGTTACCGCGGACGTTCCATTTATCATTATCGACCTCTGCCGATATTCAAAGTTTACGATCACTTTCTGGCTACGACCGATGTAGCACAAAAAATTTCTACAGATGCCCTGCGAGCATTGAACGTCTCTCGCAGTATCGACCTTTTGCGTATAGCTCGAAATTGCTTTACGGACCATCATGTGTCCGAGGCGAAAAATAAAATACATAAAGCCCTTATAAGCGGACGCCCGAAACCAGCTAAATTGAGGGATCGTGTTTTTATCTGGGCAGGCTGGATTCTCTGGGGATGTACACAGCTCGGTTTCGGTGGAATTATAGCCCGTTTACAGAGCAAATTACTTGCCCAATGGAAACAACGAAGACTTAAAGTCAAACTCACCTGATTCATAAGGCCGAGCAGCCTTATAATAAGTAGATAATTTAAGAAAACCGGATCCATGAATAAAAAACTGATCGTATTTGATGTAGAATTACCTCCATTTAAAAATAATCGGATTCTTGATTCGGCTTATGCATCACAATTTCCCGGTGCCTCCGTTATTCCGTGCCTGCGCAACATAGCTCGGAAAGCTGATTGGGATATGATGACCGCCGATGTATTTCTTTCCCGTCACCCCGGCTTTAGTCGTGCTGTTTGTCTATCCAATGAAGCAACTTCACTGCTACCTCAACTTATTAAAGCGGGCGTTGAACCGAAGGTATTAAACAGCGGCGAATCACCGAATGTAGCCTGGAAATTCTACCATAATCTGCCGGAGCAAAGCAGATTGTTCAAGTATTCATGTCTTTTCCACGGGATTAAGGAACGTTGTTCAACCGGGAATTTCGAGCACTTTTACTGGCCGTGCAACGGCAGGAAAATGGCCGAAGGACTGCCATGGAATCAACGCTCATTGCTCTGTATGATCGTATCAAGCAAGGCGAGAAATACGCCCAACTGGGCAAGCTGGCGGTCACGATTGTTCCAGCCAGTTAGAATTTTCAAGCAAATACTTCATGATCGAATTGATCCTTTTCTCAAAGTCGAAGATTTGAATGAAATCCGATTACAGGCAATAGAAGTATATGCAGAAAAATCCGAATTCCGGCTGTTCGGAAAAGGGTGGGATGCCGCCATTAAACACTGGCCGCGTTTTAAAAATGTCAGATTCGTCCATAAACCACAGGCCTGCAAAGATAAACTTCAGATAATGGAAAATTATAAATTTGCTTTATGCTTTGAAAACTGTGCTTTTCCGGGATACATCACAGAAAAAATCTTTGATGGTTTTTTCGCCGGTTGCGTACCGGTCTATCTCGGTGCGCCCGACATAACAGATTATGTACGTCAGGAATGCTTCATCGACTTCCATCGGTTTACATCTTTCGCCGAACTATGGGATTATATACAAAGCATGACGCATACAAAATGGAAAGCATATCGGGAGAATATACGGGAATTTTTAGCATCTGAGTCATTCAAGCCTTTCAAAGATACAACAATTGCCGAAAAATATTTTGGCTGGCTTACTAATTAACTCAAACTGACCGATTTTATGCCGCGAGGAGTTTTTCCAGGCGGCGAATAACTTTTTTATCGTGAGAAACTTTAATAACATTTT
>JAFGBG010000226.1 GCA_016933295.1 Sedimentisphaerales bacterium | reverse complement strand
GGATTAGAGGAAGTTCTTAATCGCCCTTCGATGAAGCCCGGAGTCGCTTCAAGTTCCTGAAGTTGAGTTTCAATATCAGGCTCAGAAGATTCGCTATCATGCTCAGGTGCTATATTTTCAAAATCATCATTTTCAAATCCATCAATTTCAAATCCATCCATTTTCGTTACCTCAAAAATAAATATTCATATAACAGAAAGTCCAAAATCCATCGCGTTGTGAAGGGACATAGTAGAATAATCATGACGGCCCGGCTTGGGGGTCATAGGGGTCACTCTGGGAAATACTGTCCTCTATCTGTTTTACAGCCTGGCTCGCTAAATATCTTTTCGCGTAAATCAGTTCAAAGGCCTTGCGTACATCTTCAGCCAGCTCAGGACTCATTTTGTGCGGCTGCTGTTGCTCAGTGACAATAACATGCCGGTCGTTAAACATCTGTAAATATTTCCCGGTCAATTCAACTGCACGAATAGCACTGGACAAGTCCCCTTTTTCCTCAGCATTTTGGCGCAGGTTTTCTAATTTCGCAAGCTGTGAATGAACGTTGATATGGCTCAGGCTCATATTTTCAGAATGTATCTCCGCAATCCGTTCCCGGATTTTGGGTATTCGGAGCAGCTTCCAAGCCTGCGTGCGTGCGCCTGCTTTAGCATATCCGGCACGTTCGGCACTTAACGTCCCATGACAAAAAGTTTCGCTTCCTATTTCGGTATAGAGAAGACAGAAACTTTCTTCCTTCGGTGTTAGCGTTTCGCTTTTTTCAATTTCATTATTCATGTATTTTATCCTTAAAATCTGATACTAAATCAGTTAGTTTCCTTTGTTTTTTATTCAAAAAGGCTCGTTTTTGCTTTATTTTTCACAAATACTTCACATTGACGATAATTTTTTCGCTTTTTGGATCGTTTCTTGTCATAAAAACCAGCAACAGCATTAAACACGTTCGCCGGAAATTTTTTGTTAAAAGCATACTGGTCATTTTCAGGCTTTTTCACAACGTCATTTTTTCTCATTTTTAGCGTTTCTTTCGCAAGTTCTTTATTCACAGGGAATTATGTAAAATTGCTCCTGATTTATATATTTTATCGATTCTGCAACATCGAAAAGCCTGATGTTCAGTGTCCTATGTGTCCCATGGATTCCTTACCCTACTCTATATTTTTAACCTGCTATTTTATACGCGATAGGATAGGATTCCTTAGGGGACATAGGACACCAAACCTTGATAGACATATTCTCGATTGTTACGCGGCCCGATTCGCTGCCGTTCCACTTTGGGGAAAATTCGCCGGACATGGTGTCCGAAAAGTCTTTCACCCATTTCTTTATATCCATTCGATTCACAAAATGTCCTGTATGCCCGATAGACTTCGGCACAAGGCACAAATTCTCCGTTCAGGGATTCCTGATAGCTGTCCAGTAGAAACGCTCTCGCAGGATCGGCGTCCCGTCGATAATCTTCCATCAATTCTTTTTGTCCCTGTGGGACGGTAAAGCCTCGTTTTGCGTTCAGTCGGTCGAGTCCTACTAAGGCCCAGTTCAGGATTCCCGGCAGTTCCTGCTTCAGTTGATCCGCTTTGTCTTTAATCTGATATTTCTGGTCTAATGTCAAATCGAACGGCACTAATAGAATCCGTCTCCAGACGGCCTCCGACTTATCCGTGAACCTCGGCAGACTATTCGTTGCAACCATCAACTTTGCAGTCGGTTTTATGTCGATAGGTTCTCGATATTTCCTGTCAATAGTCATTGCATCCCCTGAAACGAACGATTTCAGTATGTTTTCGGCTTCGTCCTCTAAGATATGAGAACTCTCGTTTGTGAAATTACATACCTTGCCGATTGTCGAATAAAGAGCAAAACGGTCCCCAAACCTACTAATCGGAACTTGTGAGCAATTCTCAGGACCGACAAGAGATTGCACTACATCGAAAAAACAGCCCTTGCCATTCGCGCCTTGCCCGACACATAAGAGAAATTTCTGCTCTTTCAGGTCTGGACGGAATAAGTAACCGACAAATTCTTGCAGTAAGTCTATATAGTCCTGCCGTCTCAGCATCACGTCCCCCAGAAAAACGTCCCATTCAGGAGACTCCGCGTTGGGATCGTAAGCATACGGCAGGCATACGGTAGTAAAATAATTAGGTGTATGAGGTGTTAGTTCTCTTGTCTCTAAATTCAAAAGCCCATTTTGAAGACAAAGAAAACATCCCCGGTCAACACTGTCCAAAAAGGTATTTAGTTGTTGCGTTTCTCGGATATGGATTTTTGGCTGCAAATTGAGAATGACATTGCTGACAAAACTTGTCTTGACAGGGACATTAATCTTTTCGGCATATAGAATATCATCCGAATACTTTTGCAGGTAATTCGTGACGTTCACTTTAGTCGTATCGTCGGAAAGTCTGATATATTGGCCATCTTTCCAGAGATAATATTCTTCACGCCATCGTCTCAGTGTGAAAAAGGAAGTCTCCGGCGCGGGTTCGTCTTCATTTTCAGACCAGATATAATCTGTCAAAAACTGAGTTGCCAAAAGAGCCGGGTCAATAATGATTTCTTTTCGGTTTTTCATAAATTCCTTCGCATTTCGAGCCATTTTTCACGTGTTGGCATCCCGGCATCCACCCACTTTTCAATCTCTTTTCGGCAAAGCAATGAACGCCGTCCTATCTTATGCGGTATTGGCCCCAGTCGTCCGTCCGAGTGCATACCATAGAGCAGAGTCCGGGAAATATTAAGCAGGTCTGAGGCTTCGGCAAAACTCAGGAGTAAAGGCTCAATCGTCTGCATCGCGTCCCCCAAGAACGGTCGGCTTAGTTTTGTTGTTTTTGGGTATCCGTTTTGATTTAATAAGAAAACGTACACACTCGGAACGATTCATTCTCATTGCTGTTGCAAGCAAATCGAGTTTTTTTCTGTCCCTGTCTGCCAATGTCACGCTAACAACTTTTTTTATACGTTTTATCATATATCCGTATTACATTGTTTTGAATTAAACATATCAAGCGATAAAAACCTACTATATATGAACTTAGGGAATTATTTAGGGAATATTTTGGGGTGGCATCTTTAGGGGATTTTAATGTCTTAAAATAAAAAAAGCCCTATTATTAGGGCATTAGTAATGATATAAGATACTTAGGAAGAAAGCAAAAAAAGGGAATATTTTTAGGAACAAAATAATTTAGACTTTATTGATGATTTTAAGAGATTCCAAAAAAATCCGTCCCTTCTTTATATGTATATGTATTGCGATATGCTTATAACCTTTTTCATTTAGCCTTTGTTTGATGGATTTCGGCTGATTAAGTCCGTGACGGCTTTTGTTGTACGTTACACCGCCCGGCTTATCAATTAAATCCTTTAATAACTGCTTGCCTGGTGCATCGCTAAAATTATTTATGTCAATCTCAGCGATGATTTCCTCATAAACTTTTGGGTGATGTAAGTCTGAATCAACAACTGGTTCGTCACCATCAAAAACCTGGTCTCCATTAAATACAAAGTTGGTATCATATTCTGTAATTTTGCGGAGTTTAAATTCATACTCTTTACTTTTTTTCCTTGCCATTTGTTTTGCCTTCCATTTTGAACGGTCGAGAGCGGCAGGAAGGCAATTCCGAACCGCTCTGATAACCGTTCTTATTCTTATAAGTTTTACCTATATTAGCTTATTGAAAAATACTGTCAAGCCGCAAAAATGTGAAGCATACGTGAAAATGGTTATTCCTTTATCGAAGGCTTAATTGGTCTGCTGTTATAAGTCCCCGTGTTTTTGATAGTTATAAAAACTGGGGAACAAGGATTCGGACCTTGACTAACTGATCCAGAGTCAGTCGTGCTACCATTACACTATTCCCCAAATCGAATTATCCGCACACTATATAATCGAGCCGCCGGTATTGCAAGATAATTTGGGGTAGGAACAACCGATTTTTGCAGCAGGTCTTACGGATAATCGAAATTGATGAATTTCCTCGGCGGAAAAATCTTAATCTTTGTTGCCTGTGAGGAATCTGAAACCGGCAGCAAGCCCGAATAAGAAAGTGCTGAATAGGACAATGCAGGCGCCGGTCGGCAGGTTGAGATAAAATGAAAGGAGGAACCCGCCCATCGCACTTAGGGCGCCTAAAAAAGTCGATACGATGACCACCGACCTGTGGCCTCGGCATACCTGGTACGCCGCCGCCGCCGGATTGGTGATTAAGCTGAATATCATCAGGCCGCCAATCGCGTTAAGATTAACGGCTAATGTTACGCCGCATAATGCGAGAAATAAACAATAAACAAAGCCCTGATGGACCCCGGTCGCCGCCGCAAGTGACCGACTGAAAAGAATAACCTTCATCTCCTTGTTGAAAAGGATCGCAAAGACGGCCAAAGCGAGGCCTAAAAGAGCCATGAGCAAAACTGTTTCCTTCCTTACGAAAAGCAGGCTGCCCCAGAGCAAGGCGAACAGTTCGGTGCGGCTGTCCTGTACGAGGCCTATGCCTAAAAAAGTCAGCCCCAGCATTAACGAAAACAATATGGACAGCCCGACGTTTATATCCAGCCGGGGATTGCTCGGGCCAATCGCGGCCAGACTCATCGCAGTTACTATCGAGACGGCAACCGCTCCGATAACTGGATTAAAACCTGCAAGCACACCTACGATACTTCCCACCATTGCGGCGTGAGATATGCAGACGCCTATAAAAGGCATTCTCGTGCCTACTATATAGACGCCCAACAGGCCCGTGCTGCTTCCGGCAATGGCACCGCCGGCAATTACAAGATAGAAGAATGGATCCATAAATTTGCCTTTGCGGCTGCGATTTAATTTCCGTCTTTTCCTGTTGTATATTTATAACCGCCGATTTCGACTACTTTGAGCGGATAATGATAAACTTTGGTCAGTACGTCTTCGGTCAGGACTTCGGCTCTCGAACCGTCGGCGACAACTTTTCCTTCGTGCAAAAGAATAACTCTCTTACAGCTTCTCGGTAGCAGCTCTATTTCATGGGAAACCATCAATATTGTGACTTTTGTCTGTTCATACAGGTCGTTTATAAGATTTCTAAGCTCGTATTTCGATGTGAAATCGAGGTTGGCTCCGGGTTCGTCGAGCATTAAAATCACCGGATTCTGGACCATCGCGCGCGCTATGAGTACCTTTTGCTGTTCGCCGCCGGAAAGACTTCTGAAGGTCTGTGACTTTTGCGAAGTTAATCCGAGCCGCGAAATCCAGGACTCGATTATCGCGTGGTCTTTCTCGTTAAGCGGCGAAAATAAAGGCTTGACGCTTGCTCTGCCCATTGCGACTACTTCGCGCAGTGTGAAGGGAAGATTGGCGTTGTATTCTTTTGCCTGCGGGACGTACCCGATGCGCTTGCGAAAGTTGCTTTTTGTCCAGCTTCCTACCAGACTCCAGTCGATATTCTCGAAAGTAGCTGTGCCGGTATTGGGTTTTATCAGGCCGCAGCAGACTTTCAGAAGGGTGCTCTTGCCTGCTCCGTTCGGCCCTATTACGCCGACAAATTCGCCGGGCTGTATCTCTAAATTATCGATATCGAGAATGACTCGCCCGCGACGTTTTACTTCGATTTTCGATAGGTGCAGACGGCTACTCATTTTTCGGTGGCCCCTGATAGTGCCCGGATGTTTTTGCGAAGAAGGCTATCGAACGCCGGAAGGTTATCCTGCTCATCGTCGCTCTCGGGGAAATTGCCAAATATCACAAGCTGGGCTTCCAGCCGCTCTGCTAAAGCGGATGCGAGAGCCGTGCCTTCCTGTTTATTCGCTATTACGAATCTTATGGAATCTCCCGTTGTATCCTGAAGTAATTGGTTTAGATTTTTTGGTGTTTCGGCATCACTGTTCAGGAATGTGCCCATGACGTCCAGGCCGAGCCAGCGGGCAAATTCAGCCTGATGTTGAGAGGCGATTACTTTGGTATTTTTTAGTCCCGATAGCTCGATGTCTTCGGAAAGCTCTTTGCCGAGCTGTTCCATGCGAGTTTCGATTTCTGCGAGTTTCGATTCGTAGTTTGCTTTCCGGGAGGGATTTTGTTCCGAAAGGGTGGCGGCAATCTGTTTTGTAATCGATACGTATGTCTCTGGAATGCACAAACCCGGCGCCGGTGTCACCGTATGGAATTCAAGACCACGGTCGTTTATTCGCTTTATGTTTTCTCCGAAATTTTGTTGGAAGTCGAAGGCAAGCAGAATTTTGCAGTTACGCAGCCGGCTGACCTGCGAAGGAGATATGTCAAAATGCCCGGGGCACATTCCCGGTGGCACAAGGCTTAAAATCTGCTGTTCTTTGCCGCAGAGGTCTTTTATTGCCGCACTTATGTAAGAATTAGCTGAGGCGATTTCAGGTTCCGTTGAATCGGACGACCTGTCGCCGCATCCGATTAATAAAAATAAACATGAAATTGAAACAATGCCCAGGAAGATGATTACGATTTTACCGCTCATTTATTGTCCTTCGAACGAACCGATCTCGTTGCCGTTTTGCAGGTGCAGTCTGACTAAAAATCCTTTTTTCCGCCCGACGTCATTCCAGATTTCTTTGGGGACGGGGTACCTGTTTTCAAGAGTTTCCTCGATCCACTGCCGGTCGTAATTCGGGCCTAAGCTGAACAATACCCATTTTATAGGTGTTTTTGCCGGGTCTTTGTACCATTGTCCCTGTTCTGCCTCGACGCTGCTTTTTCCGGGGAAGCCGTCCGGCACCCACAGTCGGGAGGTTATCCACTTGTCGATAATGTCACGATCCCTTATGCATTCACCGACACTGCGGTATTTATACGTGTGCCCGCTGTTGAAACGGTCCTCGGTTATTGTGGCCATAACATTGTTTTTATTTGTCGAAGGCAGCATCCTGCAATCTGCGAGCTGCTCGGGAAGCTGATACAAATGATCTTCGAGTACCCCCGTATTGCAATCTTCTCGCGTAGGGGGGTATTTCTCGTAATCGGAGAAGTAATACTCGAGGGCCAGGCCGATTTGCCGCAGTTCGGTATTAACGGCGACTATTTTGGCCTGCAGGCTTACTTGTGAAAGAGCGGGCAGGAGAACTCCCATTAAAAGAGTCATAACGGCAATAACAACCAGCAATTCGATTAACGTAAATCCTTTTTTCACGAGAGCTCCGGCAAAATTTTAATACGATTTTCAATAACAATCGCAAAGCCCGGGAACGCTTTTTAACCAGTTTTCGATTATTTCGCTGACATCGTCGAGATCAATTTTGAAATTCCCATTCACGTCACCCGTCAGATTCCCCCGCTTGTAGCCGCGATCGGTTAATACCAGAGAGTTACCGTCGTAATTGGCGACCCATAAACGATAACCGTCTTTACAGACCAGATAGCCTGAACTTTCCTGATCCATAATTCCTACGACATCTATTTTTCCGGCGGGACAATCGTATCTCGTAAAACCTGCGCCAAGCCCGAGCCGCACGGGGAAGGTATGACCGTTCGAATCCATAACTGTTATCGTGCCGTTCGATCCCCAGTTTTCCGGATCGATGACCTCGACATTCTCGATTCTAATTAAACGCGATTGATAATATTCGCAGCCGCTAAGCCTTTCGGCATCGAAGATATATTCGTCGTTGATATCTTTTAGCTCGTCGAGCTTAACCACCTCAGGCTGAGGAAGTCCTGCCGCGGGTTTGATTAGCTCGATTTTAAAATCGAAGAACGAATCTTTTTCGTGTTTTTCGTTTATGTTTGTTTTGCCCTTGTAAAACTTGTACCAGCCTGTGACGCGAATTCTATCGCCGACGTTGAAGATATAACCGGTGCTCGGGTCTCTGTTTATGCGGCACAACTCACTCAGCAGTTCTTCGTCCTTGTAATCATCCGAGCTTGATACTTTGCTGTAATATTGCCCGAGCCACAGGGCGGTTCCGGCGTGGTCGTCGCCTTCTCCCTGGATGTAAACCTGCCACTCGCCTCCCATATCACCCGATCCCGGTGTCGGGTCGAGTATTTGTTCGGGGGCGTTAAGCAGGATGCCGCTTATTGTAACTTTATCGCCGGCAGCGTAGGTGCCGTAGCCGTCCTGGGTCACAGCCTGAAGTTGCGTATGCGTAACTTCCGCAACGACGGCTTCGTCTGCAAATGCCGCCGCACCGGAAGTAAATATTATGAAAGCGAGTATTAAATTTATTTTTTTCATCACGATTTCTCCCGAAAAAGTAATATTTTCTGTTGACTAAGCGCATACGAATTTTATAATCGTACTACTGCATAAAAATATAAAAATCGTGTTACTGAGTCAAGGGTTATTTAGGAATTTTGAGATTTGTTTTTTCTTTAGGAGACTTTATCGTGTCAAAAGAGGCTTTTGTGATCGACCTGGAAAACAGCAATGAATATCAATCATTATTAAAAGGCCGGCCGCAAACGTATGGAATGCGTTCCGGCAGAGTATTTTTGGAAAAAGATAAGGCCTGCGGCAGGCATTCCACAAATGCTCACGAAGAAATTCTCGTTTTTTTATCCGGGCGGGGGCAGGCATTGATCGGGGATGAAAACAGCCGATACGAAGTCGGCGAAGGGAAAATTCTTTATATTCCGCCGCATACATTTCACGATATTATGAATTCGGCAACTGAGCCGCTCGTCTATATTTATTGCGTGGCTCCGATAAGTCAGAGTGAGTGATTAAAATGAAAAAGATTGAACGAATAGGCGTTTCACTGGAAAAAGAATTACTTTCGGCGTTTGACGACTTGATTGCAATGGACGGCTACGCAAGTCGTTCGGAGGCGATTCGCGATCTTATCCGTGAGAGCTTGGCGCAGAAACAATTGTCCGACCCTTCGATTAAGGCCGTTGCAGGGCTGCTTTTGATTTACGACCACCACGAAACAAAATTATCCCAGAAATTGATCGATCTTCAGCATAGTCATTTATTGAAAGTGATTGCCTCTATCCATGTACATCTGGATCACGGCAATTGCCTCGAGGTGATAATTCTCAGGGGCAAAGTCAAAGAAATCGAGAAACTGGGCGGCCATATTGCTTCCTTGAAGGGCGTTAAGCTTAGCCGAATGAATATTATGGCGCCGGAAGAAAAACATGATTAAGATGTTAGTTTCCGATATTAAAATTCCGTCTTTTCTTATGATTTTGGAAATACTCATTCTACCGGTTGTACTATAGGTCGAAATCTGTTATAGAAAAAATCAAATCCGGCTGTTTCCGTACTTCATGCACAGTCCGGCACAAAAAAGAGTTGATTGTGATACGAATGTATGATTGAAAAGCTGAAAGAATTAAACAGAAATCTGCCGCACATCTCAACATGGTTGAAATTCGACAGGCTGCCCTGGATTATTGCCGGTCCATGCAGTGCCGAATCCGAGAAGCAGATGCTCTCGACGGCGAAAGCATTAGCCGGTTCGGCCCATGTGAAGGTTTTTCGTGCCGGTATCTGGAAGCCCCGCACGCGTCCGAACAGCTTTGAGGGCGTCGGCGATGTCGGTTTAAAATGGCTCCGGGCCGTTAAGCAAGAAACTTCACTGCTTACAACAACGGAAGTCGCGAATGCAAAGCACGTCGAGCTTTGCCTGAAGAACGGTGTTGATATACTCTGGATTGGTGCCAGAACGACCGTTAATCCCTTTGTCGTGCAGGAAATAGCGGATGCGCTCAAAGGTACTGACACACCGGTACTTATCAAGAATCCGATTAATGCCGAGCTTGGCCTCTGGCTCGGGGCTATCGAGAGAATATATCAGGCCGGCATAAGAAAAATTGCCGCAATACATCGGGGTTTCTCTTCTTATGAGCAATCGCAATATCGCAACCAGCCGCACTGGGAGATACCGATTGAGCTCGAAAGATTACTGCCGAACCTGGCATTGATTTGCGACCCGAGCCATATATCCGGCGATAAAAGTCTCATCGAGCAGGTTTCTCAAATGGCGCTGGATCTTGGTATCAAATGCCTGATGATTGAAACGCATATCGAGCCGGATAAAGCCCTTAGCGATTCGAAACAGCAGATTACTCCCAAGGAGCTGGCTCGGATGCTCAAGAGATTAAGAATGCCGGAAGCTGCCCCTGCGGACAAACAACTAAAGGCACAAATCGCCCATTTACGTGCCGCAATCAGCCAGACTGATACAAAAATCATCCGTGATATAGCCGAAAGAATGAAATTGGTCGAGCAAATCGGCAGGCTCAAGCACGAGCACAACATCCAGGTTCTGCAGCTTGGCCGATGGGAGAGCCTGTTGAAGGATCATATCGAAAAGGCACAAAAAAGCGGCTTGGACGGCGAGTTTATAAAGGCTGTTTTTGAACTAATCCACGCCCAGGCGGTAAACAAACAGTTATAAGGTCATTCATCTCGTCCTTAGAGGCGCGTATTTTAGAGATTGCAAAAAATCGTTCTGAACATTATCATCTATCTACCGGTATTAAATTGCATCGGAAATAATTCGCTCCTTTTCCGATATGCTGCACAAATATTGTGAAAGTGGGTTATGACGAACAATGGCAAAAGCATAAAAACCGTTTATTGTAATTGCGGTTATTACGATTTTATCCCACATCAGACAAAAAACGCCGTTCTTGAGTCGATGGCCCGTGCCGGGCTTGAGTTTGAAGCTGTTAACGATTTGTGCTCATTGGCGGCCGGGTGTGACCCGGTATTAAAACAATGGGTACAAGCTGAATCGATTCGGATTGTGGCGTGTTTTCCAAGAGCAATCAAGTGGCTTTTTTATGCCGGTAAGGCCCCGTTACCTCACGAAGGTGTGACTTTTTTCAATATGCGGACGGATTCCCCCGAAGATATTATCGCCGGTTTGCTTTCGCAACAGACGCAGGGGCGGGAAATCGACAGGCCTCTGTTCGAAAAGCAAGGTGACTGGGTTCCGTGGTTCCCGGTAATAGATTATGACAGATGCCGCAATTGCAAACAGTGCATGAACTTCTGTCTGTTCGGCGTGTATGAACAATCCGACGGAGGGCGAATCGAGGTTCGTAATCCCGATCATTGCAAAACGAACTGTCCGGCCTGCGCGAGGATGTGTCCACACAGCGCCATTATATTTCCGAAGTACGCGGATGCTCCCATAAACGGCGAAGAAATCACCGGGGAAACAGCTTCCGGGAAGAAACCATCCGGGAAATTGTCGCAAGCTCTCAAGGGAGATGTTTATGACGCCATCAGGCGGCGTAGCGGTTCTCGAAAGCGTTTTTCCACAGATTCGCCTTCTTCCATGGAAAAGATGCGGCGGGAATTGAATATTCCCGCCGATGTTATCGCGTCTCTTTCGCCTTCAGAAATGCAGCGAATATTGAAGAAAACACGTAAGGATTTTACGCAGAAGACTCCGAATGAGGCTATCGGCGAATTTAAGGGAAAGGCGAGTGATTCCGGTGAGTGATAAACCTCTCAGACCAAAAGTAATTCTTGTGGCCGACAGAACCCTCAGCGGAAGATACAAGGTGTTGTTCGAGGGTATTTTCGCCACGTTGCAGACAACACAGGTCCCTGAGGTTTTCATGCGGCGTTTTTTATCACCTCCGGTAAAAACAGATTCTGCCGGACGGGCGAAAGTCGCTCCGCTTGGATTGCGGCGGGTCGAATCGGCCCTGCTGGAATATACACCGTTAGAGAGAGACGATGTGGTGTGTACGACACCGGAGAAACTCGGAGGGCTTTTAGGCCCCTGGGTGAAAATCGTCGGTATTAGTTCCGCTGACCCGTTAGGGATGGGGATGAGCAATACCACAACGGCGAACTTTTGGAAAGGGCGGCTCTACACTAAGTACTGGACGGCACAAATGCTCGAGCAACTTTCCGTTGCCAGAGCAAAATATGGTTTTAAGGTTATTCTCGGTGGTGCGGGCGCCTGGCAATGGGATTCTCATCCCGACCAAAGGCCGGATGTCGAAATCGATATGGTATTCGACGGCTATTTCGAGAAATCGGGGCCGGAATTATTCAGTGATATCCTTGAAAACAGATGCCCACAGAAGCGAATTAACGAGTCGTATACGGGGCACGAGCGGATACGACCGATTGCAGGGGCTTCAACTCTTGGTGTTGTGGAGTTGTCACGAGGTTGCGGCAGGGGATGCCGATTCTGTACAATGGCAAAAAAGAAAATGAAACATCTGCCGCCGGAGACAATTCTGGCTGATCTGGAGACAAATGTCTCCGAAGGCATGACTTCCGTAGTCAGCGGGAGCGAGGATTTTTTCAGATACGGCTCGGATAATACAACCCCGGATTTCGATAAACTCCATAACCTTTTGACACAGATGAAGCGAATAAAAGGCCTGTCTTTCATGCAGTTGGACCACGCCAACGTAACGAGCGTTCTGCAGTTGACGGATGAGCAGCTTGCAGAGATTCGGCGGTTATTGAGCTGGGAGCAGCCCACGGAATATCTTTGGGTAAATATGGGGGCCGAAAGCGCCAACGGTCATCTCGTGGCCCGTCACAGCCCCGGCAAGATTGTTCCGTTTCAGGCCGAAGACTGGTCGCAGATGGTTCGTCAGGCCGCAGATAAAATGCTGCGAGGCGGCTTTTTCCCCGTCTTTAGTGTTATTCTCGGTTTACCGGGAGAGACTCCCGATGATGTAACCGATACTATTGAGCTTGTCAGAGACCTTGGCGGCAGGGGAGCAGTTATTTTTCCTGTGTTTTATGAGCCGGTATTACCCGATGAGATACGGGACGGCAAAAGATTTGCACTTAAAAATATGTCGGCCGGACACCTGGAGCTGTACAGAATGTGTTATGAATTCAACTTCAAAATGGTGCCGCGTTTATTTTGGGACAATCAGCGCGCCGGTGGTGTCGGACGTTCGAGGCGGCTGATATTGCAGCTTCTTGGAAAGTCCGAGGTCATGACCTGGAGACGGACGTTTAAAAAGCTGAATAAAAAACTCGCAGATCCGGAACATGTATCATTCGAGGAGGACCGTGTATATGTCTGATGAGATTATCACTTCTGTCAGGCCTTTCAGACCACCGCAGGATAATATACCGCAAAGCAAACAGATGCGGGAAAGGCTTTTGCGGATTATTCGAGAATACGTTTTGGACAAACGACCGGTCGGCCCGTTGTCGATAGATGAGCTGAAGCTGCATACGAACGCTGTTCTGGAAATTGCGTCAGTTGACGAAAAATATTCCAATTTCATATCGGTATTAATTAATAACGAGTTATGGCGCGAGACGGTGGCCGGTATCCCGTATGAAAAACGTTTGTTGTTATTGGCCAGATGCCTGCGGAGTAATAAAGAGTGCCCGGCTGATTTCGACGAGTTGGGCCTTTTGTGCGAACACTGCGGCAGGTGTGTTATTGACGAGTTGAAACGCCAGGCGGAGCAGCTTGGTTACGCCGTATTGATTGCCGAAGGCTCGCCGGTGGTTATGTCCCTGATAGAGTCGGGTAAAATCGAGGCGGTCGTGGGAGTAAGCTGCTTGTCTGTTTTGGAGGAGGTCTTTCCGTATATGGAAGCCGGCGCCGTGCCTGGAAT
>JAFGBG010000031.1 GCA_016933295.1 Sedimentisphaerales bacterium | reverse complement strand
AATACGTGTTTGAATAAAGATAAAATTAAATCAATTTGTAGAGCAAAATATCTCGAAAGCGAATTTATTTAAGACCGTAGGTATTAAGGATAGAATTCAACGACAATAATGCCGCCTCTTCCAAGACTGTGCGGCAGTCGCTCTAATCGTCGTCCGCGTCGTACATACCTTCCTGCTCGACTTCAAGGATTTTACCGTCGACGGTAACTTCGATTTCATACTCTTTCCCGTCTGCAGTGCCTTCCAGAACATACACCTTTTGGCCGTCTTCCTCCTCGATCGCCGCTTCCGCCAAAGTGATATTCTCAACAGCTCTTTGTGCCGCTTCGACCGCCACAACAGGAACCTCCGAGAGTGGAATCTCTTTCTCATCCTCAACCACAGATTCGAGCGAGGCACAGCCCAGAACATAGGTAGATACAAAAATTATGACAATAATCCATGATTTCATAGCAAATCCCCTTTCCGCCAGGTTTCTCAGGATAAGCAGAACACCTGCCCGGTACGACTAATGGCAAATTTTACAAAAACAAATATAGCGGCAATTTTTTTGTTTTGTCAAGCGATAATTGCAATATCCAGATTTATGAATTTTCAACTATATATCTTCATACTCCATCGATCGCTAAAAAATCCGCTTCAGCCGCCCCGATGCGCTGTTTTCGGGCCGACTGATATTCATCCGAATGGTACCACTGCTCAGCCCGCTCGAGCGATGGAAATTCAAGGATAACAACTCTTCGCGATTCTTCAGGTCCTTCGAGCGAGATTGTTTTGCCCCCTCGTGCAATAAACCGCCCACTATATTTGGCTATTGTCGCCGGTGTCAATTCGAGGTATTTCTTATATTGCTGCCGATCTGTGACTTCAACACGTGCAATAACATACGCCGCCATTCGCTATCCCTCCAATGACAATAGTATCTGTAAAAATAATATCATCACACAAGAAACTTAAGACAAAAAATTATACTGTTTTTTCCAAAACAATAACTTATTGTATGATGTGTATATCTCAAAGACAGTGGTTTCTGGTACTTTATTACGTCATAAACGGCAGAAATTACTTCTCTGTTCTGAGAATGAGAATCCAATCAGTATCGCGGTTCGGCGGTCTGAACATTACAGGTTCTTTATTGTCGGCAGAGACCGAAATAGAATCGACTTTTCTTTTTTCGCCGGTCTTGGCATCAAGCCAGATATTATTGGTATAATCCCCCGCCGTCAAAACTATCCCGAAAGGTTCGCCGTGACTTGCGAATACGAGGTATTGTTTGCCCTGTTCGGCCAGCACCCAGACACGCATCGCATCATGCTTTTTCAGCAGCCCATCCTGCGGCGTCATCCGGTAGAATGCTACTTCTTCATTCATTACCCGGGCGATTATATCTACATATTTTTCCGAATCTTTGTAAAGATTTTCCTCGTTGAACGGCAGGCCGGTCGGCCCGCCCGCGTAAAGTTCATATTCCTTCAAATGGCCGTTCCAGTTAAAGGACGCCCCGCCGGTCACACAGGCCCATGCCGCCCTTCGCAAATCATCCTGGGTCGCCCCTGTCCGCTCGTGCCAGTATCGCCGCCAAAGCGCATTACCCTCGGACATATAGACGGGCTTGCCTTTGTAGCTCTGGATAACCGCCATGTGATGCGTCCAGGGCTCTTTCCAGTAGTGTCGCTCCAAATTCTTCGAGCCGGCGGCAATCAGATGGTTCTCGACCGCCGCAAAAGTGTACTCGGGGCGATCGTACTCGTTGTCACGCGGCATCTCATCTTCGTATGTACGAAGATGCTCGAAGACATCGTATTTCTGTATCAGACGCATCAGACCCAGCTCATATTGCTCCCGGTCGCCGGATACTTCCCAGACGAAGTTCCAGCCGGCAAGATTAGCATACGGCGCGAGCCGCGAGACTACATAACGGACGTAAAAATCTTTTTCGCTTTCGCTCAACCTGTCCCAGCGAGGCCCGCGATTCTTTGCGCCATCGAAACCAAGAAACATGTGCGCGCCGACATTGTGATCGTTCAGGAAACCCAGGTGACGCTCTATCCTGTGCCAAACATCCAGGTTCATTGTGCTCGATGCCTTGCCTTCCTGATAGAGCATCAAATCCAGCGTTTCCGGCTCAGGCCCGTCAAGATAGTATTGCTGAAAACAGCACAGTGACAGCAGCCAGTTTACCTGCAGGTGGTTGTAGCCGTTTTGAATAAACTTGCCGTAAACGTTCTCAACCACCCATGAAAAATCCTGACCGATCACTCCATGGCCGGTCTCATAATACGACTTCAGCCAGACCGGCTCGGTCCCGTTATAGGCAAACCAGTACGGATTATCACGATAAGCCTTCAGTACGCCCTTGCCGGCGCCCCGTTCGACCGCGACAAATTCGCCCTCGCCGCCCGGTGTATCGTCACTCCATCGATAAACGTAGCTCCATTTGCCTAATTCATCCGGCATAAAGCGCAGCTTCCAGATATTACCTTCGGCAAGATTTCCGCCGCCCCGGCCGTCACCATCGAAGAATCCCCAGAAATTCACGACCTTTCCCGAAGGTGAGGTATAGGTGACGGTTAAATCCACATCTGCTAATTTGTTCTCATAGGATTTTTCATTCCGTATCTGAACCTCGAATACACGATAAAGCCCCACTTCCGGGACATTGGCGGCGCGAACGTGCGTTCCGGCACATAAAACAATCGCCAGTCCCCCAAACCAGATGTTCAAAAAAGCCTGCTTCATTATATCAATCCTTAATCCTGTAAAAACAAGTGCGGCAGGAAAATCCCGCCGCACATATCAATTAAAGTCCCTACTAACCTCAACTAATAGAATCGACGTTATTTCCGAGGTTCGTGTAATCAACTTTCTCGCGGGGATTTGTCCCATTCAGGAACTCTTCGACGTTCGTGTAACCGTCACCATCGGAATCGGCGCTGCCGTCCGCTACTTCATTGGGATTCAGTTCGTATTTGGCCTCCCATCCATCGGGCATACCGTCATGGTCACTATCGACCGGAACCTCGTCCGTCGAAAAGGAATACTCCGGATAACCGCCGACCTCTTCCGGGTCGTTGACGATTCCGTTCTGAGTAATCACTTTGCCGGTACGCACCGTTTCGGTGACACGTTTGTCCACTGCATCGCGACGAGGAAGCGTCGCTCCGGCTTTGGCCAAAACGGACTCAAAAGCCTCCATTGCCGTATCCTGCTTGACCGGCCAGGCCTCGAACGGCGTGTTCACGCGGGCAATTTCTTCGGGGCCGCGCATGCCGTTCCAGTTATTGGAAGTAACGTCCGGGAAACCCTCGACGATATTACCGGCGACATACCACTTGCCGGGACGAGGCTGAGCCTCAGGGTACCAGTTACCGGGTTTCCAGCGGTTACCGGGCGAGTACATATTGCGCTGCTCGATCCGGGCGATAGTGCTCACCATATTCTGGTTCGTAGCCGGGCCGGGCTTGTAATAGTTGTTAATAGCATTAATCATCGAGGTCTCATCGCCGCCGTCCATTGTCCGGTGACGCCAGTTGTAAACTACATTATTACGATAATCGAACTCACCCGACATCCCTATCGAAGGATTACGGCCGGTATTGCAGGCGAACAGATTATGGTGGAATGTAGAATCTCTACCGCCCCATGTGCCGCCGAATGCATGGTTGCCGGCGTTAAGCGCCTCGCTGGAGATGCACCACTGGACCGTGACATTCTCGGTCGGCAGCTTGACATCCCTGCCGCCGGGCATCGGCTTCATATAACGATAGAGCGAAAGATTTTCGTCCATGCCCCAGCTTGTCGAGCAATGGTCCACGATTATCTGCCCCTCGGGATTTCCGCCGATATTATCCGAGCCTTGCCCGCCCTGGGGTTTTCCCCGGCGGACGCGAATGTGACGAAGGATGACGTTATGGGTATTGATATTGACCGAATCGCCGGCAAGGCATATACCATCACCCGGCGCCGACTGACCGGCGACCGTAATATCCGGATTGTTGATATTTATCGCCGATCGCAGATTGATTATGCCCGCGACCCTGAAAACGACTATTCGCGGTCCCTGCTCACCGATAGCAGCACGCAGGCTGCCCGTACCGCTGTCGTTGAGATTGGTAACTTCGATGACCTTCCCGCCACGTCCGCCGGTAGTGAACATTCCGCCGCCCCATGCGCCCGGAAACGCCGGTATCCCCTCCGGAAGTCTTGGCGGCAAAGGCGGCATCTGCCCCGGAGTCGGGATTACACGGGGAGTCTCTGCCGCAGTTTCTCCGCCCTGTACCGGTGTATTTGCACAAATTATACATAAGCCGACCAATGCCACGGCCAATAAAAAGCTCTTGATTGTTTTCTTCATCATGCTGTTCCTTTCATCATAAAAGTACTATGTTGTTACGGCAGTGAATTTCTTAACATACCCCTTTCTAATATGCAGCCGTTGTGGCCTGAAAATACCATTAATAACGGACAAAAGCAATATAAAAACAGAATAACGCGAACGGAAGAAAACATAGTTATATGAAACACCATTTTTTATGACAACAAATCCGCCGATGCAAATTCAAAAAAATAAATTCCTTTGGCATAATCCAGATCGGAACAACGATTATTTTTTCAATGCGGCGTTTTTTGCTTCTTAAAGCCTTATTTTAGCTACATTACTGCACTTGTTCGGCAAAAATCCGCCGGGTGACTATCGAATGAAAAAAAAATAAAAAATGCGGCAACTTTTTGCATATCCGGCTTGACATACATTGCATTTGCGGCTATAATTACACTATCCACATGACCTCAAGCCCCTGTGGATATCTCGCTTTTCCTCTCCCTCCGCTACACAGGGGCTTCACTTTTAAAATTCTCATTTTTGGGGATAACCGCTTTTTTAGCAGATGTGATTAAACCGCCGCCATTTTGGAAATTTCATGTCGTCCGGTAGTTTATGAGCAGATTATTGTAATTCTAACGGTTTCCAAACCGTGTTATATTTCTTTACTATTTTGGCCGTCTTTCCAGGATGATAAGAGAAAGAGCGGATCGAGGAAGCTCGAAATTTAATCTGACCTCACTATCGTACAGATCCAGCACCATCGGCGGCTCCAGCAGTTGAAGCTGCATTGCCTCTTCAAGCTGAGCGAGCATTTCCTGAGTTGGCTCCTGCGGACTGCCCAGTTCCAGCCATTTTGTATAGGCGTTGCTGTGGTTCTCGTCGATGCGATAATGACTCACTCGAACGGCCTTGATTTTTGCATCGTCGTCGAAATAATCATCCGGCAGAAGAACTTTCAATTGCATCCTGGCCGGCGTCGCGGGGACGAGGAAGTCGTGATAATTCCAGAGAAGGATTCTTATCGTTCGACCGTCGGCAACCGCCATTCCGTTAATGTCCGGCCGTCCGCGAACGCTCGATTTCAGGATTTCATCAACAGGCACCGCGCCGTCACTTACAAGCGGCAGTTGGTTGCCCTTCAACTGGCCCAGCATTTTGAAGGCGTTCAGGACCGGCTTGTGTACACCGTTGGTAGCGAGCGTGCGGTAGCCGTCGAACCACGGCTGGCCGTCGAACATGAATGCCCAGGACAGCACACCCTTGAGATTGACACCCTCCCGCTCGGCCAGGTCCAGACTGTATTTCATCATTGCCGCCACGTACGCGCCGTATGCCGGGACGTTGCGATAGCCTCGCTCCGGCGATTTCGTAGCCGGCATCGCCGCGGCACCGTCCGGGTCCGCTTCACCGATGATTATCGGCGTATTTTTAAATTCGGGAAAATCGGCCACCATTGAAAATCCGTTCAGATGTTTTTCAAGCTGGCCACGCATACTCATTCGCACGTAGCCGTCTCTGAAGGATATGCCGCCTTTGGCGTGGAAGCCGATATAGTCAAGCCGGGTGCCTGTCTTTCCTGTCAGCGAGTTTTTGCCGCTCGCACAATGTATAAGAAAATTCCGCATAAAATCGCCGACGCCCGCACTATGCGGGCCGCCGAGCTGCGCCCTGGGCATAACTTCGTGCAGAGCCTGCTCGGTATATTCGAAAAGCTTGACGTAATCTTCGTAGCTGCCCTGAAAATAAAAAATATCCGGCTCGTTCCAAAGCTCCCACAGCCAGGTCTGCTCGACGTTGTCATATCTTTCCTTCGAGTGACGCGCCCACTGCCGGATAAGCTCGGCCCACTTATCGTAATCCTTCGGCGGGAAAAAGACACCCATCCCCTTATTCGGCCCGAACGGCTCGGGCGGACGATACGGGTCCGGACGAACGGAAAGGTCCTTCGGCATTAAACCGATTTCCACGAGCGGCCGGCAGCCCGATGCAGTCACCGCGTCGAATATCCCGTCCATAATATCCCAGTAATAGACCGGCTCGCCAGCGGCGTTCTCGGTATAGACGTTCGTCGAGCTCCATTTCAGCGAGGCTTTGCCGTCGCCGCTGTTGAGAAGAAAGTGCTGGCGAAGATATACCGGCTCCGGATTAATTTCGGCAACCGTTTTCATCAAATCGATGCAATCGGGCGTTGTGGTATAATTGCACTCATCGTAGCCGTAAAATTGCCAGACGTGTTTGAGCGGCTCACCCGGCTTAGTGGCATCGACTTCAACCGAAACCACCGGCGGCTGGGCAAGAATACGAGATGGCAAAACCAAAACAATCGAGGTCAGAATAAAAGATAAGATTCGTATATCGCGGCGATTTTTCATTTCATACCCCTTTGATAAAAAAGCTCTGGAAATCCTGTAATTTAACAAACCAGATACAAAACCATATCCGGCAAAAAGTCTAACAGATTCCCGACTTTTTACATATCAAATTCTGCCGCTTTTTTTCGAATTGCGAAAAACAATACACGAAACGCTAAGATACAAACTCTGCGCATAGCACGTAGAATTTAGCCATTTAAATCCTTCCGCTTGCCGAGAAACCAATTTACCGATTAACTGCAAACGACAGTGTACAGTTTGTCTTGAGTCTTGTCTCTGAGATACTTACTTCTTTTTAAGAGTAAATACCTGCGCTTCGCCGGTCTGCTCGAAACTCGCCGGTACTGTCCCGGAGCCGGGCTCGTTACTGGCAACTGTAAGAGTGTCGTTTTCAATCTTGTATATAGCCTTGGCGGTTGTGCCGACGTACTCCTCGAAGTTGGATTCTGTTATTTTGAAATCGGCCTGTTTCGGAGTGACTTTATCGTTCAGTACGAACGTCCCTTTGTACCAGATTTCTCCGCCGGTCATTCTCATGTCGAAATTATCACCGCTTACAGTCATTGTGAACTCGGCCTCCATACCCGCGGCGGCCCCGGCCCAGGCGCCCTGCATAAGGTCCTGATCCGAGGGGGGCGCATCTTCCGAACTTCCACAGCCGCAGATAAAAATACCGGCCGACAATAAAATAACACTCACAAAACTCAGGTTCTTCATTTTCTTTCCTCACTTAAGATTAAATTTTCTTCGTTACTCCACATATTACAAAACGGATTCTTAGTCACATATATATTGCAGCATTATCATGTTGAGACGACAGGCGAAAAATCCGGCCCACTAATAAAATCAAAATGCAAAACGCAAAGTGCAAAATTAAGGAAGTCATCCCGCCTTAACGGGATTCCAGAATTTTGATTTTTGATATTTGATTTTTTAATTTTCTTGTCCCAGATTCTTCGCTTTGCTCAGACACTGTCCTGAGTCATTACCGAAGGAATGACACCCATCAGTTAAGATGTAGCTAAGCAATAACGTGTAAATATATCGAATGACCGTCAAATCCACAAGTAAAAATCCAAATTTATGGCTGTCTCATACCTTAAGCCCTTGGTATCCTCCATAAAGGGCTATTTTTATTTTACTTTTGTAATTTTTCTTGCTATTTATACTCGGTTATTTTACTATTTCATCTTGGGATTCAACTCAAGTGAAAAGGAGATTATAGAATATGTTCTGATTTCGAGCCTATATAAATGGAAAGGGGCGAACAAAGTGAGAAAAAGATATAAAAAGACATTTTTGAAGAATGTTATAATCCGAGTAGATTTTGCATTTCCGGTTGAAAAGTTACAGAAGACACTTCCAACATCTGTTAGTACACTTTTGTTAAAATCTTTCCCAATTTCGGAACCAAAAAAAACAATAGCAGGTGAACTTAAGATTACCCCCGAAGAAACGAAAGAAAAACATTCGCTTGAAACACATTGGTTTTATTATGGAAAAGATAGGCAAAAGAAAGCATGTCTTGCTCCCGAATTTTTCTGGATTACTTACGAGAGTTACAGTTCATTTGAAGACCTTAAGAAAGAATTTGTTCCTATACTGGAACAGCTTTGCAAAAATTTCAAGGACCTCCAAGTAAATAGGTTTGGTTTAAGATATATAAATCACATTGTGTTTAATGAGAACAATATATTTGAGTGGTCAAAGTATTTGAAAGAAGATTTACTTCTTCTCCCTATTAATCTTGCTACAGATAAAAAACAAATAATAAGATTATTTAATAACTCAAACTGACCGATTTTATGCCGCGAGGAGTTTTTCCAGGCGGCGAATAACTTTTTTATCGTGAGAAACTTTAATAACATTTT
>JAFGBG010000225.1 GCA_016933295.1 Sedimentisphaerales bacterium | reverse complement strand
CCGAGCCGGTCGAATTCCTGCTTGAAGGCCCTGACTATAAGGTCAACGTCGCCGAAATGCAGGATGGGATTTATCTGTTTATCCTTATTGAGTGACAGGACGTCGTTTAGGACGTATCCTTCGGATTCGGTGTAAATGCAATACTTCAAGTCCGGTGGAGTTTTCGTTCTCTGCTCGATAAAGCTCGGATTGAAGAGGAATTCGACGCCGGTGTGGTCGTTCAAAACTGCCGCATGTCCCGTCGCGAGCTTTCTGGCGATACAAAATTCCGTTCTCGAATTATCCACGCCTATTTTTGCGATTTCCTTCGTCGTTCGCGGCGAGACGACCGGGCGGAAACCGAGCTTGTTAAACAGTGCGGCACTCCAAATTCCCTTTTCGCCGAGTGTCGCAGTGCTTCTTTTTATGCCGACTGTCTTTTTGCCGTCACGCGTAGTACTTTCACCGTCTAAATCCTTTAAAAGGAGTCCCTGTTTTTTGAAGTGCTTGTCGTATATCCTGTGGTATTTTTCCACGTAGTTGGTTTTCGGCTTGCCGGACGATTCCGAATTTCCCTTCGGGCAAAAACCTCCGGTGATGATTTCGTCGTCCTCGATTGAGAAAATTTCGAGCTGGCAATCTCTTATGCCGCATGATTTATCACCGAACAAATCGCGGCAGGAAACCCGACGCTTCTCGAACGGCATATCAACCAGCGCCCAGCCCCTGAATGCGGAGCCGAATTTTTTGCCCTGTTTCTCCAACTGCCTGATATTCTCGATTATATCCAGCGCCTGTCCCCAGGCCCCGAACATTTCCCTGTGCGGATATGCCTCTATTTCCTTCTCGGTGACCTGCGCCATAGCGGCAAGAAACGCCATACCGAGCGCCGGGCCTCCCTGTGCGGAACATTTTTGTCCCGCGTGCTGTGAGCCACCGACGAATTTATAGTAATAGCTCGCCGCTGTTCCCCTTATAATCGCTGCGGCGATTTCGTCCTTGCTGAAACCTTCGGCGATGAGCCGGTTTTCGTCCATTTCCATGAAAACGCCGCAAGTCGAATCGATTAGCGGTATCCTTTCGGCCCGAAGAGCCGCCTCCTGCAAGGTGCTTTCGACGTTCAGGTTGATTACATCGGCCATATTCTCAAGAGTCTGGCCTGAACCCGCCTGGCAGCTATAATTCATTTTCGCCTCTTTGACCGAACCGTTCGCGGCGAAACTCGTGAATTTCATGTCCTGGCCGCCGATCTCGAAGATTGTATCGACTTCCGGGTTGTAATGCTTGACGCCGAGTGCGTGACATGTAATCTCGTCGGTGACCCTGTCGGTCATTGCAATTTGATTTTGTGCCATCTCCTGGGCTTTTTTCTTACTCACCAGGATTTTCTCGTATAGTTTTCTTGCCGAGCCGGTCGCTCCTACTCCTACGACCGTTACTTTGTCTTTGTGTCTTCCAAGATACCTCAAAACTCGCTTTAAGGACTCTTCAGGGTTGCCGTGTGTTTTGATATACAGCTTATCGATTAATTTGCCTGTTTTTAATTCCACCAGCGCGCCTTTGGTCGTAGTGCTGCCTCCGTCGATTCCGAGCACGACTTCCGTATGCTGGGAAATTTCTGCCGCAAGCTCCTGGCTCTGCTCGTTCACCCTGGGCAGAGATTTCGATAGAGCGGGGGCAAACTGCCGCTTTTGCCTGCCGTAAGCGGCGACTTTTTCCAGCTGCTCGATATTGAAAACTACGCTGTTATTGTCTTCAATTCCCTTTAACGCCGCACCTATCGCGGCAATATTATTGTAATACTGCGGCCTTTCGATATTTATTTCGAGGAATTCCTGAAGATTTTGCCGCAACAGGTCGTTGGCGAAAACTCCGCCGGTAACCACGGCGACCTTACCTTTGTCGGCTTCGGAAAACTGTCGCGCACCGAGGACGTCTATTTTATAATTTCTCGCGACCGTCCTGAAAAGTCCCGCCAGGTTATCTTCTCTTGTCGCTCCCTCGTTCTGTTTATGAATCAGGTCTGACTGAATAACAACGCCGCACCTGGCTAAGAACTCACACGGCTCCTTCGAGCGGCGTGCATCCTTCTCAGCCCTATCAAACATTTCTTCCAGCCGCTCCTGTAGTTTTTTCCTGTTGCGCGCAGTTATCTCTTCTTTTTGCCTGTTATTTTCGGCATCTGCGGCATCTTCCAGCTCGGGATTCGGCACCTGTCCCTCAAATAATCTCCTGCACTGCTTTTCTATGAGTGTCCCCGAGCCTCCGCCGCACTTGGTTCCGGTCCCCCATTCCTGAATAATTCTTCTGCCACCTATTTGTTTTACATGGAAAAAGTACGGGTCTTTCGCGCCGATATGGAATATGAAGCTCGCCGTCGGCATCACCAACTCAGCCCCTTTGGGAATTGCCACGCTGTCGAAGACGTAGGTAACGCCATTGACAACCTCCGGCAAAGACTCGGCACCGCTTCCGGTGAAAGCCGTATTCTTTATACTTTCCGGAGAGAATCTGCCGGTTATATCCCGCCAGGCCTCGATGACGGCCCCAATCGGATTTGCAAAGTGCATTTTCGGTTCGGGGGCATACACTATCCGCCTCTGCTTATCGAGTACAGCATAGTGCACGAAGCTGCTGCCTATATCAAAACCGATAAAAAAATCCATCTTACAATCTCTACGCTCTTTTCCTGATTTATCCATTTAAACCTCGCTCAATCGCCGCTAACTTTTTACTCTTTGATCTCTTCTTGTTCTGAAATATTTGCTCTTATTTTTTCCAAAGCTGTTATCAGCCGCTTCTGCTCGCTTTCCGGCAGGACGTCCATTATTCTCTGCACCTGTTTTGCATAAAGCGGCTCGATTCGCGAAAGCAGCTTTTTGCCGTATGAGGTAAGGACAACTATGTTGCACCTGCGGTCGGAGGCAATCGAAGTACGGGCAACAAGGCCCGCTTTCTCCATTCGGTCTATTAGAGATGTGATGTTCGCCCGATTTACGAGCATCATTTCACTCAATTGAGCCTGCGCCAGGCCTTCGCCGGGACCAGTTTGATGCTGCAGCAGCATCATAAGGTTGAACTGGACGTCCGTAAGACCGAATGGCTGCAGGAAATGCCCGGCTTTCTTTCTAAGGCACGAGGCTGTAAAATATGTGCTAAGCAGCGCCTCATGCGCCAGGAGTTTTACCGGATTTTTCAAACCAAGCTCAACCTGTAATGTCATTTTACCAATCTCCAAGACCACTATATTTTGTTAATATATGTATTATCTCCTGATTAACTAACCTGTCAACAGTTTATATTAATCAGGCCATAAAAATTATTACTCAATTTATAATGTTAACAACCTGTTAGGAATTACGTATAATAAAACAAACGAACTGTGCCACACATAGCCCGATATTTTAATTTGTATTTTTCTCATTAACAAACCCCTCGTTTCGCAACAGTTTTTCCACAAAAGATTTTCCATCTCATTTGACTCTAACTCAAACAATCTCAATAAGCTATATTCATAGACACTCTGAAGATGTAATAATTCAACAGCATATACGACTAATACTAATGTTTTTTAAATATTATTTTAAAGCAAATAGCACGAAACCTCCTTTTTTAATATAATGCAGAGCGATTTGCAGAGGGGTACTTAAACCGACTTGCTATTTGCGAAGAATTCTTGTATCTTTACAAACAATGAATATTAAGACAATGCAATCTGAAAAAGAAATAAAAAACAGGCAGACCCGACGTTTCTACATCGGCTTTATCCTGAGTCGTGCTTACAGCGTTCTTATTATTGCCGCTTTACTATGCACTTTAATAGTCAAGCTGTTTCACGCGCTGCGCTATCATCTCTTGGGCGAGTATTTGGGTTGGGTGATGGCGGACATTTCGTTTTTTTTGATTATCGAGGTTATTCTCGCACTGATTTGCTACCGCTGGCCAAAAAAGTGGGTTGTACGGATAGCGATATTAGTCGCCGCCGTTATTTGCACATGGTCGGTGATGAACGCCGGCTGGCTGATCAGGACCGGCCACCAGATTTTACTGCGGCACTTTTTGTCTTTGATCCGGTCGCCGGTCAATGGGTTTTGCATGATCGGTGTTAATCTGGTAAAGATGCCGAAAGCGTCGTTCTTACTGCTGGGGCCTTCGGCATTGGCTCTCGTGTTCTTTTTTTATGTTTTGGTTAAAACAACGCTCCCGAGCTATAACAAAAAGAGACTTACGGTAAGAATTGCTTTTTCCATAGTTATTTGTCTTCTTGCCGTTGCGGCACGACCTGTTTTGGCGAAACATGGTTCCAGGCAGGCCTCGTCTTTTGAACTTCAGTGCAATTCACAGTTAAGGGCGGTGTTTAATCTTGCAGCGTCTGAATACGTAAGGGCGCCCGAGCCCGAGCGGAAGATACCGAAACATGACGAAATAAACGTTAGTTTCTCCGGGCAGCGGATTAGAGAAAATATAATCGTTGTGGTGCTGGAGGGCGTTCAATACAGGCATACATCTTTGTCGGGCGATCCAAATGATTTGACGCCGTTTCTTAAAAAGTTTGCCGGGCAGGGGGTGGAATTTCCGAATATGCGTTCTTCGCTGACTCATACGACAAAGGCGCTTTTTGCGTTGCTTACGGGGCGTTACCCTTCTTCCTCGCATGATATAGCCGAGGCCGTTCCGGTAAATAAACCGTACGCAAGCATCGCCACTATTCTGGATGAAGGTCTGGGTTATAGAACGGCGTTTTTCCAGTCGGCTAAGGGGGATTTCGAGTGTCGTCCCGGATTGGTTTACAATCTCGGCTTTCAAAAATTCTGGTCGAGAGACGATCTGGTCGACCAGGATAGTTTTGTCGGGTATCTCGGATGCGACGAGTTCTCATTACTGGAACCGGTTTCAGAATGGATCAAATCGGATGATCGGCCTTTCTTTCTTGCGATAATGTGCTCGGTTACGCATGATCCTTACGAGGTTCCGGAATGGTTCGGCATGCCGGCCAAAGAGCCGATCGATCGATATAAACAGACAATTTCTTATACAGATGATTTCCTGGCGGCGCTGGATGTCGAGATAGCCAAGCTGAATTTGTCCGATAAAACCATCTTTTGTATTGTGGGAGATCACGGCGAAGGTTTCGGCGAGCACGAACAGCTCGGACACGAAAGAATATCGTACGATGAAGTTCTTAGAGTCCCTTTCTGCCTGAGAGCGCCCTATTTAATCGATCCTAATAGTATAATCGACTCAAAGGTGAGCTCTGTCGATGTGACACCAACGCTGCTTGGGCTGCTGGGCTTTGACGTACGTAAAGGAAGATTTGACGGCGTTAACGTACTGAAGCCGATTGCGGCGGACAGGAAAGTTTATTTCTCAGGATGGATGCGGGAAGGACCGGCCGGTTATGTTCAAAATAATCGCAAGTATGCTTTCAATCCTATCGATAAAAGAACTTCCGTTTATGACCTGGAGGCTGATCCAGGTGAATTAAACGAGATAGAGATCTCGGAGACAAAGGCCAAAGAGATAGCCGATGGTATTATGGCATGGCGCAAAGGCACAATTTTCAAAATAGACCAGGAGCAAAGCGGCAGGAAAAAAGTCTTTGATGAATGGTTATGCAAATGGACCGATAGAAAGTCAAAGGCGAAGTATGTCCCGGAAGAAAATTGACATCTAAAAAGAATATTAAATTCAATCTCATGACATTTGGTAATACGTCAGACTGATTATTTAAAAACATCGCCTGTTTATTTTCCTTTATGTTTATTTTAAAAATCATACCGTTGTTTTTCATAAACATTGCGATTGATATTTGATAAGGCAATGGTTTTCTGCCGTATTTGATAGGAACAATAGAGAAACAGGGGTTTTTAATTAGGTTTAAATGTTGAAAAAAAGCAGCATGTTGTTAAAATGCGTTATTTAGGCAAGGCGGTAGTCTTGTAACAGTTATTTTACATAAGTCATTTCTAAACAGAGAGATAAAAAGAAAACAACAAGATAGCGGTCCGTTATTCGCATACATTGGCATATACCTTGCAATTAAATTAAAATTTGTACTTTACGTGTAGCTATATTGGGCGGACGACCTAAACACGTATACCGGAGGAGGAGGTGTCCGCCCGGTTTTTTGAAAAATTGAAAACAGGATCTGTAATCCTGATAGCAGGAAGCGGATTTTGTTTTTTAACAAGCTTCGGCGGAGTCGTACCGGAGGAGGGCGGCTCCGTTTTTTTTCGTTTTTTACCCTCGGATGAACTATATCGATTTAACATCGAGACAAATGCAGAATTATCTATTCCTGCAGGGGATTGATTAATATAATCTTCTGAGGTATGGAACGAGCAGTTTACAGAATAATAGATGCTAATTTCAACAGGGCGCGGGAGGCGGCTCGTGTGGTGGAGGAATTTTGCCGTTTCGCCCTGAATTCGACCTGGCTGAGCAGACGCGCCAAGGAGCTTCGGCACAAACTATCACGTGCAGTTGCCCGGCTCGATACCGGCATGCTCCTTTCGAGCAGAGACACATTGAACGACGTAGGTCTCGGAGAAAGAGTGGAGCATCAGCTTACGCGCGGTGACTTAAAAGAATGTTTGACGGCCGGTTGTAAACGGCTTACCGAAGCTTTACGTACGCTTGCCGAGTTGACGCAAACGGTCGATACCTCCGTATCAAGGACGATCGAAGATTTGCGTTACGATGCTTATACACTTGAGAAAGATATTTTCACTTTTGCCGAACCTGTTGAAAAGTTCCGGAAAGTTTCTCTTTATGTTGTGATTACGAGCGACCTTCCGGCGGAAATAATATCCCTGACTTATAAGTGCGCCGCCGGCGGCGCCGATTGTGTTCAATTGCGCGCCAAGTCGATGGATGACGACAGACTGTTCGCCACCTCGGTCGAATTCTCTAAAATCTGCCGCGATGAAGGTGTTCTTGGCATCGTTAACGACAGGGCTGACATTGCGATAGCGGCGGGGGCCGACGGTGTTCATCTCGGCCAAAATGATTTGCCGGTGGATTGTGTTCGCAAACTTCAAATGACGCCGCTGATTATAGGTAAAAGTACGCATTCGAGCGACCAGCTTGTCTCCGCGTGCGGTGAACATCCTGCTTATGTCGGTCTCGGACCGGTCTTTGCGACAGAGACAAAACCAGCCGCTGAGCCTGTCGGCCTTGAGTATCTCAGGCAGGCTATGCGGATACTGGCGGAAACTGGTATCAGACATGTTGCAATCGGGGGCATAACAATTGATAATATCGAGCAGGTAATGAGCACGGGAGTCGAGAGCATCTGTGTTTGTTCTGCAGTGACAAAAGCGGCGGATCCCACGGCGGCCTGCAAAGCTATGAAGTTAAAAATCGCCGCTCTGAGGGGCGTTTCGAGCAAGTTTGAATAGCTAAATACGCCGAACATACCGGCTGGTTTTTCACCAATTATCCACCAGCGAGAATATGTAAAAATAGGGTTTTTTATTATGTGTTAATATGGGCAAGTAATGCTTGCCTATGTGTAATTGCCGGGACGGACTTGCATTTTTTTATGCATAAGAAGTATAAGTCCTTAAAAATAAAGAAGTTAATATATAAAGGAAAAGTGTAAAAAACGGACAATAATGAGCAGGAAAAGCTTGTTTGGAAATTTGATTTTATTCTACGGCATTAAAAGGTTTTTTTATGGGCAATTTCGATAAGTTATCAACAGATTATCCACAATATATCTGGTTTTTTCAATGTACATAACGGTGGCTGTTTAAGAGTTGACCGAAAAAACAGTGAAGCCCGGTTTTTTTTAGGATTTTGTTACTGATCGACGTCTTTAGAATAGCGATTTACAAGAATATTTGTTACGGTATTTCCCTTTAGAGCTTTATTGGCCGGATATAAGTATTAATATTGCATGTAGAGTGACCAGCGATGAAGAACAACGTGCTCAGAAAGAAATTGGAAAAAAGATCGAGTTTCCTGGTATTTGCGGAATTGACCGGCGGTCCCGGATTTAGTTACGGGCCGATAGAAAAATTTCTATCTTCTTATAATTCCGAGAGTGCAGCCGGAATTCCGGGTGGTTACGAATTTATCGGTATAACTCTGCCGCAAAGTCCCGGCGGAGTAGCGAACTTGCGACCTTCGGATGTAATTGCCCGACTGACGGCAAAAAAACTGCTGGCTGGACTCGAAGTTCTGCCGCACGTTACCTGTAAGGACAACAATTCGGATGCGATAATAAGTCTGCTCGCCGGTTATCGTAATTCCGGCCTGGAGAATGTTCTTCTAATGACCGGCGACAAGCCTGTAAGAGCGAAGGGCGTCTTCGAGCTGGATTCGATCGGATTGTTGCAGTTGGTACGTAATATTAACAACGAATCGTATATGAAAGCGCGGCCGGAAGCGATTGATGAGGTGCACCGGTTCTTCCCAGGCTCGGCAGTCTCGCCTTTTAAGTACACCGAAGCCTCGCAGATGCAGCAGTATTACAAAATGGAAAAGAAGATTGCCTGCGGAGCAAAGTTTTTGATTACGCAGGTCGGCTGGGACTGGAGGAAATCTCTCGAGCTTCTCAGGTATCTGGATGAGCAGGGGTTGAAGATTCCGGTTTTCGGTAATGTTTATTTACTGAGCACAAAGACTCCTGCGCCCCGTCTGATGCATGATATAAAACTGCCGGGATGCTTTGTAAGCGACGACTTTCTTGCAAAGATTTATTCCGAATCTATCGACGGCCATCTCGAACGAGCGGCGCAACAGGTAGCTATGTATAGAGCAATAGGTGCGGCAGGCGTAGATATCGGCGGCGTTCACGATTACGATATGTTCGCCAAGATTCTCGTCAGGGCGGCTCAAATCGGTTCCGACTGGGAAAAGTACAAAGATAATCTTTACTGGCCCGCAACACCCGGCGACGGCTCGGAATTCTATTTGTACGACCGGTCCGGCAGAAAGACGAGCCTGTCAAAACCCAAAAAGAAGTTCAAGCAGAAATTCTTTAATTTCTTCCATCGGGCTATATTGAATCCGGACTATCGAGGCTTCCACGCATTCAAAAAAACGATGTCTTTTTTGGGAGCGGAAAAAGGCAAAGGATTTGTTTACAGCATGTTCAACGCTTCGGAAAAGTACATGAAGTATCTTCTTTTCGATTGTCAGGAATGCGGCGATTGTTTCCTGCCGGAGAACTTCGGACTCTGTACTATCGGCGGTTGTGAAAAAGGTATGGACAATGCTCCGTGCGGCGACTCGACCGTGGACGGCCGCTGCGGCAATAACCTCGACCGTGTTTGTATCGGTGAATTTATTTATCAGGCCGCGGCCGCTGAAAAAGGGGGCATTGAGAAACTCAGGGCCACGATTAATATGCCGCGGAATCCCGCACTGGAACATACGGCTTCGATTTTGAATTATCTGTTCGGAAAGGACCACACGATGAGAAACGCCTTGATAAGTATTGGTGAGTCAATCCACGCATCGATTCCGAAGACCGGCAAAATTATGAAACAGCTCAGCGGGCTTGGTCCCGGCGCTTATACCTCGGACAGCGAGCCGTTGAATTATATCAAGGCGCTTATCGAATCACAGGTCGCCGACGGCGCCGACTACATCGCAATTAACCTCGATGCCTTCGGTGAAAGCGATCCGCAGGTGGCTGTTGATATGATGGTCGAGTATGTAAAGCTCGTACAAAAGTGGGGCGGCGGTGTGCCTGTTTGTATAGACAGCAGCAACGATGATGTCCTGAAAGCCGGCCTTAAGCAATGGTACGATACCGGCAAAAAAGTGCGGCGGCCCCTTATCAATTCGATTAAAGTATATACCGCCGATAAAATGCTGCCGCTCAAGAAGGATTATGATTTTGCATTTATCGGGCTGCTGGTTAGTGAGGAGGCCGCGACAGGTCCCGGCGGCTCGCACTCGGTTGAGGAGCTGTACAGCCTGGCGAAACAGATATTTGAAAAAGCAGTAGGTCAATACGGTTTCAAACCGGCGGATATTTTCTTCGACAGCACGGTATTTCCTTTGGCAATCGATATGCCGATGGAGCCAAATGTCCCCGGCTACACGTACAGGGCCTTCGAGACTATTAAAAAAATCAGGAGCGACTCGAAAATGAAGGGCGTGCATTGCTCGCTCGGTGTAAGTAACAGCGTACGGGATTTGCCTGGGCGAAAGATCGGTGTTTGCCGGGCTTATGTGGCGAAAGCGATGGAATACGGACTGGATGCCGGAATTGTTAACGCAGCGCATCGCTACGGCACAGTTGAGCCGGCGCCGGAACTTTTGGAGCTTGTGGACGCATTTGCGAAAATGGACGGCTCGGCGGAGAAAATGAACAAAGCGATGGAGCTGATAGGCAAATTCTGCCGCGAAAACAGAAAGCCCGTGTAAAGGTAAGCTCCGAAATTCGCCTTGTGAATATGAATAGTAGCTTTTTTTTCTTCTTGACGGCCTCTTTTAACTTGTTTAGAAATTACAGGCGTTGGATAAATAAAAAACCTGTTTAAGGGAGTTGAAATATGGCAGAGACAAACGAAACACCAGCCGAGCAAAATGTCAAACCGGAGCAAACCACCGGCGCAGAGCATCCGGAAATTCAAAGGGATGCCCGTATGTGGGCAATGATTTGTCACTTAGCCGGACTTGCCGGATTCGTGATCCCGGTTATTATTTCCGGCATAATAGCACCATTGGTTATCTGGCAGATAAAAAAAGAAGATGATCCGTTCATAGATGAGAATGGTAAGGAGGCAGTGAACTTCCAAATCTCTATCGGAATCTATGAGCTCGTAAGTATTCCTTTATGTTTTGCCTGCATCGGATTCTTTACACTGCCTGCGGTAGCTATTTTTAACATAGTCTTTTTGATTATTGCTTCAATCAAGGCCAATAACGGCGAGAGTTATCGTTATCCGTTATGCATTCGCTTCATTAAGTAAAAAGCTCCATGATAAAGCCTGGTGCTCTTGTGTAGTGTTGTTTGCTGCTTAACTTGTGGTATTTAGTCCTAAGGAACGAAATCAGGCGGCAGGACGGTTTTCTGCCGCTGAAGTCTGTTGTTCTTTTTTAAATAGCGTGCTTTTTCTTTTCTCCGGTTACTTAAGATTCTATTTTGGAGATTCTTCCGATGTATTGTCCGAAATGTGGAACTAAGAACGATGATAATGCGTTTCGATGTGTCAGTTGCGGAGAAATAATACAACCGATGCCGACAAGGCCTCCATTTATCTCGGCTGATGACAATCAGGCCATGCGAATGTTGATACCGATAGACCGCTCGGGTCTGGCAATCGCCGCGGGTTATCTGGGACTGGTATCGATTGTTGTTGTTTTCGCCCCTATTGCATTGTTATTGGGAATATTGGCCATCAGAGATATCAAAAAACATCCCGAAAAACATGGAATGGGGCGGGCTGTTTTCGGCGTTGTTATGGGTGGGATTTTTACCGTGTTTTTGCTCGTTTATATTATAGTGATAATCGCAGTTTCTATTTCCGGGAGGTAAATATTATGTATTGCAGGAAATGCGGGGCCCAAAACGACGACAATGCCTTCAGGTGTGTCAGTTGTGGCGAGATAATACAGCAGGTTCAACAGGTGCAGCAAGTTGGTGGAAATATGCCGTATGTTCCCAACTATCTTGTCCACGCGATTCTTGCCACTATTTTTTGCTGCGTTCCTTTCGGCATTGTGAGCATAGTTTACGCCGCACAGGTAAACGGCAAGCTGGCCGCCGGAGACTATGACGGTGCCGTTGATTCCTCTAACAAGGCCAAGACCTGGTTCTGGGTGTCGTTCGGAATCGGTTTGGCCGTATCGATAATGTGGTTCTTTTTTGCAATAATAGGAGCATTGGCAGAAGCGTGATATTATGTATCCGATTGGTTCCGGGACTGTATTGCGATTTAATCCCAGGCTCGTTCGGGGATTAAAATTGCTTTTAATATCGGGAGCGGTTTTTTCGGTGTTTTTCGCCTTGTTTGTTTTTAAACCGAAAGATGGAGGTTTGTATCCGCCGTGTCCTTTTCATGAATTGACGGGGCTTTATTGTCCCGGCTGCGGCTCGTTGAGGGCCGTGCATCTGTTGCTTCACGGAAATTTTGCCGCGGCGTTCGGACTTAATCCTTTGCTGGTATTGTCGTTGCCTTTTCTGGGATATTGTTTGATTTCTTCTCGCGTCCGTTCGCCGTCGAAAAGGTCTCGGGCTGGTTTTATCCCAGCCTTTTGGATTTGGTTTATATTATCGGTGATAATTTTATTCTGGATACTCAGGAATCTGCCGTTCTACCCCCTGACGTTGCTTGCGCCGTGAAAAATGTTTGAAAGTGCCGATCAGGTCGGTCTGTGGGGGATTTGTTATGCAATTTATCGTTAAGTTATTAATAAGTGTCTTCATCATTATCTTCTGTACGCAGATTGGAAGTAAATTCCCGAAGCTTGCCGGTCTGATTGCGGTCATGCCGTTGACCGGGCTTCTCGTTATGCTCTGGTTGTATTCGGACAATCCCGGTGATTACGCGAAGATGACAGCTTATACCAAAGGGGCGTTGTGGGGAATTGTGCCGAGTATTCTTTTCTTTCTTATCGCTTTTGTCTGTTTCCAGAAGCAACTGCCTCTATGGATTGTGTTATGTGCGAGTTTTGCCGTCTGGATAATCGCCGCATTTTTTCATCAATGGCTGCTCAGATAAAATAATACAGCGTCGTTTTTTCATCGGATTATCCTTACCGTTCCCTTATTCCCATCGACCTGTATTTTTTGTCCGGTCTTTATGATTTTGGTTGCATAGCCGACGTTGACTACTGCGGGGATGCCGTATTCGCGTGCGACGATACTGCCGTGTGAGAGCAGACTGCCCTGGTCCATCACTATGGCGGCGGCGGGAACAAAGTAGGGCGTCCAGCCGGGATCGGTAAAAGGCGCCACGAGTATTTCTCCCGGCAGAATCTGTTGTTGTTCGTCCGCCCTGAGAATCACACGGGCCTTGCCGACGGCCACTCCGGCGCTTACCGCAAGCCCTTTCAGTACTTCGGCGTTGGTGTCGTATTGCTCCGGCGTGGACTTTTGTGGGTCGTATCTACCGACAATCGTACCCGGTGGTGTCACCGTCCGCCAGTGGTCGTACTCGGCTCGGCGTGCGGCAATGGTTTCTTTTACATCGAAGCCGGCTTTGCCTTGTGTTACCGGTTCGAGCTCCTCAATCTTCAGAAAGAAGATATCTTCGGGATTTTGAATCAGTGACTCGTTGTGGAGCTTCCGACCGAGTTCGAGCAGCATGATTCGTAGAGTTTTTATCAATCTGACAACTTCGCACTTTATATTCTCGCGAAAGACGGAGCCCCGTTGGGCCCGGGCAAGCAGGAAGTTGAAAAACATTCGCTTAGCGGGATTTCTCAGGCTTTTGCGGCATTTTTCGGTGAGCTGTTCTCTGTGTTCCTCTAATTCGGCGTGATTTTCCAGCGGGTCGGTTTTGCCGATAGAGCCGATATAGCTTCTAAGCAAAGACAGGATATAGTCCGGTGTCTCGGCCCAGCGGGCGTTGAATAGCTCGATTTCAGCCCGGCAGTGAAAGCCGTGTCTGTCCGTGAATTCCTCCCAGCTTACGAGGAATTCCCTACCGGACTCTATTTGTTTGAGTTTGACGCTGATGGTTTGCCAATTGTCACTCGAAAGTATAATGTCCCTGAGTTGCGAGTCCGCATCGACTAAAAGGGCCAGCCGCCAGAGGGCAAAACCTGAGTTCGCATCTTCCATGTCACCGAGTCCCGCAAGCAGTCTCTTTGCGCATTGCTGTTCGTCCGGCAGCCATTTGGAGCAGATAGTCTCGAGAGCGGGATAAGCCGCCATAACGCTGAAAAGATAGAGCGCTTTGCTACACACATCGCGGAAATCTTGTATAATGCCTATGCAGCCTGAGACAATCTCCTGAATGGAAAGGACGGTGAAATCGACACTCTGCCGTTTGTCGTTCATCTTTTTTGTCTGGTCGATTATTGATTGACCTTTTTTTTGGGTATATGCGAGCCAGCCGAGTATGAGCAGGGGAAATTTAATCAAAAGCTTAAGCTTTTTGAATTTCAGCTCCGGCAGGTCATCATTCGTCATAGTCCTTTCTATTTCGGCGATTTTGTGAAGACCCGGCTCGCTGCCGATATCCCTGGAGAAATCAAAATCTCTGACGAATGGCAGGGTTTTGATGACCGCGAGCCAGATGTTGGCATTGAAATATACGCGCCCGGCCAGGACGCCGTGAAAGGGATGGCCACCTCTATCCAGACAGAACGCTTTCAAAGGCGGATCGAACATGGTTTCTGTCAGACTTTCAATGAGCGACAGAGTGGCAGGCGTCACCACATCGGGCAGAACTTCCTGTGCCGCTATATTCGACCAGACCTGCCGTTCTTCCCAGCTTTTTTCTTTCGGTGTCGGCAGATTTGTAATCGGCCTGGATTGCAATAGCCAAATGCGGCTATTTTTAATTGCCCATTCGATGTCCTGTGGACAACCGAACTCGGTTTCGACTCTTTCTGCGAATTTGGCTAACCGCTTTATCTGTTTTTTGTTTAGTGTACGGGTTATGGACTTTTCTCCGGAGATGGCCTGTTCTTTAACCGTACCTTTATCGTCTAAAATGTGTTCTATTTTCTTTTCAGAGACAGACCAGGTTTGCAGTTTCTGTTTTTTCTTGTCATATACGAACCTGTCCGGCGAAACTTTGCCGGAAACAAGTGCATCTCCCAGACCGAAACAGGCTTCAATGACGATACTCTCGCGCCGTCCGGTAAGCGGGTCGGCGGTGAAAATTACGCCGGATGTATCGGCGGAGACAAGCGCCTGAACAATAACGGCCATATCCACTTGAAGATTGTCGATACCATTCTGCCGGCGATAGTCGAAGGCACGTTGTGTCCATAGCGACGCCCAGCATTTTTTCACTGCCGTAATGCAGTCCGGCAGATTGTTCACTCCAAGGTAACTTTCGTATTGACCGGCGAAGGAATGTTCCGGCAAATCTTCGGCCGTGGCCGAAGACCGGACCGCCAGATAGTCGGCACCGAGTGAATTGTAGTTCTTTTCTATTTCCAGACGATGTATTTCCGCCATCGGCGCCTTGATAACAGCTTCGCGCAAATCGGACAGTAAAGTGGATATTTTTGCCGTATTGGTTTTGGTTCTTTTATCAAGAACGGATTTTACGCGTGGAATGAGATTATTTCGCTCTAAATGTTGCCGATAAAACGAGCCACCGACAATAAAACCATCGGGAACAGGAAGGTTTAATCGACTCATGCGGGCAAGGTTAGCGGCCTTGGAGCCGATTGTTTTTTTGTCTATATCATCCCTGGTATCCAGAGGAACTATTCCGATTTCTCTCATTTAGGGTGTATCCTTCCTGGTTCGTTGATTAATACACCTTGTTAGGGAAGCGGTTTTACCATGATGTTTTTGTAATAGACGATGCTTTTCGGGTCATGTCCCTGCAACGCAAAAGTTCCGCCGGATATTCTGCGGCCTGACATTCCGCTCGGTGGTTCCCAGTCTTCCGGCTCGGTCCAATCGACGGTGGTCTTGCCGTTGACCTTAACGATTATGTGTTTGCCCCGGACGATTATGTGCTCTGTGAACCATTCGTTATCTTTGGTCGGCGGTTCGTTCACATCCTCGACGGCATAAAGGCCTCCTGTTTTTCTCCAGTCGCTGTGCGTATTGTTGACTTGGACCTCGTAACCTTTGTTCGGCCAGCCGGTTTCCTGGTACTCAGTATGGAAATATATACCGGAATTTGCACCCGGTTTGGTCATAATATCCGCTTTGAATTCGAAGTTCTTGAACTCGGCGTTTTCAACCGGTCCGATATAAAAAAGATGACTGCGGGAACCGTTGGCTACTATCATGCCGTCCTGGACGCTGAAGGTCTCTTTGTTTTCACTGGGCTTCCAGCTGTTGAGTGTTTTGCCGTCGAACAGGCTTTTCCATCCCGTCGCCTGCATTTTGATTTTTTCCGGAGGTAAACATCCGATTACGAACGCGAAAATACCTGCAAGCGTTAAAACTGTTTTGCGTGTCATCTTTTTTTCCTTAATAATGGATTATGGAACTTGATAGTTATATTGTATCAGTCGCTGTGTTTGAAATCAACAAAGCGCCTGATGCGAATTGTGTTATTTCGATAGAGTCTCAGGAGCAGGTTTGTCCCTCGAAGAAAAATACAGGTGGAACAGGATCAATAGAAACATAGAAATTACGGCTGTGATCAGGCAAATTAGTTGTGTTATTGTAAAAGGCCCGACATAAATATAGTGGTTCAAATCGCCTCGCAACAATTCGGTAGCTGTTCGTCCTGTGCAGTAGAAGACAAGAAACCAGAGGAGCTTCGTTCCCCGCCATTTCTCACTTTTTAAAATTATAAAGAATACCATTATGGTTATTGCTATCAGGATCTCGTATATTTGTGTTGGGTGCAGGGGGATTCCCGCCGGTGCACCTTTGGCTCCTTCGGGAAAAGTAATAGCCCAGGGCAATGAACAGGCTCGGCCGTAGCAGCAACCGTTGAACAGACATGCGAGTTTGGCAAAAATCCAGGGAACAGGAATTGAAACTGCAATCAGATCGAGTGCCGCACGTTTGCGACGCGATAACAATAGTGCCAACGGTACGGATAAACAAAAATAAGCCAGCAATCCGCCCCATAGTCCACCTTCCATATAGTGCTTTATGGATAAAAGTGCCCCGAAATCGAATTGCGAGTGCTGCAGGTCGTATAAGGCCTTGGCCCCGGTTGTCATTCCCAATAGATAACAAATGCTGACCGTAATCCAGACCCGATGCCTTAGCCTGTAGCTTTTCGCGAGGTAATGCGTGATGAGAAAGTGGCAAAAGATACCGGAAAAGTAAAAAACGCCGTACGTTGGTATTGGTCCAAGCCATGGCCACATTTGAGACTCTCGAAATACTGTTTAGGATAATATTAGCCGTTTCCTGTGTTAGATTTTGCATACACAGGATACATGATTTCTTGAGCAACTTCAATATTGAGATACTTAATTTGATTAGTTCGGGATGCCGTTCTTGACAATATCCGGTATCGGGCTTAACCTATCTGTTTTGCATATTTGGTAACTAACGAGGAACGACTCACAATGTCTGATAAGGTTGTAACACGTTTTGCACCGTCTCCGACGGGATATTTGCACGTAGGCGGGGCCAGGACGGCCCTTTTTAACTGGCTTCTGGCACGTCGGGCCGGCGGAAAGTTCATCCTGCGCATCGAAGATACCGACCAGAAGCGAAATACGCCGACCGCCGCGAAGCAGGTTATGGACGATTTGAAATGGCTCGGCATCAACTGGGACGAAGGCCCGGAAGCGGGCGGGCCGAACGGGCCGTACCTGCAATCGCAGCGGAAAGATATATACGATAAATACATACAAAAACTGCTCGATGAGAAAAAGGCATATTATTGTTTCGATACCGCCGAGGAGCTTGATGCTCTCCGGCAGAAAGCGGAAGCTCAGAAGAAGAATCTGAACTATCCGAGGCCGGAAAAATTCCCGGACGAAGCCGATGCACAAAAAGCCCGCGACGAGGGCAGGCCGGTAACGGTTCGTTTCGCCGTGCCGCAGGATGACCCTATCGTTGTGCGGGATGTTGTCCGAGGCGAGATAACTTTTGCCGCAGGTGAGATAGGAGATTTTATCATCCTCAAAAGCGACGGTTTCCCGACTTATAACTTTGCCTGCGTTGTCGATGATTACCTGATGGAAATAACCCACATCATTCGGGGACAGGAGCATCTGAATAATACGCCGGGCCAGCAGTCGCTCTGGCAGGCACTGGGATTCGGCGAGCCGCCGAATTATGCCCACATGTCCGTTACGATAAGCGATACAGGCGGAAAACTCTCCAAGCGCGAGCGTCCGGCGGCCCTGCGCAAGGCTGTCAGGGAAATGCAGGATATCGATTTGGATAAGCTTGCCGAAGTGGCTTCTCTGAGTCGCGAAGAGCTTGACGTTTTTCTTGATGGCGAGAGAACGCCGGATATGCCGGTTATAGATAAGTTGGCCGAGTTTCTAAAAGTGCCGCTGCCGGAGATTAATATCGTGGATTTCTTCAAGAGCGGCTATCTGCCGGAGACGATGGTCAATTTCCTCGCTTTGCTTGGCTGGAATCCGGGCGACGACCGAGAGATTATGAAAATTGACGAGCTTATCGAGGCTTTCGATATTTCCCGCCTGACGAAATCGAACAGTTTGTTCGACAGGCAGAAACTTTTGGCCTTCAATACCGAGCATATAAAAATGGCCCCTACTGAAAAACTGCTGGGACATTTTAAGGATTATCTGAAGGTTATCGATTCGCCTATGATTGCGGCAGACGATGAGCTTCTTTCGAGAATTATCAAGCTCTGCGAGGGCGCGCGAACCTTGGCGCAAATCGAACAAAAGAGCAGGTTCCTGTTTCTGGATGACGACAAGATTGAATACGACGATAAGGCGGTCAAAAAAGTCCTGCTCAAAGGCAACGGCCTTGAGAATCTGGCTTTGGTTCGCGACAGACTTGCCGCTATGAGTGAGCTTTCCGAGCAGACAATCGAGGATATGCTGCGGGGCTTAGCCGAAGAGAAGCAGGTCGGCTTAGGCAAAGTCGCTCAGCCGTTGCGTGTCGCCCTCTGCGGCACGACGGTAAGTTTGCCGATTTTCGATTCGGTACAATTGCTCACCAAAGACAGGACATTGACTCGAATCGACCAAACTATTAAAATAGTCGAAGGAAAAGCTACAGCGGGAGGAATATAAGTGTCATTGTTGGTAACTGGTTCGATTGGAATTGATACGGTTAAAACGCCATACGGTGTAAGTGAGAATTGTCTGGGCGGGGCGGCGGTTTATTTCTCTATGGCTGCGAGTTTTTTTTCGCCTGTAAGGTTTGTCGGTGTTATAGGCGCGGATTGCCCTTTCGATTTGGCGAAGGTTTTTGCCGGAAGGGACGTTGACCTTGCCGGTCTGGAAGTGCGTGCAAAAAGCAAAACCTTCCGCTGGGCCGGCACGTATCACGAGGATATGGACGACAGGACGACCGATTGCGTTGAGTTGAACGTTCTTGCCGAGGCGCCGCCTGCCGTGCCGGAGAAGTTCAGGGATAGTAAGTTTGTATTCCTGGCGAATACGGCCCCGAAGCTCCAGCTTGAGCTGCTCGGGCAAGTCAATGAGCCGGTTTTCGTCGCCGCAGATACGATGAATCTATGGATCGAAAGCTATCTGGGTGATCTGCAAAAGCTTTTGAAAAAAATCGATTGCTTAGTGATAAACGAAGATGAAGTCAGATTACTCGCGCGTGAGCATAACCTGATAAAAGCTGCTCGGAAGATTCTCGATATGGGTCCGAAAGCAGTTATTGTCAAAAAGGGTGAGTCCGGCTCTTTGCTGTATAGCTCCGGCGGCGAAAAGTTTTTACTGCCGGCCTATCCTGCCGACGAAGTCAAAGACCCGACCGGCGCCGGCGATAGTTTCGCCGGAGGCTTTATGGGATATCTGGCGCAAAAAGGGCAAGCTGATTTTGAGAATTTGAAAGCAGCCGTCGCCTACGGTACGGTAACGGCGTCGTTTACAATTAACGATTTTTCCCTCAAAGGACTTCAGGCGATTAAAAGAACCGATATCGACAAACGGCTGGAGGTTTTAAGGCAGATTACAAGGTTTTGAAAAAGAAGCGCAGCGTTGCCTTCAAACGTCAGAATCGACATCGCACGTAACGAAGGAACGATTGTAACGTTGAACTAAACGCTGTTCCGTTTGTAAAATTGCTTGCATCCTGTCATCATTAAATAATATAATCTTTATTTACGGGTAGAAGACGGGATTTTTAGGAATATAAAATGGCGAAGTTTAAGCTGAAGGGAAGAAAACGCAAATACATATGCAGGGAAGAAAAGCCGGCAAAGATTTTTAGGCAGATGACGGAAAACCACGTTGATGTCCTCGAGAATATAGAATTTGCCATAGTAAATACCTGGAGAGATAACCAGCATATCGATGACAAGGCGGTCGCAGCGGCACTAAAATCGCTTATTATAAAAGAAGAAGAGTCTAAAAACATTACAGCATGCCCGCTCATAAAGGCGATTGAAAATGCCAGGCTGATTCGTTCGGATGTATCCGATGAGATATGGACGAAAGGATTGAAAGTGGTGCTTGAATCGGTTCATACACATTCCGAAGCCGAGGAGGGAGATAGATCCTACCTTGAATTTGCGGAGATGTTCATCCCTTAGAAAAATATTCGGTCTTGAAATCTACTCGTATATGGCTTCGCCGTTTTTGGCATTATCCGCAATAATCGACTCCCGGTATTACTGTATTATTACTATGATTGTGTTAATTCTGTCGTTTTTTCCGTGAAATCTGGTTAGTCGGAGGTTAGAATAATAGGTTCGTTTCTAATTTAGAAGTTAGTGCTTCGGATTTATAATAAATGCGAGTTTTTATTGCGATAGATATCGATGAGGCGATAAGAAAGGCCCTGGCTAACCTGCAGAGCGAAATTTTAGCCAAAGCGGACATAAGAAAAAGCGATGCCAAGTGGGTCAATCCTCTGACTATGCACCTTACCCTGAAATTTCTCGGCGAAATTAAGGATAAACTTCTCGTCGAGGTCTGTGAAATCGCACGCGATGTGGCAACTCGGCGCAAGAGCTTCGATATCGATATCGGGGGCGTCGGCCATTTCGGCGGAAAAAGCGCAAGAGTTTTATGGGTCGGCGCGGGACAGGATAGTGAAAATCTGCTACAATTGCAGGCCGACCTCGAGCAGGCTCTGGCTTCGGCGGGCTGGCCGCCTGAAACCAGAAAATTCGCCGGACACCTGACTTTGTGTCGGGTGAGAAATTCCAGGGCCGGCTTAAAGCTGGCGAACCTGGCAGAAGAATACAAAGATTTGAAGCTTGCGGTCGCGTCGGTAGATTCGCTTTGTGTATATCAGAGTGAGCTAAGGCCCGAAGGTCCTGTTTATACGGTGTTGGGAAATTATAGTTTGAAGTAATTATAAAGTTAAAAATTAAAATGCAAAACCAAAGCTCAAAGCTAAAAACCGACTTAAAACAGAGGGCTTATAAATATTCTATTGCCGTGATAGAGTTCTTGGATGCTCTACCTAAAGATTATTCGTGTCAGATAATTGCACAGCAGCTATTGAGATCAGCGACTTCCGTAGGCGCTAATATTGTTGAAGCTAAGGGTGCTTCTTCTAAAAGGGATTTTACAAATTTCTTCAGCTATTCGCTGAAGTCTGCAAATGAGAGTTTATATTGGCTTGGTTTATTAAGAGATGCAAAGAAAATCAAAAATACACAATTGGAATGTTTGTTGAAGGAAACTAAAGAATTAGCAAACATTTTGGGTTCAAGTATTTTAACTTTGAAGGGTAAGAAACAGTTATGAATTTTAGGTTAGATTTTAAATTTTCAGTTTTAATTTTTCAACTTTATTTGCGGAAAAGGAGAGATGAAGATGGCAAAGACAAAAGAAGCTAAAACAGAATCAAAAGCCACCGGCAGGGAAAACGCGCTGCAGCGTGTGATTGCGCAGATAGAAAAGCAGTACGGCCAGGGCTCGATCATGCGGATGGATGAAAACAAGTATGCGAAAATCGAGGGTATCAATACCGGCTCGTTGTCACTCGATATCGCTCTCGGCGGCGCGGGTATTCCCCGCGGCAGAGTCACCGAGCTGTTCGGGCCGGAGTCATCCGGCAAAACGACTCTTGCGCTGCATATAATAGCCAATGCGCAGCGGGCCGGCGGCGTCGCGGCGTTTATCGACGCCGAGCACGCTCTGGATACGACATGGGCGAAAAGACTCGGCGTGGATGTAAGCGGCCTGTTGGTCAGCCAGCCGGATACGGGCGAGCAGGCGCTGGATATCGCCGAGATGCTGATCAGCTCCAACTCGGTGGATATTATCGTTGTCGATTCCGTCGCCGCACTGACACCCAAGGCCGAGATAGAGGGTGAAATGGGCGACAGCCACATGGGGTTGCAGGCAAGATTAATGAGCCAGGCGATGCGCAAGCTGACAAGCATTATCAACAAGAGCAAGACAGCCCTGGTATTTATCAACCAGATACGAATGAAAATCGGCGTGATGTTCGGCAATCCGGAAACGACGACCGGCGGAAAAGCCCTGAAGTTTTACAGCTCCGTTCGAATCGATCTGCGGAGAATCACCACAATAAAGGACAGTACCGGCGCCATCGGCTCCAGGGTCAGGGCAAGAGTGGTAAAGAATAAAATCGCCCCGCCTTTCCGCGATGCGGAATTCGATATTATGTTCGATTCCGGCATAAGCTACGAGGGCGATTTGCTGGATTTGGCGGTCGGCAGCGACGTTGTGGAAAAAAGCGGCGCATGGTTAAATTACGGCGATATGCGCCTCGGCCAGGGCAGAGAAAACGCCAAAAAATTCCTGGTTGAAAACAAAGACTTATGCAAAGAAATAAAAGACAAAGTTCTCGTCGCAAAAGGTCTTGTGTAATTTCGTAAAGTGTGATGTGAGAATCAGATGTCAAGTGCGAAGCAGATTAGAAGTGAATTTATAGATTTCTTCAAAGGCAAAAGTCACCGGTTTGTCCCGAGTTCGCCGATAGTGCCGATCGGCGACGATTCTTTACTTTTTGCCAACGCAGGGATGAACCAGTTCAAGGACATTTTTCTCGGATTGGTTCCGCCTGAATACCCGCGGGCGGTCAACAGTCAGAAATGCCTTCGCGTAAGCGGCAAGCACAACGACCTCGAAGAGGTCGGCAAGGACACGTATCACCATACTTTTTTTGAGATGTTGGGTAACTGGTCGTTTGACGATTACTTCAAGGCCGAATCTATCGAATGGGCGTGGGAGCTGCTGACGAAGGTATGGAAGATCGAGCCGGACCGTTTGTGGGCGACGGTTTTTGCCGGCGACGAGAGCGACGGGCTGCCGGCGGACGACGAAGCGGCGAAACTCTGGACTAAAGTGACACCAATTCCCGCCGAGCGGGTTCTTGCTTGCGGGAAAAAAGACAATTTCTGGGAAATGGGCGAGACCGGCCCGTGCGGGCCGTGCAGCGAGATACATATCGACCTCGGCCCGGACAGGTGCGATATGCAGGATGTCCCCGGCCATCAGTGCCGGGTCAACAGCGGCTGCGCACGGTATATCGAATTGTGGAACCTCGTCTTCATACAGTACAACCGTCACCCGGACGGCAGGCTCGTGCCGCTTTCGGCGAAATATGTCGATACCGGGGCGGGACTGGAAAGAATCGTGGCGGTTTTGCAAAATAAAAAAAGCAATTACGACACCGATTTATTTATGCCGATTATCGATTCGACAGGCGAGCTTACCGGCCATAAATATACGGCGAAATTGGGCAATAAGACCGACAACGCGTTCAGAGTTATCGCAGACCATATTCGTTCGCTGGTTTTTGCCGTAACTGACGGCGCGACACCGTCGAACGAAGGCCGTGGCTATGTGATTCGTCGAATACTGCGCCGGGCCTCGCGGTTCGGCAGGGAATTGGGAATGCACGAGCCGTTTCTGTATAAGCTTGTGCCTGTTGTCGTGGATTGCCTCGGCGGAGCGTTCGTCGAGATAAAGGTAAGAGCCGATTACGTCTCAACGGTTATAGAATCCGAGGAAGCGAGTTTTGGCAGAACGCTCGACAGGGGCATCGATATTTTCGATGACGCCGCCGAGAGGGCGCAGAAATCCGGGAAAAAAATTATCACCGGCGAAGATGCATTCCAGCTTTATGACACGTATGGTTTTCCGCTTGATTTGACACAGCTTATGGCCGCCGAAAGGGGTCTGGAAGTAGATAAGGTAAAATTTGCCGAGCTGATGGAGCAACAACGAGAACGTGCAAGGGCTGCGCAAAAAAGTTCCTCGATAATGAATTTGCTTGGGACGCCTTCCCTTGAAAAAACCGACGACTCTAAGAAGTATGAAGGCGATGTTTGTACAACTAACATTTTAAGCATAATAGATCCCAGAAAGAAGTCCAATATTACAACTGGTAGTATTGGACCCACTGACGTCAATATGGATTTTGGCCTTGTGTTAAAAGAGACATGTTTCTATGCAGAATCCGGTGGCCAAGTCGGGGACTCTGGAATCATAAAATCAGCTACTGGTGACTTTTTAGTTGAAACAACCGAGAAATTTGGTGAATCGATTATTCATTGGGGAAAACATGCCATAGGCCAATTTCATACTGGTCAGCAAGTCACTGCAACTGTAGACAAAGGCAGAACCGCTACGAAGAAAAATCACACAGCCACCCATCTTTTGCAGTGGGCTTTACAGCAGGTGCTCGGTAAATCGGTTGCCCAGCAGGGCAGCTACGTCGGACCGGATTATCTTCGATTCGATTTCACTTATCCGAAGGCGCTGACCGCCGAGCAGTTAAAGCAGGTAGGGGATTTGGTCAAAGAGAAAATTCACGCCGATTTGCCGGTTGCCTGGAAGGTGCTGCCGAAGGAGCAGGCGCAGCAGTTAGGAGCTATGGCTCTGTTCGGCGAAAAGTACGGCAACGAAGTTCGTGTTGTTGCCGTCGGCGCCGAAGGCGATGAGCGGATTCAGGAGGCTTTCAGCAAGGAATTTTGCGGCGGAACTCACGTCGAGAGGCTCGGTGTAATAGGTGGTTTCAAGATTATAAAAGAAGAGAGCATTTCCGCCGGTGTGCGAAGGATAACCGCGCTGACCGGGCAGGGACTAATCGACTATCTCGAAAAAGCGTCTGTCTTAGTTGATGAATTGACTCAAATATTGAAGGTTCCATCCGAGGCTCTGGTGGGACGTATAGGCCAGTTGGTTCAGGATAATAAGGAGCTTTCGAAGAAATTAAAATCGGCGTCGAAGGCCTCCGGCTCGGATTGCCTCGGCCAGGCGAGGGAGCTTCTTGATAATTGCGAGAAAGTCGGCGCAACTTCCGTGATTGTCGGCACACTTTCCGCCGTGACTGTCGAGCAGGCGCGCGAAGCGATAGATATGCTCAAAAAGAAAGCGCAATCGGCGGCGATTGTTTTAGGCTTCGAAGATGACGGCAGGGCGACGCTTCTGGCCGGCATGACGAACGATTTGATCGAAAAAGGTCTTAGCGCCGGTAATATTATTAAAGAGATAGCGCCTGTTGTTGACGGCGGCGGCGGCGGACGACCGCAGATGGCGCAGGCGGGCGGCAAAAATCCACAAAAAATCGGCGAAGCCCTTTCCAAAGGCGCTGAAATAATAAAAAAAGCTCTCAATGCCTGATTGCCGCGCTGTATT